>SCMV01000039.1 GCA_005502875.1 Comamonadaceae bacterium 2PF | reverse complement strand
CCCGCCACCACCGCCCTGCCCGATTCGAAGTGGCTGCACAAAGCCCGAGCCGAAAACCGCCTGGTCCATGACCTGGAGGTGCGCGAAGGTGCGCTGGGCGTGGTGACCGCCGACCTGCCCGAAGGGCACGCCCTGTCAGACGGCCCTCCGGGCAGCCTGTCGATGCTGTACTTCCTGGAGGTGGCCCGCCAGTGTTTCATGCTGGTGGCCCATGGCAAGCTGGCCGTGCCGCTGGGCACGCCCATGAACCTCGTGGACCTGCGCTTTTCTTTGAATGCACCCATTGGGCGCCATGGTCGCCTGTGGCTGAGCCCCAGCTTCTCGCCGGTCGCATGGGCGGGCACGACGCGCACCAGCAAGGTCACCATGCAGCTGTGCGACGACCAGGGCGCCTTCGGCCAAGCCACCATCGTCTCGCAGGCCATCGCGCCCGAGGTCTATGCGGCACAACGCCAGGCGGAGCCCGCATGAACGTCGAC
Source organism: Comamonadaceae bacterium 2PF (assembly GCA_005502875.1). Taxonomy (GTDB): domain Bacteria; phylum Pseudomonadota; class Gammaproteobacteria; order Burkholderiales; family Burkholderiaceae_C; genus Aquabacterium. Next base: position 36,459 of record SCMV01000039.1, on the reverse strand, counting down.
CGGTCCGCCCCCATGCACCTGGTCTGGTTTCACCACGCCGGCGGGCATGGCCACAGCTACCGGGCGATGGCGGCAAGCCTGCCTGCGGGCTGGCGCGTCCGCCTGATCGAGTACCCAGGCAGAGGCGCTTTGGCCCACCTGCCGGCACTCGACAACCTGAGCGAACTGGCCGCGTGCTTGTTGCCTCAGCTCGAGCCCCTGGCGCCAGGCCCGTTCGCCTTCTTCGGTCACAGCATGGGTGCCATGGTGGCCCACGAGGTCGCTCGTCAGATGGTGGCCCGACAAGGCCCCGCCCCCTTGTGGCTGGGCGCATCCGGGCACCGCGCACCGCAACACATCAGGCCAGAGGGCGAGCGCCTGCACCAACTGCCCGACGCGCTCCTGATCGAGCGCCTGCGGCGCGTGGGCGCCCTGCCCGCCCAAGCGATCACGGCTGACTACCTGCACCTGATGCGCACGGACTTGCGCGCCTGTGAGACACACCACGCGGCGGGCTCGGGCCCCATCGAAGCCTTGCCTTGCGCCTTGTCCACCTTCGCAGGCGACGCCGACCCCTTGGCCCGACCACAGGACATGCTGCCTTGGTCCAGGCAGGTCAGCGGCACCGTGCGCCACCACGTCCTGCCCGGCGGGCACTTCTTCCTGGCCGGCGTGCGACGCCGCCAGGTGATCGACCTGATCGTGCAGGACATCGAGCACGCACGGCTCGCACCTCCAGACATTCACTCCCAGCGCACCCACCATGCCACACGTACAAGTTCAAGCCACCACACGCGCTTCAGCCACCGACATCTGGAAGATGTGGATCGACGTTGAAGGCTCACCCGCCTGGGACACCGACGTCGAGTGGAGCCGCCTGGACGGCGCGTTTCGCCCCGGCACCCTCGGGGCCTTCAAGCTCAAAGGCGGTCCGCAGTTGCGCTTCGAACTCGAGCGCGTGGAACTGCTTCGCTCCTACAGCAACACCGTTCGATTGCCTGGGCTTCGCGTTCGCTTCACGCACGAGGTCGAGTCGATCGACAGCAGGCTGAACGTCGTTCGGCATGGCGCCGTGCTCAGCGGACCGCTCTCCTGGGTCCTCGCCCCCTTCCTGGCGCGCAAGCTGCGCGCCGCTTTGCAGCTCGCCTTGCGAAACATGCTGATCCAAGCCGAACACAAGGCCCACATCGCAGCCGCTGCCTGATCCGCCCATTCACCTCAACCTCAAAACGGAACCACCATGTCTCGGAAGTTTCAAACCCTCGCTGCCCTGTCCCTGCTGTCGCTGGCCTGCACCCCACACGCCAGCGCCGATTGGCTGGACGGCCACAACTACGCAGCCATCGAGCTGGGCTCGAACCGAGCCTCTCAGCAGAACCTCTATCAACAGGGCTTCAACTTCGTCAACATCGGGTTCGACAACGACTTCAAGTTCGCCAGTGCACGCGCCATCTCGGTGGGACGCGCGCTGGACCTCGGTCCACGCATCGAGCTGAATTACAGCCAGCGCAGCAACGACATCCAGAGCTTCGGCAACAGGCTCTATGACGGCGGCGGCGTGCTGGCCGGCGATGGCAAGGAGCAGCTCAAGAGCTGGTTGGTCAACCTCTGGTACGACTTCGATCTCAAGCCCCTGGGCCTGCCCTTCAAGCCATACATCGGGGCCGGCCTGGGACGTGGCAGCCTCGAAGTCAAGGGGCTCGCTGCAGGCGGCGTGAGCTTCGGCGACGCTTCGGCCGACGTCGATGTTCACCAATGGGGTTTTGGCGTGAGCTGGGACGTCAACGAAGCCATGACGCTTGACCTGGGCCACCGCCGCGTGCGCACCTCCACGGGCGGCTTCGGCGACATCCCCAACATCCCACCGGGCAACGTCGAGGCACGCTACCGCGCCTTCACGACACAGCTCGGGCTGCGCCTGAAGTTCTGAGCATCACCCCACAAACCAACACTCACGAGGAACACCACACCATGGGAAAGACCGCGTTCGTCACTGGAGGCGCAGGCTTCCTGGGCCGGCACCTTGTCCAGGAACTGCTCAGCACCGGCTGGCACGTCACGGCCCTGGTCCGATCCGAGGTGCCCGCCTGGATGCAATCGCCGCAGCTGAGCATCCGCCAGGGCTCGCTGGACGATGAGCGGCAGTTGCTCGCGGCCATGCCGGACAGGCCCGATGCGGTGTTCCACGTGGCCGGTGCGATCTCGATGTGGCGCGGTGACATGGACTCCCTGATGCGCGACAACGTCACGGCCTCCCGCAACCTGATCCTGACCGCGCTCAAACGCAGGGCCTCTCGCGTCGTGCTCACCTCGACCCTGGGCGTCTTTCAGGACGAAGGCGAGCCCATCTCGGAGCACAACAGCCTGCGATCCATGAGCAGCGAACGCAACCCTTACCTGCTGACCAAGTTGATGGCCGATGAGGAGCTGCAGAACGCGCACCGCGCCGGGATGTCCACCGTGAGCATTCACCCCTCTCACCTGCTGGGGCCACACGACCAGGCGGGCTGGATCAAGATGTTCGATGACGCCGTCGCCGGCAAACTCAAGGCCGCCCCCAAAGGGCGCGCCAACTTCTGCGCGGTCGAAGCGGTGGCCAGGGCCCATGTGGCGGCCGCGCTGCGCCCTGATGCGGCCCCTCGCTACGTGCTGGGCGGCCCCACCGTGTCCTACCTGGACATGTTCAATGCGATCGCCAGCCGCACAGGCGTCAAACCCGTGACCTCGACCGTTCCTTCGCCGGTGCTCAAGACCGTGGCCAGGCTGTCGGACTGGTGGTCTCGCGTCGATGGCAAACGGCCCGAGCTGACACCCGGTCTGGCCGATATCCTGTGCGGTGACATGCTGGCGGACGACCAACTCGCCATCCGAGACCTGGGCTACCGCAGCGAATCACTCTCCAGCCTCCTGGACCGCGTTCACCACCACTGGATCGAACGCCAGGCCACGCCGGCGCGTCAAGCGCCCGCAGGCCTCAGCGCCCGGATCTGATCGGCCAAGGCCTGCAGGGTTTCGCTGCCGCTCACACCCAGGTCGGACAGGTCGCCGCGCGCCAGCATCTCGCTCAAGGACTCGATCTGCAAAAGCGTGTGGGCCAGCGACTCGGGTCCCAGGTGGGCACACCAAGGGCCCAGTCGCGACATCAGGGCAGCCCGGCCCTGCGCGCGCACGGCCCTGACCGCCGCGTCCTGCATGGTCACCGAGCGCAGGTGCTGACGGAACGTCAAAAAAGGCCGCATGTTCTCCACGCAGGCCTCGGCCAGCTGCAAAGGCCCCAGCTCGTGCGAGCTCACCAGGGACAGGAACATGGCGAGCTCGGCCTCCTCCCAAACGTGCAGGACCTCGGCGAACACCGCGGCCTTGTCCGGGAACCAACGGTAGAACGTTTGCGGCGCAAAGCCCGCTCGCCGCGCGATGCGGTTGGTGTCGGTGCCCGCGAAGCCGTGCTCGATGAACTCCCCCATCGCGGCCTCGATCAACCGGGTGCGGGTGGCCCCGGCGACCCTGGTTGGATCGGCATGACCAGGCGCTTTGTCGCCACGGCTCACGGGCGAGCGCCTCGCTGATCGGACACCGCCCACGGCGCCAGCCAGGCCACGATCGCCTCGATGAGCTGGTCGGCGCAGGGCTCGTGGAGCAGGTCGTGGGCCATGTCGGCAAAGGCCATTTCGTGCACCAGGTGGGCAGGCGCTTCGCGCACAAAGCGCCGTGCGGCCGAAGGCGCCACCAGCCGATCGGCACCCGCGTGGCAGATCAGCGCCGGGGTGCGCCAGTTCGGCAACTGCTCGAACACGCGCTGCGCCGAAGACAGCATGTGCTGCACCACGCGCGGGGTCATCGTGGTGTGGATGAGCGGGTCTTGCTTTTTGGCGGCCACGACCTCGGGCACCGAAGAGCCCCACCCCAGCATGTAGGACAGCGACACCGGCAGGTCCGGCACCATGCGAGACAGCACGGCCAGGGTGGCGCTTTGCGGGGGCGACAAGGCCGGGGCCAGCGCGGGGGCGATGAGCACCACCGCGTCGAGCGGGCGCACCCAGGGCTCGAGCTGTCCATGCCCGGACTGCGCCGCCGCGAACCTCGCCGCCAACAACCCCCCCAGGCTCGTGCCGATCATCACCCGGGGCAGGCGCCGGTAGGCCAGGCCCAGCACATCGTGCAACTGCGCCTGATCGCGCAGCAGGTCGTCGCCATCGCGGATGACACCGCGCTCACCGCCCGAGCGGCCGTTGTGCCGGTGGTCGATGCCCGCCACGGCCCAGCCGGCGCGGTTGAGCGCCTGCGCCAAAGGCTCGAGTCGCCCCTGGTGCTCACCAAAGCCATGCAGGGTCTGCACCACACCCCGCGGCCGCGTCACAGGCCAGTGGCTGAGGTGCAAACGGGTGCCGTCGGGCGCAAGCAGGTGGTCCGGCAGGGTCGGCAGGGCGGGAGGGGAATCAGGCATCGGCGCGAGTGTAGGTCACAGGTCAAGGGGCCCCAGGGATGGCTTTCATGGCGCACGCCCCCCCGTGAAAGCCCCCAGGCGAACGTCGGAACACTTGGATACGATCAATGTGATAGATTTATCACACAAGATGCGACAATCACAGGAGACAAACATGAACAAACCCACAGGGAGGACCTCGATCCTCACCGCCGTGCTCTCGGGCGCGCTCTGTGCGCTGGCCCACAGCCAGGTCAGCGCGGCGCCGCCCGACTGCCCGGGCACCGGCCCCGCGCGCCAGCTCACCAGCGGCCGCGGCCCGCTCGAATCCCTGGCTTTTGACCGCCAGGGGCGCCTGCTGTTCACCAGCATCACGAAAAACGCCCTGTTCCGCCTGGAGGCCCCGCAAGGCCAAGTCACCACGGTGACCACGGCCCTGAAATCGCCAGGCGGCATCGCCGTCACCGGCGAGCAAGAGGCACACGTGGGCACAGGCAACAGCCTCAATGGCCTGCTGCCCTGGCTGGGCTCGGCCGGCATCTCCAAGGTGGACCTGGGCACCGGCACCGTCACGCCGGTGGTCAAAGGCCTGGCCATGGCCAATGGCGTGGTGCGCGCCAACGACGGCACCTTCTACGCTTCCGACGACCTGGCCAGGAGCCTGGACCGCGTCCTGCCCAACGGCACCGTGCAGCGCGGCTGGCTGGCGCTCAACAGCAACGGCCTGGCGCTCAGCCAGGACCAGCGCACCCTCTACGTCAACCAGATGATCCCGCCCAAGGTCATGGCGGTGGACCGCGAGTCGGGTCAGGTTCGGCTGGTGGCGCCAGCCCCCGAGGGGCGCGGCTGGACGTGGCTGGACGGCCTGGGCATCGACAGCCAGGGCCTGTTGTACGTGGCGTCGTACTGGAGCGGCGAGGTCTGGCGGCTGACGCCTGGGGGCGATTGGTGCACCCTGGCTCGCGGCTTGATGTTGCCCAGCGCGGTGACACCGGGCTCAGCTGGCGCCGGGTTCTCAACCACCAGCGTGTACGTGACGACGCACGGTGGCGGGTTGTTCGAGGTGCCTGGGGCGGTGGGCACCAACCCAACGTCCATGTCAGGTCGAATTGAGCAGCCGCCCGCCCCCTGATCCCGGCATGCACGCATCGTGCGATCCGGGACACTCGGCCCGAGGCACGTGTGGACGTGCTGGACCGAACAGGAGGAGCGCGATGACCGTGTCGCTGTCGTCGGCGGCCTTGGCCCAGGCCAACACCACCACAACCACCGCCCAGGCAGCCGCCCAGGAGAACCCAACCACCGCGGCGCTCAACAAGGTTTCGCCAGCGCTGGGCAAGGCGCACGAGCGGGTGCGCAACCAGCTGCAAAGCGATTCGACGTCGCTGTCGCAACTGGGCAAGTACAAGGCGACCGTGTCCGAACTGCAGGGGGCCGCGCAAGCGATGAGCCAGCTCGGCGCCACCACCAGCGTGGCAGATGCCGTGCAGACCGTCGAGCGCTTCGTTGCCAGCTACAACCAGGCCATCAAGGCCTCGCAACCCGATGAGTCGAGCTCGGCGAGCGGCACCCTGGCCGCCTCTCGACGCACCCTCACGAACACCGACACCAGCCGCTCGCAACTGGCCAAGCTGGGGCTCGCACGGCAGCCCGACGGCACGCTCAAACTGGACGCTGCGGCGCTGAAAAAAGCCCTGTCATCGGCGCCCAGCAACGCAACGACCTCGGACACCACGGCCAGCGCGAGCGCGGGGCTGTCCACGCTGGCGCAGCTGGGCAAGGCCATTGGCAAGCGCGCAGACGGTGAGCTCGCAGGCTCCAGCCGCCTGGCTTTCGCCACCAACCTGTTCTCGGGCAAGACCACGCTGCTCAAAAAACAGCAAACCAGCCTGATCGAAGCCGCGACCCAACTGGCCTCTCAGGCCAACACCGGCGGCAACACGGGGGTCAACACAGGCAGTTGGTCGTCGCGGCAGGCGCTGCGTCAATACACGGCTTGATGCCCACACCTGAGCAGAGGTGAGGGCCGTCGCTCAGACCACCCCGGCCTGCGCGGCTTGCTGATCGGCGTGGTAGCTCGATCGCACCATCGCGCCCACGGCCGCGTGCGTGAAGCCCAAGCGCTTGGCCTCTTCTTCGAACGCCTTGAAGGTGTCCGGGTGCACGTAGCGGCGCACCGGCAGGTGGTGGCCTGAAGGCGCCAGGTACTGGCCGATGGTGATCATGTCGATGCCATGCTCGCGCATGTCACGCATCACTTGGTACACCTCTTCATCGGTCTCGCCCAGGCCGACCATGATGCCGCTCTTGGTCGGCACGTCGGGATGCAGGGCCTTGAACTTTTTGAGCAGGTTCAGGCTGAACTGGTAGTCCGAACCCGGGCGCGCTTCCTTGTACAGGCGCGGCGCGGTTTCGAGGTTGTGGTTCATCACGTCGGGCGGCGCGGCCTTGAGGATTTCCAGAGCGCGTTCGTCGCGGCCGCGGAAGTCGGGCACCAGGATCTCGATGCGCGTGGCCGGCGACTGCTCGCGCACCTGCTTGATGCACTCGACGAAGTGGCCGGCGCCACCGTCGCGCAGGTCATCGCGGTCCACCGAGGTGATGACCACGTACTTGAGCTTGAGCGCCGCGATGGTCTTGGCCAGGTTGGCCGGCTCGTTGACGTCGAGCGGGTCGGGGCGACCGTGGCCCACGTCGCAGAAGGGGCAGCGGCGCGTGCACTTGTCGCCCATGATCATGAAGGTGGCCGTGCCGTGGCCGAAGCACTCACCGATGTTGGGGCACGAGGCCTCTTCGCACACCGTGTGCAGCTTGTGCTCGCGCAGGATGTTCTTGATTTCGTAGAAGCGGGTGCTGGGCGAGCCGGCCTTGACGCGGATCCACTCGGGTTTTTTCAGCACCTCGCCGGCCGGCACGATCTTGATGGGGATGCGCGCGGTCTTGGCCTGGGCCTTCTGCTTGACGGAGGGGTCGTAGGCGGCAGGAGATGCGGCCAAAGGCGATGCGCTCACGGGTGCGGAAGCGGCGGGCGACCCGGTGGCTGGCGCTTGTGGCGCGGCCGGGCTCGAGGGGGACGTGGTGGGCTCGGACATATCCCGAAACTGTAGCCCATTGGCCATCACCTGGAGATGTGGCCGGCCGCAGGCGGAGGCCGTGTCATGGGGGGGGGCCTCAAGCGGGGCGCATTTCGGTCGATAACCCCGCTGAGCTCATGGCGACTCCCGGCCCCTGCGGTGGTGGCTGGCCCACCCGCTCCGAGCGTTTCCAAACCCGCATCAAGCAATCGACCATGCCGAAACAATTTTCCCTGTCCGCCAAGCTCGGCACCGCCACCGCGATCTTCTGGCTGGGCTTCGTCATCCTGGCTGCCCTCAGCCTGCACGGTCTGGGCAGCCTGAGCCGGGACCTGCGGGATGTGTACGACCACCACATGCGCGCCAGCATCGAGGCGGCCAGGCTCGCGGAGTTGATCCAGCAGAACCGCACCGAGGTCCTGCTGACCTTCCAGCATGCCCCGGACAGCCCGGTGCAGGACGTGCACGACCACCCGACCGACATGCACCTGCAGCAGATGCGCAAACGGGCTGAGGACATTCAGGCGAGCTGGCAGCGCTTGCAGCAGCTGGATGCCCAGCCGGCGGATCAGGCCGCCCTGTCCTCGGTGGCGGTGGCGCTGAGTGCGTGGCAGGCACAGTGCGATGCCGCGCGCAAAGCACTGGACGCAGGCGTCTTCGACAAGGCCACGCTGGCCGCCTTCCTCAAAGCTGGCCGCACTGAAGGCAAAGCCTTGTTCGAGGCCCTGCATGCGCTGGAGCAACACCACCTGGATGCCGGCCAGGCGCTGTTTGAAGACAGCCAGGTCACCCACCAGCGTGCCTGGACGGCGGTGGTGGCCTTGCTGGCCCTGGCCCTGGCGCCGGCCACCTGGCTGGCCTGGCGCGGCATGCGTCGCCTGGTTGGCGGCTTGGGTTTCGCTCGCCGGGTGTCTGGCGCCATCGCCGACGGCAAGCTGGAGGCGGTGCCCCACGACCCGCGCGGGGACGAGGTCGCCGACCTCATCAACGACCTCCAGCGCATGCGAAACAACCTGGCCGACCTGATCGGACAGGTTCGCGAAGTCAGCGAAAGCGTCGAGGTGGCCAGCAGCGAGGTGGCCGCCGGCAACCAGGACCTGTCGGTGCGCACCGAGCGCACGGCCAGCAGCCTGCAGCAAACGGCCAGCGCCACGGTCGAGCTCAATGAGACCGTGCGCCAGAACGCCGACAACGCACGCCAGGCCAACCAGATGGCCGACGCCGCCAGCCAGGTGGTCACCGACGCCGGTCGCGTGGTGGGCGAGGTGGTCACCACCATGCGCGACATCCACGAAAGCTCACGCAAGATCTCGGACATCATCGGCGTGATCGATGGCATTGCCTTCCAGACCAACATCCTGGCGCTGAACGCCGCCGTGGAAGCGGCCCGGGCCGGCGAGCAGGGCCGAGGCTTCGCCGTGGTGGCCAACGAGGTGCGCAGCCTGGCCAGCCGCAGCGCCGACGCCGCGCGCGAAATCAAGGGCCTCATCGGCAGCAGCGTCGAACGTGTGGAAACGGGCTCGGCCCTGGTCGACCGCGCCGGGCAAACCATGCAGGACGTGGTGCAAGCCATCCAGCGCGTGACCGACACCGTCGCCGAGATCCGCCACGCCAGCGAGGAACAAAGCAGCGGCGTGGCCATGTTGCAGCAATCGCTGACCGAGATGGACCAGTCCACCCAGCAGAACGCCGCCCTGGTCGAGCAGAGCGCCGCCGCCGCCGAGAGCTTGCGTCAGCAGGCCCGCCAGCTGGTGACGTCGGTGTCGCGCTTCAAGTGATCAGCTCAGGCTGCTGTCCAGGTGCTGAGCAAACCGCGCAGCGACCTCGTCCCAGCCCACGTGCACACCCAGGCTGGCCAGGTCGACCGTCTTCAGGCCGTTGTAGCCGCAGGGGTTGATGCGACCGTAGGGTGCCAGGTCCATGTCCACGTTCAGCGCCACGCCGTGGTAGGTGCAGTGCCGCGTGACCTTGATGCCGATGGCGGCCACCTTGCCCAGGCCCCGGAACGGGTCTGAGGGGTCGACCGGGCCGGTGAGCGCGGCGTGCGCGAACGGGTCGTCGAGCCGCACGTAGATGCCCGGGGCGCCCGCCACGCGGTGGCCGGTCACGCCGAGGTCTTGCAAGGTGCGCAGCACCGCCTGCTCCACGCGGTACACGTACTCTTTGACGAAGTAGCCGCGCCGCTTGAGGTCCAGCAGCGGGTAGGCCACCACCTGACCCGGCCCGTGGTAGGTCACCTGCCCACCCCGGTTGGTCTGCACCACGGGGATGTGGCCCGGCCCTGGCGGGTTGAGCAGCACGTGCTCGGCCTTGCCGGCCAGGCCCTGCGTGAACACCGGCGGGTGCTGGCAGACCCAGATCTCGTCGGGGGTGTCATCGGTGCGCTGCTCGGTGAAATCCTGCATCGCACGCATGGTGGGTTCGTAGGGCACCAGGCCCAGGTTCTTCAGCGTGGTCACCCGGCGGTTGTACCACCGATGGCGACCGGATCAACCGCCTCAGTCGACCCGAACCGCGCGCATCAGGATGGCGCGGCAGGCCTGGCGATCAGGCCGCAGGTGGCTGTTGACCACCTGTCCGAACAGGATGCCGTCCACCGTGGCGATCAGCCCGATGGCCACCTCTTCTGGAGAGCCAATGCCCAGTCGAGCCAACGCGGCCGTCGTGGCATCGACAAAGCCTTGGTGGACTTGCCTGACCACCGACTCCAGAGAAGGCTCACGAGAAGCGATGAGGAAGATCTCGATCTGCGCCACCACCCGATCGCGTTTGGCGGGGGATGTCCAGTCTTCGATGCGCTCGGCAAGCGAGTCGATGAACCGGTCCAGGGATGGCTCCTGCGCCGCCAGCCTCGACGCATCGGCCTGAAGGTCCTGGAGGTTGCGCGACGCGTGGCGATGCAGGGCCAGGGTCAACAGGTCCAACCGGCTGCGACAACACGACGAGGTCGAGCCGGCTGGCAGCCCTGCCAAGGAATCCACGGCCCGGTGGGTCAGGCCACGGGCCCCGCTGGTGGCCAGCAGCGACAAGGCGGCGTCGGCGATGGTGTTCTTGCGTTCTGAACTCACGGTGGAGGGGGTGGCGCGTGCAGGGCGGAAATCGGGCAGCGGCCTGCGCGAGCAGGCAGGCCCGCATTGTCACCGACAGGGGGCTGGGCGTGCCAACCCCCTGGTTTCCCCGCATCGACCAACTGTCTGTGCTCGCCAGAATCAACTACACCTGTAGTTAACCAAGGACCACCATGGACAAGCACATCACATCGAGCTGGCGCAGGCTCGCGCTGACGGGGGCGCTCTTGTCGGCTTCGCTGACGACGCAAGCGGGCACTTACTTCACCTGGAACCGGGTCGACCTGCCGGTGGCCAGCGGCGCATCGTGCGGCAACGGCAGCCCCTACCGCTTCTTCGTCAACCGCACCCCTTTCACCACCAAGACCATCGTCATCATGGAAGGCGGCGGCGCTTGCTTCGACCAGAACGCATGCCTCTGGAGGGGCAGCTTCTTCGGCGGCAGCAATTCCAACGGCATCGCCACCAACTACATGTCCGGCCTGCTATCGAACCTGCCGAACACATCGGGATCGCCCTTCGCCGTGATCAACCAGGGTGCGGTCGGGCTGACGCCCTTCGCGGCCCGCATGAGCACGAGCAAGGTGCAGACGCAAAGCTGGAACATCGTCTACATGCCCCAGTGCACCGGTGACGTCTACACCGGCAACCAGGTCAACGTGTACGCAGACGCCGACCCGGCCAAGCCGCTGACCTATTTCCACCGCGGCGACGTCAACTCACAGGAGGTGGCCAAGTGGATCGCGGCCAACATGCCCCGCCCGACCCACCTCCTGATGTACGGCTTTTCCGCCGGTGCCATCGGCGTGAACGCTCACTACGCCGACTTCCGCAACGCGATCCGCCCCGTCAAGTCCGCGATGCTGGCCGACTCGGGCCCATTGTTCGAAGCCGACCGACGGGGATCGCCCGAGCAGCAACCTTCGCTGCCCCTGCACAACCGCATCCGCAGCGCATGGGGGCTCGACGGCCCACAGGGCATCGTGACCCGACTGATGGCGCAGTACCCAGGGCTGGGCAACCCGGACAACCTGGGCTCGCTCAACACGGCCTTGGCCCGCGTGTTCCCGCAAGACCGGATGGGCCACACCCTGCTGCAAACGGACGTTGTCTTCGCGGCGTACTCGTACGACAAGTTTTTCCCGGAGATCGGCCAGGAAAGCAGCATCCAGGCTCGCAACACGCTTCGCCTGAACAGATGGCAGCAGGAGCTGGGACCGTGGCTGAGCGCCCTGCAGACCCAGGCCAATGTGGGCTACTACATCCCCTACGCCAGGCCGTCGGTGTTCCATTCGCACTCCACGACCATGTTCACCTTTGATCACACCGGCATCCCGGAGCAAGGCATCGACGGCGTGACTTCTTTCGTTGACAACCTGCTGGACGGACAAGGCACGCCGATGCGGTCGTTCGAGCAATCGCGGGCGCCCAAGCGCCCGGTGATCGACTGGCTGTACGAGCAGTTCTCGGACCTGTTGTTCGTGAACCTGGGGCTTTGAGCCCCTGTGGGCTGGGTCCGCCGGCTCAGGCCCGCGCCAGCCGCTGAAACAAGGCCCCGGGCAGGCGCGCCACCTGACCCATCAGTTCGAGCTCCAGCAGGCGTGCGCCCAGTTCGGCCGGGCCCAGGCCGGTGCGCGCCGACAGGGCGTCCTGCCCGACCGGATCGTGCCCCATGGCGCGCAGGATGGGGTCTGCGCCCGCCGCGTCGGCATGGGACACCGCCGAGTCGGAGCCAGCGCCGATCGCATCGGCCGATGCCGCGCTGGACGGTGTCGGCGTTCCCAGCCGCAGCTCTTCAAGCACGTCCTGCGCCGTCTCGACCAGCTTGGCGCCCTGCTTGATCAGCGCGTGGCAACCCCGGGCCTGTGGCGAATGGATGGAGCCCGGGATGGCCAGCACCTCGCGGCCCATTTCGTTGGCCAGCCGCGCGGTGATGAGCGAGCCCGATTGCACCGCCGCCTCGACCACCAGCGTGCCGCGTGACAAGGCCGCGACGATGCGGTTGCGCCGGGGGAAGTTGGCCGGCAGGGGCGGTGTGTTGAGCGTGAACTCGGAAAGCATCAGCCCGGCCTGGCTCACCCGTCGGGCCAGTGCCTTGTGCGCCTTGGGGTAGACCTCGTTCAGTCCCGTGCCGAGGACGGCGATGGTGCCGCCCGCCAAGGGCATGTCGCCGGACTCGATGGGCTGGAGGGCGCCTTCGTGCGCGGCGGCATCGACCCCGCGCGCCAGGCCCGACACCACCACCACACCCGCCTCGCTGAGCGCGCGGGCAAAGGCCTGGGCGTTCTCGGCGCCCTGCACGGTGGGGTTGCGGCTGCCCACGATCGCCACCGCCGGGCGCCGCCAGCGATCCAGGTCGCCTTCGGCGAACAACACCAGCGGCGGGTCGACCGCTTCGAGCAGGGGCGCGGGGTAAGCCGCATCGGCCAGGGTGAGCAGGGCCCGAGGGGCCTGGGCTTGATCGGACTGCAACCAGGCTTGCGTGCGCTCGAGTTCGGCCTGCCAGCCCGTGTCCGCGTTCAGCGCATCGGGGGCGAAACGCGGCAGCACCGCGCGCACGGCATCGGGCTGGGCGGCGAACACCGCCTGGGGCGAGCCAAAGGCCGCCAGCAGGCGGCGAGCGGGCACGGGCCCGAGGCCGGGCACCATCAGCAGGCGCAACCAGGCGCCAAGTTCATCGAAGTCGGGGGACACGTTGGAGGCTCAAAAAAGCGCCCGGCGGTGTCCGGGCGGACACCGGGGCGGCCTCCAACTTCAAGCGCCGCACCCGGGACAGGTGCGTGGCAGCCTGTCAGGGCTGGGTGAAGCGGTCACCCGCCTTGACCGGCTCCTGCACGTTCAGGATCAGGGCGTAGGACATGCGGTCGAACACCCGGAAGACGAACAGCAGGCCATGGCGCTCATCGGGCAGCTTGATGAGCTCCTTGGTCTCGGTGGTGGTGTCGCGCACGGTGGCGCCATCGCGCCACAGGGCCAGCACGGTGCCGCGGTCCAGCCCGTCGCGGCTGCCACGGTTGAGGGCCACGATCTGGTTCTGCCCGGCGGTCAGCGACTCGCCATAGATGGACACGATCTGGCCGCCCACCGGGTCCTTCGGGGCGTGCGGGGCGATGTTGTCGAAGTCACGCGGCGGCACGGGGGCCAGGCGGTCGCCCGTGCCGGCTTCCTGGCGGATGCTGGTGACGGTGAAGGTGGACGGGATGACCAGCGGCTTGCCGTCGGCACCCGTGCCCTCGGCGCCCTCACGGGTCAGCGTCATGGTGCCCACGTAAGCGGCTTCGTAGCCCAGGACCTCGCGGGTGCTCGGGTCACGCAGCGGCTTGGGCTGGCGGAACAGGCGCCAGTCGCGTCGGCCGTCCAGGTTGCCGCGCACGTAGGCGGTCTCGCCCCGGCCCAGCATGACGCGGCCTTCCTGGGTGGCGACCACGCGGGGCGCGGTCAGCAGCTCGTCGGAGGACTCGAAGATGACCGCTTCGTTGAAGAAGGGCTCGAGCAGGTGGATGGGCACCGTGGCGATGGCCTCGTCAAGGCTGCCTTCGCGGATGCGGGGTGACAGCTTGACATCACCGCTGACGGGCTGGCCCAGGCGCAGGCGGGCGCGGCCGTTGCTCTTGTCGAGGTAGAGCACCTGACCGGGGAAGATGAGGTGGGGGTTGCGGATTTGCTGCAGGTTCATGCCCCACAGCTCCGGCCAGCGCCAGGGCGACTTCAGGAACAGGCCCGAGATGCCCCAGAGGGTGTCGCCACGCTTGACGGTGTGGCTGTCGGGGGCGTTGGGCGAGAGCTCGGACAGCGGCACGCCAGCCTCGGAGACCTGCTGGGCGGTGGCCTTTTGCTTGGCCGTGATCGGGAAATTGGGCTCGGCCGAAACGGTGTTGGCCAACGCGCCAAAGCACAGGGCGGCGGCCGCAGCCAGCGGTGCGAACGTCTCGCGGCGAATGGACAAACGCGGGGACAGCGAACGCTGGGACATCGAAACAGCCTCCATGGACAGCCTTGAATTCGGCCTTGACGTGGACAGTGGGGCTCGGGATTCGGCAAAATCCACCCCTGGATCGAAGGATTCTGCCCGCAAAAGTCGCACGGTCGCAATGGAAATTGCGCCGTGTTACCCCGGGTGGCGCGCCCTTCGGCGACGCCCTCGTTGCGCTGCTCCCACATTGGCCTCCGGGCCTTCCCTCCTCTGGACGAACCCTTTTTCATGGCCCTGCTGCCCATCCTCCGATACCCCGATCCACGCCTGCACACGGTCGCCAAGCCCGTGGCCGAGGTCGACGACACCATCAAACAGCTGGTCGACGACATGCTGGAAACCATGTACGACGCCAAGGGCGTGGGCCTGGCCGCCACGCAGGTCGACCGCCACGTGCGCGTGGTCGTCATCGACACCAGCGAAGAGCGCAACGAGCCGCGCGTGCTGATCAACCCCGAGATCACTTGGGCCAGCGACGAGATGATCGTGTGGGAAGAAGGCTGCCTGTCGGTGCCCACCATCTACGACAAGGTCGACCGCCACGCCCGGGTGAAGGTGCGCGCGCTCAACCGCGACGGCCAGTCCTACGAGTTCGAGGGCGACGAGTTGCTGGCCGTGTGCGTGCAGCACGAGCTCGACCACCTGCTGGGCAAGGTCTTCGTGGAGTACCTCTCGCCGCTCAAGCGCAACCGCATCAAGACCAAGCTGGTCAAGCGCGCCCGCGACGACGAGTGATGAGCACATCGCCCCTGCGCGTGGCCTTCGCCGGCACGCCTGAATTCGCTGCCGTGGCGCTCGACGCCATCCTGGCGGCGGGCCACACCGTGCCCCTGGTGCTGACCCAGCCCGACCGCCCCGCCGGGCGCGGCATGAAGCTGCAGGCCTCGGCGGTCAAGCAGGTCGCGCTCCAGCATGGCCTGCCAGTGGCACAGCCGCACAGCCTCAGGCTCGACGGCAAGTACCCCGATGAGGCCGCCGCCGCGCGCGACGCCCTGCTGGCCGCTCAGCCCGACGTGATGGTGGTGGCCGCCTACGGCCTGATCCTGCCGCAGTGGACGCTGGAGCTGCCTCGCCTGGGCTGCCTGAACATCCACGGCTCTCTGTTGCCGCGCTGGCGGGGCGCCGCGCCCATCCACCGCGCCATCGAAGCCGGTGACGCCGAGACGGGCATCACCATCATGCAGATGGACGCGGGCCTGGACACGGGCGACATGCTGCTGATCGGCGCCGAGCCCATCCACGCGGACGACACGACAGCCGTGCTGCACGACCGCCTGGCGACGCTGGGCGGCCGGCTCATCGTCGACGCGCTGGCGCAGGCGGGTGGCCTGGTGCGCACACCCCAGCCTCCGGAGGGCGTGAACTACGCCCACAAGATCGAAAAAGCCGAGGCCGCGATCGACTGGGCCTTGCCCGCGTCGGTGATCGAGCGCCGCGTGCGCGCCTTCGACCCCTTCCCGGGCTGCACCTTCACGCTGCCCACCGACAAGGGGCCCGAGGTGGTCAAGCTGTGGCGCGCCAGCGTGGTGCCGGCCAGCGGCACGCCTGGCGAGGTGCTGCACGCCCAGGGCGACACCCTGGTGGTGGCCTGCGGCGAGCAGGCCTTGGCCTTGCACACCTTGCAACGCCCGGGCGGCAAGCGCGTGAGCGCGCGTGAAATTCTGCAAAGCTGCACCCTGCCCGCTTCATTGGCTTGAAGCGCGGGCGCAACGCCGCATATAAACGGGTGCCACCATGAGGTGGCGTCTTCCATCGATTGACGGGTCAGGAGGCCCGAAACCATGTTCAACATGATGAAAACCGCCATCCTGATGGCGGCGATCACCGCCCTCTTCATGGCCATCGGCAGCATGCTCGGCGGCAAGGCCGGCATGATGCTGGCGCTGGTCGTGGCCGTGGGCATGAACTTCTTCAGCTACTGGTTCTCCGACAAGATGGTGCTGAAGATGTACAACGCCCGCCAGGTCGATGAGACCTCGGCGCCGCGCTTTTACGGCATGGTGCGCGAGCTGGCCCAGCGCGCGCAGATGCCCATGCCCAAGGTCTACCTGATCGACGAGGCCGCGCCCAACGCTTTTGCCACCGGCCGCAACCCCGAGAACGCCGCCGTGGCCGCGACGACCGGCATCCTCAACGTGCTCAGCGAGCGCGAGCTGCGCGGCGTGATGGCGCACGAGCTGGCCCACGTCAAGCACCGCGACATCCTCATCAGCACCATCAGCGCCACCATGGCCGGTGCGATTTCGATGCTGGCGAACTTCGCCGCCTTCTTCGGCGGCCGCGACTCGGAAGGCCGCCCGGCCAACCCGATCGCCGGCATCGCCGTGGCCATCCTGGCCCCGCTGGCCGCCAGCCTGATCCAGATGGCGATCAGCCGTGCGCGCGAGTTCGAAGCCGACCGCGGTGGCGCCGAGATCAGCGGCGACCCGCAGGCCCTGGCCAGCGCGCTCGACAAGATCCACCGCTATGCCCAAGGCATCCCCCTGGGCCCGGCCGAGGCCCACCCCGAGACGGCTCAGATGATGATCATGAACCCACTCTCGGGCGGCGGCCTGCGCGGCCTGTTCTCGACGCACCCCGCCACCGAAGAGCGCATCGCGCGCCTGATGGCGATGGCCCGAGGGGGCTGAGGGGCTGAGCGCTGGGCCCTCAGCGCTCAGCTCAGAACAGATCGCGCGTGTGGATGACCCGCTGGGTCTCCGGCGCGAACACCCCGAAGGTGGCCCGCGCAGACGGGTCGCGGTCGTAGGTGGCCGCGCAGCTGCCGTTGAGCGAGCGCAGCCACGGGCGCTGGGCCCCCACGCTGGCAGGGTGGGTGCTCAGGCAGGACTGGTCGGTGGTCGTGGTGCCCAGGTTCACGCTCAGGTCGAGCGAGCCCGTGCCGTTGCTGGTCGGGGCCGACAGCACGATGCCCCCTTGCCCGTTGATCAGCGTGACGCCGGCTGACACGGCGGTCGTCCAGGCGCTGGTGAGCACCCCCTTGCTGTCCAGGTAGCGGGCGCGCACCACCGACGCCAAAGGCAGCGTGGTGCAACCATCGGCGTCGTTGACCACCCAGGCCTTGCCTGACCAGTACTGGGTCGTCACCGGCACCCTCAAGGCGTCTCGCCCCGACCCGAATGCGTTGGAGACCTGGAGGCGGCCGCTGCGCACATTGGGCCCCTGCTCGGTCTTGTTCTCGGAGGTGACGCCATCGCTGTCGGTGGCGCGCAGCACCACCGACGCAGGCGCCGTGAGCTTGTTGGTGTAGGTGAAGCTCTGGGTGTTGAACGTGGCCTCGCCCGCAGCA
Source organism: Comamonadaceae bacterium 2PF (assembly GCA_005502875.1). GTDB lineage: Bacteria > Pseudomonadota > Gammaproteobacteria > Burkholderiales > Burkholderiaceae_C > Aquabacterium. Next base: position 18,653 of record SCMV01000039.1, on the reverse strand, counting down.
AAGGCCGCAGGCGCCAGGGAGGTGACCGCCAAGGCGCCCAGGCCGCCGTTGACGACCGCGCTCAAGGTGGTGTTTTTGGCAAAGCTGGGCGACATGCTGCCGGTGCCATCGTGGTTGCGGGTGACGTCGCCCGCCAGGTTGCGCGCGGTCACGGTCATGCTGAAGGGCTCGCCGCTGTAGGTGAAGGCCGCACCGGTGGTGCAGGCCTGCGTGGCGGTCACCGTGAAGTGCGCCGGCACGAATGGGCCTACGTTGCCCGCCGCACCGCTGCCCGTGGTGCCGCTGACACCGATGCCCGAGCCCAGGTGGTCGCTCCAGCTGACCGACAGGTCGCCGTTGCCCACCTCGCTCCAGCTCAGGGCATGGGCCTGTGCCACGCCACCACTGAAGCCGCCCAAGCTGCCCGAAAAAGTGCCCGACTGGCTGCCGCCGCCGGTGGGCTGGCGCTTGGTGAACACCAGGGTGGGCGCGGCCGGCACGGTCTCGCGACCGAAGTTCGGCGTGGCCACGTTGGCGCGGTTCAGGGCCGTCACGGTGGCGGAGAAACTCGCGCCCGCCTTGATGGGCCCCGCCGTCACGTTGCTGAAAGCGAAGCTGGCGGGCACGGCCACGAAGGTGTCCGAGCCCGTCATGCTCAGGCCTGCATCGCTGCCCGAGCCCGACGAGTAGGACGCACTCAGGTTCACCTGGCCGGCGTCGGCGTAGTCGAAGGTGGTGGTGGCCACGCCAGTGGCGTTGAAGGCCAGCGAGACGCTGCGGCTGGTGCCGTCGCAAGCCGCAGCCGCGTTGTTGCCCGCGTTGAGCGCGGTGCCCGCCACCCTCACCGGCACGAAGCCCGTGCTGGGGTTGCCGTGCGAGCAACTGAACTGGATGGCCTTGCTGACGCTGGCGAAGGCCGGGGTGCACATCAGGCTGTTGTCCGCCTTGCGCACGGCGCTGACGGTGACCGACTGGGTGTCGCCGGCAACGTGGTGTGGCACATCAAAAAGCAAGCCGGTGTCGGCCGAGGTGAACACGCAACTGCCGCCCGCTGCGGCAGCCGTGCCCAGGCCGCAGTACGGCGCGCTGCCCGCAGAGGGCGTGCTGGACAGGCCACTCAGGCCCAGCGTGACCGAGCCCGGCGTGGTGACCTGCACCGACACCGTGGCGGTGCTGCTGCCCGAAGCGATGGCAAAGGTTTTGGTGCCCGTGACCGTGGGCGTGCCGGTGAAGCTCACGGTGCCGTTGAGGCCGCCTGTGTAGGGTGTCGAACAAGCCGCGTTGGCGCAGGCCTTGATGGTCACGTCTTCGGCCTTGCAGGTCACGCCCGAGGCGCTGTTCATCGTCACCTCGACGTGATGCAGCGTGGCGGCGGTGCAGGTGGTGGATTCGGCGTAGAGCGCCGAGACCTCGGCGGCGGTCAGCTCCGCGTCGTAGATGCGGACCTGGTCGATGGTGCCGTATGCCGAGTTCAGCTCAACGGAAGACGCGCTGCGGTTGTCACCGAACACCAGCCGGCCGATGGCGTTGTTGATGGCGGTGGACGAGTAGGTCTGCGAGTCCTGCAAGCTGCCATCGACGTACAACTTCATGGGCCCACCGCCTGACTTGAACTGCCAGGTCACCACGATGTGCGCCCACGCGCCGTCGGTGACGGTGTTGAGCTTGTCAACGTCGCGAACGGTGCCGCCGCTGTCGGTGATGTGCGCATTGAGGTCCACGCCGCTGCCCGAGTCATCGCGGTAGAGGTAGAACTTGCCCGACGCCGATTCGGTGGCGTCGAACAGCATGCGGTGCTCGGTGCCGGTGGCGATCGATTTGTACCAAAACGAGATGGTGCCGATGCTGCCGATGGTGTTGACGTCGATGCCCGTGTCAAAGGCCTGGACGGTGGCGCTGGTGTTCTGCGGCACTTGCATGCCCCGGCAGACGCGGCCACTGGCGGTGGAGGCCACCCCACCGAGCATGGTGCCGTGGCGCTTGCTGCCCGAGGTGTCTTTGACCTCGCCGTGCGTGCCGTTGTAGCTGCTTTCTTCGAACAGGTACTCGGCCACCAGGCCGCTCGAAGGCCAGGCGCAGGCAGGTGGTTTGGGCGAACCCACCACGCAGGTGTTGCCGCAGGTGCTGCCGACACCGCAACAAGCGCCGCCCACCGCCGTGGCCGATGGCACGGTGATCGAGCCCGAACCCTGGGAGCGCACGCACTTGCCTGCGGTGCTGCCCGTTCCCATGTAAACCGTGCTCTGCGCCGTGATGTTGCCACCCACGCTGCTGTTGGTCGTCATGCTCACATAAGAGGCGGCTTTGATGGAGCCGCCCACGGTGGCGCTGCCATGGATGTCCACATAGGTGCCCAGCGCCGCGAGCGAGCCGCCCACCGAGGTGGCCGTGCCGGTGTCGATGTAGGAGGTCGCGGACGTGATGTTGCCGCCAACGCTGCTGTAGCCGCCCGTGTCGACGTAGGTCTGCGAGTAGATGCTGCCGGTCACGGTGGCATGGCCGCCCAGGCTCACGTAGGTGGTCGTCGAGGTGATCGATCCGCCGAAGTTGTTGTACCCCGCCGCCGAGACGAGGTAGCCGACGAGGTCGCCAGCCACGCCGTTGTACGCGTTCAGGGTGACCGTGCCACCAGAAGAGATGCTGCCCACGGTGGTGTACGTGGTGGAGGTGCCGGTGAGCAAGGTGATGGCGCCGGTGGTCGTGCGCAGGGCCCCCGCAACCGTGGTGCCTGCGCCAAGCGTGACCGCCCCGGTCGTGGTGACCAGGTTGCCGCCGTAGCTGACCGCCCCGCTGCTGGAGACGCTGCCCGCGTTGACGTTGGCCTTGACCACCGCCCCGGCGGAAGCCGACAGCATGCCGCTGACGTTGAGCGTGAGGTTGGCCGCCGAGCCCGCCGCGTTGATGCTGGCGCTGCCCACGTTCAAAGAAGTGAACGAGATGGTGGTGGGCGAGACCACCGCATTGAGCGTGTCGCCTGCGGCAAGCGTGACCGCGCCGCAGGTGTACGAGCCTGCGCTGCCGCTGCACCCGGCGGGCAAGTTGCCCGGGAACAGGTACGCCGCCGCCTGAGCCATCAGGGGCCAACACAGGCAGAGCATCGCCCCGACCCGCTTTTGCCAGGCCCACGCACCCGGGCGGCGGGCGCGCGAACCCCAGGAAACTCCAGCCATCCAGCCGCCCTCTCGTCGCACGGAGTGACCTCAACAACTTGGTCACGTTGAACCCAGGATATACCGACGCGCGTTTCACGAAGTGCGTATTTACCGAGGCACTCCGGACCTTTTCCACAGAATCACCCCTCCATCGGACCGATGGCGGCTTTGACGATCCGTGACGCAGTCCACGCGGCGGGCCTGTTCTGCCCGGCACAAGGGTCCGCCCCCCGAGGCGGGGCATCAAGCGGCCCACAGTCCGGCCGATAGCCCGACATGCGCCGCTTGGCGAATGCCCCTGCGTGCGCCCAACAAGGAACCGGATGCTGTCTGATGTCCAAGAAACCCGCCGAGACTCCACGCGCCTGAAACAGGCTTCGTGGCTGGTCTTGCTGGCGGGTGTGTTGTTGAGCCTGTGGAGCTGGATGAACGCCGGACAGCGCATTCAGACGGAAGCCGACCTCGCGTTCGAGGGGCGCACCCGCGCCTACACCCATCACCTGATGCAGGTGGTGGACCACCACATGGACGTGCTGGTGAGTTTTCAGGCCATGTTCCGTGTGAATGGCCAGGTCGACCTGGCCACCTTCGAGGCGCACCACCGCGCCCTGCAGGTGGCACAGGAGTACCCGGCCTTGCTGGCCGTTCAGTACGCCCCGCTCGTGACGCTGGCGGAACGCGACGCCTTCGTGCGCCAGATGCGCGGGCGCTACCCTGACTACCGACTCGTGCCGGAAGGCGAGCGTGCTTACTACGTGCCAGTGACCTACAACCTGCCCATGGCCGGCAACCAGGCTGCGTTTGGCTACGACATGGCCTTCGAGCCGGTGCGCAGGCGGGTCATGGAAGACGCGCGCGACAGCGGCCGCCCCCAGGTCTCACCGCCGATCCGGCTCATCCAGGGCGGCAAGGAACCCCTGGCCATGCTGGTTCGCCTGCCTCTGTACCGCCACGGCGCCCCGGTGGGCACCGAGTCCGAGCGGCGCGCGGCCTTCAACGGCGTGGTCAGTGGCGTGATCCGGATCTCCGACCTGGTGGCCCAGGCCGGCCAGGACTGGTCTGACCTGCACCTGCGCATCGACGACACCCTGGCCACCGAGCACTCCGAGCTGTTCGACAGCGCCCGCGCCGAACCGGCTCACCCTTTTCAGCCCGGGCCGCGCACCGAGTCAAGCGACCAACTCGCCACCCACCTGACCGTGGGCAGCCGGCACTGGACGCTGACGTACACCCGCGAGCCTGTGGCGGCGCTGAGCCAGCCTTTTCCGCTGGCCCTGTTGATCGGCGGGCTGCTGGGCAGCGGCGCGCTGTTCGCGCTGCTGCAGGCCGCAGGCACCCGGCATGCTCGCGCGGCCGCCATGGCGGACCACTTGAGCCAGTCCGCGCGCGGCAGCGAAGCCCGTTTGCGCTCGGTGGTGGACCACACCATCGACGGCATCCTCACCGTCAGCCCGACGGGCAACATCCTCAGCGTCAACCAGGCGGTCTGCCGCATCTTCGGCCACTCCCAGGCGGCCCTGCTCGGCCAGCACCTGGGGCTGCTGCTGCCCGGCGCCAACGAGGCGCAGTGGCGGCATGGCGTCGAGTCTTTCCTGCAAAGCCAGCCGGTGGGCATGGCCGGCCTGGGGCGCCGCACCGAAGGCCAGCGCGCCAACGGCCAGTCCTTCCCGCTGGACCTGGCCATCAGCTGCATGGAGCACGAGGGGACCAAGCAATACATCGGCATCGTGCGCGACCTCAGCGCGCAGCAGGCGGCCGAGCGGGCCATCGTCGAGGCGCACAAACAGCTCAACGAAGTCGACGAGATGCGTCGCGTGATCGTTCACAACGCGCCTTACGCGATCTTCGTGTTGAACCTGCAAGGCGTGATCCAGACCGTCAACCCGGCAGGCGAACGCCTGCTCGGGTTCAAAGCCAGCGAGCTGGTGGGACGCTGCTCGGCTCAGCACTTCTTTGACGAGGAGCAGCTGCGCGAGCGCGCGACCCTGCTGTCGATGCGACTGGGCGAGCAGATCACCCCCACCGAGGTGCTGCGCCACCTGGCGCGGGCGACGTCGAGCGTGCCGACCGAGTGGGTGCTTCACCGCAAGGACGGCTCGCCCCTGGTGGCCGAGCTGCTGGTCACCGAGATCAGCAACGAGTTCAGCTCGCTGACCGGCTACGTGGCCATGGCCTACGACGTGACCTCTCGCCGAGAGGCCGAGGACCAGGTTCAGCACATGGCCATGCACGACGCGCTGACGGCCCTGCCCAACCGCAACATGCTGCAAGAGCAGCTGCGCCTGAGCCTGGTGTCGGCCGAGCGCGAGCAGCGCACCATGGGCATGATGTTCCTGGACCTGGACCGCTTCAAGAAGATCAACGACACGCTGGGCCACCACATCGGAGACAGCGTGATCATCGAGGTGGGGCGCCGGCTGCGCGAAGCCATGCGCACCTCCGACATCGTGGCCCGCCTGGGCGGCGACGAGTTCGTGATCCTGCTGACCAGCCTGGGCGAGGCCGCCGACGGCGAGCGCGTCGCACAGAAGCTGCTGGAGCTGTTCGTCGAGCCCATCCGCATCGGCCCGCACGAGCTGCGCGTGACGCCCAGCATCGGCCTGGCGCTGTACCCTGCGCACGGCACCGACGCCATCACCCTGATGCGCCACGCCGACCTGGCCATGTACCAGGCCAAGAACAAGGGCCGCAACCGAGTGCAGGTCTACAGCGACCAGATGGACGCGCCCAGCGTCGACACCCTGGTGCTGGAAAACGACCTTTACCACGCGCTGGAGCGCCAGGAGCTGCGCCTGCACTTCCAGCCCCAGTTCGACTGCCGCAGCGGCCACATCACGGGCGCCGAGGCCTTGCTGCGCTGGGAGCACAACGGCCGCCTGGTGCCGCCTTCGGAGTTCATCCCGCTGGCCGAGGAGACGGGCCTGATCGTGCCCATGGGCGAGTGGGTGCTGCGCCAGGCCTGCGAGACGGCCCAGCGCTGGCGCGAGCTCAGCGGCTGGCCGCTGCGCATCGCGGTGAACCTGTCGGCGCTGCAACTGGACCGGCCCGATTTGATCGAAACCGTCTCACGCGCGCTGCGCGACACCGGCCTGCCCGCGACCGCGCTGGAGCTGGAGATCACCGAGAGCATCGTGGTGCGCGAGTCGCTGCGCGCGGCCGATGTGCTGGCGCAGCTGCGCGCGCTGGGCGTGGGCATCGCCATCGACGATTTCGGCGTGGGCTACTCGTCCTTCGCCTACCTGCGCGAGCTGCCGGTGGACCGCTTCAAGCTCGACCGCAGCTTCCTGAGCTCGGTGCCGCAAAGCCAGGGCGACAGCCGCCTGGTGGCAGCGCTGATCGCCATGGGGCACCGGCTGGAGGTGGGCATCGTGGCCGAGGGTGTGGAGACCGAGGCGCAAGCCCAGTTCCTGCGCGACCACGGCTGTGACGAGGTGCAGGGCTACCACCTGGGTCGCCCGATGCCTGCAGCGGCCTTCGCGGACATGCTCGAAGCCCATGCCCAAGCCATGCGCCCCATCGAGCAGGCCAGTCAGCAGCCGGTGGCCCCCGACTGAAACGCCTTCACTGATCCGAGGCCTGAACCTGTCGGCGTCGTTCGATGTAGCCGATCGAGCCGACGCGCGTGGCATCCGGGCAGCTGACCGCCGCGTTGCAGGCCACGGCGTCGATGCGGTAGACCTTGATGGTGCGATCGGTGAAGACCGGAGGATCGCCGGCGCCCGTCTGACCCTCGACGTAGCTGTCGTGGTTGCAGGTGACGGTGACGATCATGCCCAGGTCGGCTTTCATGGCGGTGAGCGTCTGCGAAGCGCCGTTGCAGCTGGTCCAGGAGCCCCGCAAGGCCTGGTACAGGCCCCACTCGGCACCCGAGTTGGCCGCACGCTGGGCCCTGGCGCCGTCCATGTCCTGGGCCGAGCTGATCTGCTGGGTCCAGCCCAGGCGGGCGATGGCCGCGCCCAGCACGCTGAGCACCACGAGCACGAACATGGCCGCCACCACGCCCACACCGCGCTGAGGTCTGGCCGCAATGGGCAAAGGCATCCAACGCATGGGTGGCCTCCTCATGGCACGTTGAGCACGTGCGCGCCGTGCGAGAGCGTGGCCGTCTCGCCATTGCGCGTGATGCCCAGCTCCAGGTAGACGAAGCCGCTTTGCTGCGTGGCGCCCTTGTTGGGGTCGTACACGAAGCGGCAGCTGCTGACGTTGCGGGCCAGCACCTTGCCGCTGCCGCTGGGGCAGGCGGTCGGGTAGGTGCTGGTGAAGTCACGCTTGAGCCGCCACAGCACGCCCGTGCCCGTGCGGCCATCGGCGCTCACGCCGGCGCCTTCGCAGATGTAGAACACCGACTGTTCGTTCTGGCTGACCACCTGGAAGCGACCGCCGTCGTAGCCTGGCGAGACTTGCAGCGACGCGATGCTCAGCCTGAGCTTGCCCTGTGCGGCCGAAGGCACGCTCACCGCGCTGACCGCCGATCGGTTACTGCCCGCGTAAACGTCGTTGCCGTTCTGGTTGTTGATGACCACGAAGTCGCCCACATCCGGCTGCCGCGACAGCGTCGACAGCACGTCAAACCCGGTGGTGGCCTGCGAGGTGTTGACCCACCAGGCGTCGTTGGCCGCGTTCGGCCCCATGCGGTAGCGCCCACCCGCCACCGACGGCACCAGCTCGAAACAAGCTTCGCTGGGCGTGCGCAGCGAATTGGGCACCGCCACGCGGATGTCGCGCACCATGCGGCGCAAGGCGGTGTCGCCCATGTCGCCCTGGGTGACGCGGTTGCGGGTGTCGGCGTAGGCGTCGATGGCCGGCCGCACGAACACCGCCACCGTGCCGCCGATGATGGTCATCAGCACCAGCACGACGATCAATTCGACCAGGGTGAAACCGGCAGCCCGGCGGTGAGCGTTCATGGCGTCGGGGTGGCGAACTCGGTCCGCCAGGTGACCAGGGTGACCTCGTCGTTGCCTCGCGCCACCTCGACCTGGATGCGCTTGGCCGGCACGCCTTCGAGCGTGACATCGGTGACGGTGACATCGAGCGTGTAGCCCGCCAGGGCGGCGATCGCAACCCCCTCGACGTTGCAAACCTTCCGGTTGGCGGGGTAGAGGTGGTAGTCGGACACGTCGTCGAAAGCGCTGCGACCACACCCGGCGTCCGACTCCTTGGTCGGGCCGCTGTAGCGCCGCAGCGCGATTTCTTCGAGCATCTCCTCGGCCACGGCCATGAGCTGCTTGCGCACCACCGGGTCGGCGCTGTTGCGCACGTTGACGTTGAAGACCGACAGCACGCCCGCCAGGCCCACACTGATGACCACGATGGCGACGATGGTCTCCAGCAAGGTGAAGCCCTGCGCGCGGACAAGGCCGTGTCGCTCACTCCACATGGCCGGTCTCCCCAAGGATGCTGATGGGCGCCGCGGCCGTGGGCGTGATGGTCCAGTCCACCGCGTTGGCGCCGGCGCCGTCGGTGGTGACCCGGCCGTCGGGCTGGAAGTACAGGACGACGGCAGGCGAGCTCCCGGCACTGACCACCGTGGTGGCCTGGCTGTTGCTGGCCGTTGCGAAGGCGGTGCCGCCGCTGGGGCCAGGCAAGTCGGTGTCGCAGCTGGTGGCGGGGTTGACGCTGGCGATGCGCAGGGTCACCGAGGTGTTGTTGACCGTGGCGCAGACCAGGCGACGGTGCCCAACCGCGAACTTCTGCGCCATGCGCATGGAGCCGGCCAGCGCGTCACGCCAGGCGTCGTCTCGCACGCCCATGAAGCTGATGAGCTTGGGCACGGCAAAGGCCGCGAGCACCCCACCGATGACGAGCACCATGATCAGCTCGTTCATCGTGAAGCCGCGTTGGCTGACGCCACGGGCGCGAGGGGTGTCTCTCAGACGGGGCATCGGAACAGGCGGGCAGGTGGCAAGGCGGGCTGCCCGGTTGGCGGGCGGCCCTTTGCGTTGATTCTGCCGAGCCCCCTTTGGCGGTATCGCTGCGTCAAAGGGGCGTTTGCCGGCCAGATTTCACGCTGTGAAGACCGGCCATTGGCGCCTCAGTACATGTCCTGCGAATGCATCAGCTTGGTGCTCTCCGGGGCGAACACGCCGATGGAAGCCCGCGCAGAAGGGTCGAACGGTCCGGCACCAGAGCACGCGCCATGGGGGCCGCGCAACCAGGCGCGCTGGGCCTTGCCACCGCTGGGGTGCGCACTCAGGCAGGATGCATCGGTGGCGGTGTCGCCCAGGTTGACGGCCAGGTCGATGCTGCCGGTGGCGCCGCCCGTGGGCGCCGACAGGGTGATGTTGCCCTGGCCCGAGCTGGCCGTGAAGCCCGTGGCGCTCACGCTGCCCCAAGCCGACGTCGAGGCGCCCTTGCTGTCGAGGTAACGCGCCAGGATCACCGCGTCATTGGGGACCACGCTGCAGCTGTCATCGCCGTTGAGCACCCAGGCCTTGCCGCTCCAGAACTGCAACTGTGCGGGCACCTTCAAGGCGGTGCGCCCAGACCCGAAGGCGTTGGACAGGAACAGCCGGCCGCTTCGCACCTGCGCCACACCGCTGCTGCCAGCCGACGAGTTCACGGTGCCGGGCGAGTTCTCCGCCGCGCTGAGGGTGATGCTGGCAGGCGCCGTGGCCTTGGTGGTGAAGGCGTAGGTCGGGGTCACCGTGGCCACGCCCTTGGCGAAGTCGGACGCGGCGATGGCCGTGCCCGTCAGGCTGCCGGCCGATCCGGTCGACGACGCCCCGGACAGCGTGGCGGCCTTGGCAAAGTAGGCGGACATGCTGCTGCGTCCGTCGTGGTTGAGGGTGGTGCCGCCATCGGCGTTGCGCGCCGTCACCTTGGTGGTGAAAGGCTGGCCGCTGTAAGTGAAGGCCGACTTGCCCGAGGCCGCACAGCCCTGCGTCACCTCGACATCGAAGCGGTGGGGCACGAAGGGGCCCACGGCCGAGACGCTGCCCGAAACCGCGATGCCTGCGTTGTTGTAGACCGAGCCCACGTTGAGCGATGCAGCCAGGTTCAAGGTGCCGACCTCGACCCAGCGCAAGGCCCCCGTGGCCACGCCAGAGGCCATGTTGTTCATCGCGATGACCGGGTCGACCACGTTGGCGTCGGTGCCCGTTGGCGACTGCCCGGTCTTGCTGACCGTGATGCGCGCGGGGTTGCTCAACTCGTTGCCGAAGGCGGTCATCACCTGGTCGTTCTGGTTCAAGGCGGTGACGGTCAGGGTGGCGGGCGAGGTCACGCCCGCGTTACCGGCCACGTAGGGCCCGCTCGCCACCATGGACAAGGTCTTGGGCACGGTGATGAAGCTGTCGGTGCCGCTCATGCTCAGGCTGGCTTCGGCGCCCGCACCGCTGTAGCTGGCCGTGATGTTGGTTTCGCCCGCTTCGGCATAGCTGAGGTTGATCGAGGCCTGGCCGTTGCTGTCGAACTTCAGCGTGTGCGCCAGGGCCGAGCCGTTGCAGCTGCCCATGGCGGCGCCGGTGCCATTGCCTTGCAGGGCAACGGAGCCCGTCAGGCCACTGTGGCTGGCCGAGGTGCAGGTGAAAGCCACGCTCTTTTCGGTGGTCGCGAAGGCGGCGGCGCAGCGCGCACCGTTTTCAACCGAGCGCAGGGCATTGACCACCACCGTCTGCGAGGTGCCGCCCACGTGGTGCGGCACGTCGAACTTGAACTTGGTCTGGTCGGCGGTGTAGGTGCAGCTGTTGCCGGCAACTGGGCTCACCCCCATGCCGCAGCGCAGGGCGTTCTGAGCCGTGGGCGAGGCGCCCGACAGGCTGGCGATCACCGCGCCAGGCGTGGTGGTGCGCACCGTCACGGTGGCCAGCCCCGAGGCGTTCGTGGTGAAACCGGCGCTGTTGACCGGGGTGGCGCCAGACAGCACCAAGGTGCCGGTGGCTCCGGTGGTCAGCACCGTCGAGCAGGTGTCGTTCGAGCAGGCCTTGATCGTGTAGGTCACCGTCTCGCAGGTCAGGCCGCTCGCTTCAGGCGTCGTCACGCGGTAGTGGTGCACAGGCGGTGTGACCGTGATCGCGCAGGTGCCACCGCTGGTGGGCGTGGCGCCCATGCCGCAGAACACCTTGGGCGTGTTGCTGGGGGTGGGCGTGTGGGCCGACATGGCCACCGTGCCGGTGCCCGAGCCCGTGTACTGCATGGTCACGGTGGTGCTGTTGGTGGGTCCCGCGGGGATGGAGAAGCCCATGCTGGGCGTGGACGGAGAGGCCCCGGAGAAAGTCAGCGTGCCGGTGACGCCCGTGGTGTAGGGCAGGCTGCAATCGGCGTTGCCGCAGGCGGTGACGGTGTAGGCCACGTCTTCGTTGGCGGCCTTGGCGTTCGAGTTGGCGCTCACGCGCAGGTGGTGGGGCACGACGGCCGCATCCACATAGGTCAGGTAGTCGATGTTCGTGGTCTGGGACGTGTCGGATGACAGGAAACCGCAGTTGCGGCACTCCTCGCTGACGAACTGAACCGACTTGATCTTCTTGCCGTCGCTGGGCTGGTACATGACGTACAGCGGGTAGGTGGTGACGATGTCACCCAGGAACCAGCCGGCCAGCACGTTGAACACGTCGGCGATCCAGTTCTGCGGCACGTAGGCGCCCACGCATTGCGGGTTCCAGCTTTCGCGGCAGTTCTTCAAGGTGACAACGCTGTTGTCTTCCAGGGTGAGGTTGACGAACTGCGTGTTCTGCGAAACGAACTGCGCGTTCCACATGAAGCCCACATAGGGCGTCGGGTTGACGAAGTTGATCGTCGATTGCGCGGACGAATTGCCCCCCGAATTCACACCGGAAGTCAGTCCCAGCGAGTTGCCCGAATAGCCCAGCAGGCCAGTGACCACCGATGTCAGGCTGACCCCGCCCGACGACGTGCCCAGCAAGCAAAGGCCAAACAACTTGGGACAGGTGGACGCCGATGAGGTGTGGGTCAGGCGAGACGCGCCCTCATTGGCCAGCGTGGACGCGCCGCTGAAATCAACCGTGCGCTGGTTGGCCGCACTCACCGGCGGCAGGGTGCTCCAGTCGGTGTAGACCGATAGCCCGGCCACCGCCGGGAAAGCGCAAGCCAGCAGCGAGGCGGCAAGCCAGGCACGGCAGGAGCGAAACCGGGAGAACTGCGGCATGGGGTGACTCCGACTGCGACATCGTGAAGCGATTTGTCACATTTTCGGCCCGCGCATTTTCGGACTTGAGCTTGTCGGTGCACGCCGCGCGAAAAGCGGTGCAGAAAGTCACGCAGACGGCGATCAGTTGCCCGCAGAGATGCCGGTGAAGTGCGCGACCACCGCACTCGAGCCGGACCGCGTCAACGTCAGCTCGCAAGAGGCGGTCGAGCCGTTGGCGCCGAGGGCCGCAGCGGTGATGGTGAAGGTCGTGCCCGCCTGGGTGAACGGGTTGGCCGTGACGCCTTGCAGCAAGGCGGCGCCATCGGTGCAGTTGCTCACCTGGCGGCACTTGTCGGCATTGCCGCCTGCGGTGCTGTGAGCGGTGGCGGAGCAGCCGCCGTAGTTCACCGACATGGCGCTGGTGAGGCTGCCGGCCATGCCGTTGGCAGAACTGTTCAGGGCATCCGAGCGCAGGTCGATGAACTTGGGCAAGGCGGTGGCCGCCAGGATGCCCAGGATCACGATCACCACGATCAGCTCGATCATGGTGAAGCCTCGGTGTTGGTGCTGCACGGTCGCTTTCATGCACGCCGAGTCAAGCGCCCAGAGGGCAGCCTGACTCAACACCGCTCATCAGTTGCCAGCGCCGATCGCGGTGAAGCTGGCCGAGAGCGTGGAGGAGCCCACCGGCGTGGTCACCGAGCAAGCGGTGGTGCCGCCGTTGGTGCCCAGGTTGGTGGTCGCGCTGGCGATGGTGTAGGTGTTGTTGCCCAGCGTGAAGACACCTGCGGCGGCGGTGACGCCCTGCAGCAGCCCTGCGGCGTCCTGGCAATCGGCGATCTTGACGCACTTGTTCGCGGTCACCACGTGGTTGACGGCCGAGCAGCCGGCGTAGTTCACCGACATGGCGCTGGCCAGGTTGCCAGCGACGCCATCGAGCGCAGACTTGGATGCATCGGAGCGCAAATCGATGAACTTGGGCAGGGCCGTGGCGGCCAGGATGCCCAGGATCACGATGACGACGATCAGCTCGATCATCGTGAAGCCGGCCTGGGCGCGGCGAGAAATGGAACGGATCGACGATTTCATGATGACCTCTTTCTGCGAAGGACGCCGGATGCCCTGCTGACCGGCGGTAAAAGTTGCACGTTCACGTGCTGTTTCGGCAGTTGTCCTCAATGCTTGAGGGTGACCTGCCCCAAATTCCACATCGGAAGAAACACACCCAGGGCCAGCACGAGCACCAGCCCCCCCATGAACACGACCAGGATCGGCTCGATCTGCTGAGACAGCGTCTTGAGCGCGTACTGCACGTCGTTGTTGTACATCTCGCCCACTTCGTCGAGCAGGTCGTCGAGCATGCCGGTCTCCTCACCGATGGCGATCATCTGCACCGCCATGGGCGTGAACACGCCCGTGCTGGCCGCAGAAGACGCCAAAGACTCGCCGCGCATGACGCGGTCTTTCATCGACTCGATGGCCGTGGCCAGGTGGGCGTTGTCGGCCGTCTGGGCCACGCCCAGCAGCGCACGCTCCATGGGCACGCCGCTGCGCAGCGACAGCGAGAAGGCGCGCGCGAAGCGCGACAGCGCCGCCTTGGTCACGATGGGGCCCACCAGCGGGAAGTTCAGCACCATGCGGTCCCAGATGGGGCGGCCCTGCGGGCTCTTTTTCCAGTGGCGCCACAGCAGGAACAAGCCCATCGCCGCGCCCACCAGCGTGCCGCCGTTGTCGAGCGTGAAGTTGGACGTGCCCACCAGCAGCTTGGTGAGGATGGGCAGCTCGGCCCCCATGCTCTTGAACACACCCGCGAACGACGGGATCACCATCACGTTGATGACGCCGATGGCGCCGGCCATGGCCATGATCACAAAACTCGGGTAGCGCATGGCCGACTTGACCTGCTGGCGCATGGCGGCCTCGAACTGCAGGTGATCGGCCAGTCGTTTGAACACCTCTTCGAGCTGGCCCGAGGCCTCGCCCACGCGCACCATCGACACATAGAAGTTGTCGAACACCTTAGGGTGCTGGGCCATGGCGCCGGACAGGTCCACACCCGCCTCCAGGCTGCGACGCAGGTCACCCACCACGGTCTTGAACGTGGGGTTGATGGCCGTTTCCTGCAAGCCATTGAGCGCGCGCAGCAGCGGCACACCGGCCTTGATCAGCGTGAACAGCTGCTTGCTGAACAGCATCACGTCCTGCGGTTGCACCTTGGGCGCCATCCAGGCGGGCTGCGCCACGGGGGCGGACACGCCCTTGGCCGCCGTCGGCGCATCGGCCTTGATCGTCAGCGGCACCCAGCCCTTGCCGCGCAGCTCGTCGGCGACGGCGGCGGCCGAGGCGGCTTCCTGCACGCCTTGCACAGGGCCGTGGGGTCCGCGGGCGGTGTAGTGAAAGCGGCTCATGCGGTCCTCAGGCGTCGATTTCCGCGCTCACGCGCATGGCCTCGTCCACCGTGGTCAGGCCTTCCATGACCAGGCGCACGGCGTCGCGCCGCAGGGTCTGTCCGGCCATCTGCTCGCGGGCTTTCTGCGTGAACAGGCCCGCTTGCGGGGAGGTGATGGCGTCGATCAGCGGCAGCGTCATCTCCAGGAACTCGTAGACGCCGGTGCGCCCCCTGAAGCCCGTCTGGCTGCAGTCCGGGCAGCCCTTGCCCTTGCGCAGGCGGCTGAGGTCAGCGTCGGGGCCGGCCAGGCGGTGCAGCATCGCCACCTCCTGGTCGGTGGGCGTGTGGGGTGCAGAGCAGTTGGCGCAGATGGTGCGCACCAGGCGCTGGGCCACCACCATCTGCAGCGACATGGCCACCATCCAGGCGGGCACGCCCATGTCCATGAGCCGCGCGGGCGTGGAGATCGAATCGTTGGTGTGCAGCGTCGACAGCACCAAGTGCCCTGTCATGGCCGCGCGCATGCCGATCTCGGCGGTCTCGCGGTCGCGCATTTCACCCACGAGGATGACGTCCGGGTCTTGCCGCAGGGCCGAGCGCAGCACCTTCTCGAAGGTCAGATCGATCTTCTCCATCACCTGCACCTGGTTCAAGCCGGGCAGGCGGTACTCGACCGGGTCTTCGACGGTGATGATCTTGCGCTCGGTGCTGTTGAGCGCATTGAGTGCGCCGTACAGCGTCGTGGTTTTGCCCGAGCCGGTGGGGCCCGTCACCAGGATCAGGCCGCTGGGCTTGTCGATGGCGCGGTAGAAGGCGTCGCGCATGGCCGGCGGCAGCTTCAGGCGGTCGAGGTCGAGCATGCCGGCGCTCTGGCTGAGCAAACGCATGACCACCGATTCACCGTGCTGCGATGGCAGGGTCGAGATCCGCACGTCGACGTTGCCGTCTTTGAGGCGCACGGCGAAACGGCCGTCTTGCGGCAGGCGCTTTTCAGAGATGTCCAGGCCCGACATGAGTTTCAGGCGCAAGGCCACGGCCGAGGCGATCTTGGCGTCGGCCTCGGTCTGCACGTGCAGCACGCCGTCGATGCGAAAGCGGATGCGCAGCTGCTTTTCCTGCGGCTCGATGTGGATGTCGGAGGCGCGCAGGCGCAGCGCCTGCTCGAACACCGAGTACAGCAGGCGCACCACGGGCGCGTCTTCGTTGCTGGTGGTGTCCATGCCCAGCAGGTCGCCGAGGTCGGTCTCCAGGCTGGCCAGCTCGGTGGTCAGCTCGCGGGCCAGGCCTTCGATCTCCTGCTTGGAGTGGTAGACGCGGTCGAGCGCGGCCTGCAGGTGGCTGTCGGTGACCACCGCCATGTCCACGTTGCGCTTGAGCAGGCGCGCGATCTCGTCGTAGGCGTAGATGTCGGTCGGGTCGGCCATGCCCACCATCAGGCCCGACGGCGTGTCCTCCAGCACGATGGCGTGCAGGCGGCGTGCGTGGGCCTCGGGCAGCGTTTGCGCCAGCTCCGGCCGGATCGGGAAGTGCACCAGGTCGATGTAGGGCGCGCGCAGCTGGCGCGCCACCGCCTTGGCGATCTGTGCTTCGGTGATCCAGCCGTGGTCGATCAGCACCTGGCCCAGCTTGCGGCCGCTGCTGCGTTGCTCGGCCAGCGCCTGCTCGAGCTGTTCGGTGGAGATCAGGGCGTCCTGCACCAGCAGGTCACCGAGTCGAAAGCGCTGTGGGCGGGACATGGTGCTCTCTCCGTGGGGCGGTCAGTTCTGCTGCGCTTCGTTGAAGCGAGCCAGGGCCGAGTCCGCCGAAGGCCAGCCTTGGCCGTCCTCGCTGATCACGGTCGGTTTGATCAGGATCACCAGCTCGTGCTTTTCCTCGCTGTTGGCCTGGTAGCGGAACAGGCCCCCGACGCCCGGCAGGCTGCTCAGTCCCGGCACACCGCTGCGGTCGTTGACCGAGTTCTGCTGCATCAGGCCACCGATGGCCACGATCTGACCATCGCGCACCCGCACGATGCTGTCGGTCTCGTTGATGGCGCTGGCCGCCAGCGGCAGGGTGTAGCGGCCCAGCTCACCCAGGTCGATCACCTTCTGGATCTCCGACACCGAGCTGACAGCCGGGTGCACGTGCAGCATGACCGCACCGTTCTCGTCGATCTGCGGCGTCACGTCCAGCGAGATGCCGCTGAAGAAGGGCTGCAGCGACAAGGTCGGCGAACTCGTGGTGGTGCTGCCGGTGCTGGTCTGCGTGGTCGACACGCCGGTGACGAACAGCTCGTCGCTGCCCACCTTGAGCACGGCCTTCTGGTTGTTGAGCGTGGCGATGCGCGGGCTCGAGAGCACCTTCACATTGCCCTGCGTTTCCAGGAAGGACAGCAGGGCCGCGAAGTTGGCCGACTGGAAGGCCAGGCCATAAAAGCCCTTGCCAAGTGCCCCGGTGGCGGCCGACACACCTGGCGCGACCGTGATGTTGCCGTCGATGAGCGAGCCGGTGTTGCTCAGCGAGATGCCCGGCGCCATGCCAATGCCCCCCACCTTGGTCGAGCCGCTGTTGATGCCCCGGAACGCCGTCCAGTTCACGCCCGTCTCCGAGCCCTTGCTCAGCTTGATCTCGACGATCTTGGCCTCGAGCATCACCTGGCGCTCGATGGTCAGTTGGATGGCCCGCAGGTAGTCGCCCACCTGGCGCAACTCGGCCGGCGTGGCGCGCACCACGATCACCCCGGCGCTGGGGTTGAGCGTGACGCTGCGGCCCGACTCCTTGCCCACCAGGTTGCTCAGCGCTTCCTGCACCTCGCGCCAGAAGTCGGTGTCCGAGGTCATGCGCACCGAGGACGTGTCCTGACCCCGCGTCACCGTGGAGCCCGACGAGCCCGAGGTCGAACCGGTGCCCGTGCTGGTGCCGCCCGAGCCCTGGCCGATCGAGCTGGAGCTCACGCGCAAGTCAGATGCCCCCACGCGACGGCCTGGCAGGTAGTTGATCTTGTACAGCCGCGTCTGCACCGTGTTCGGGTACACGAAAACGCGGTTGCCCGAGGCCATGCGGAAGTCGTAACCGAAGAGCTCGCGCAGCGTCTCCAGCGCCTCGGGCACCGTGGTCTGCTTGAGCGACAAGGTGACGTTGCCCGCGATCTCGGGCGAGACCAGGATGTTGTAGGGCGTGTTCACGCCCAGCTGCAAGAAGACCTGCGCGGCGGGGGCGTTGTGCACCGACAGGTCAAAGCGCGGCTCGAACCCCCGAGCCGGCGCTGCAGCCGGGGCCGCGTAAACCGGCGCGGCCATCGGTGTGATCGCTGGCGCGGCAACCGGGCTGGCGGGCGCGACCGGCTGAGCCGCCATCGGCAGGGGCCGAGCTTGCACAGGGGCTGGGGCCGCCACGGGCGAGTTCACCGCAGCCGTAGCCTGCGCCACGTGGCGCGCCTCGGCGTGCACGGGCCCCAGCGACGCGAGGGTCAGGGTCATGCGCGAGCCCGCCTCGGCGGATGCCGGGCCAGCGCCCGTCGGCGGCAGCCGATCCCAATCGATGTCGGCCAGCGCCTCGGGTGCCACGCGCATCGACGGTGCGTCCTTCAGCGAAGGCTTGCCTCGGTGCCAAGGGTGGATGGAGGAGTTGGCGCCGGCCGTCGGGCAGACCAGGGCACCACTGACCATCACCAGGATGCAGGTACGGATCATGTTCATTCCTTTCGTCCCCGGCGGGACTGCGCCGACTTCGGGTTCCGTTCGATCACCTGGGCGCCTGTGAGGCTCAGGCGCAGGCGGCCACGCGGGCCTTGCAAGAAAGCTTCGTTCGAGTTCACCGCCACCAAGGTCCAGCCCTCGATGCGCGAACCGGGCTCGAGCAAGCGGTCGTTGATGAGGGCCAAGCCCCGCCCGCTGACCGGGTCGGTGCGCACCAGCTGCAGCACGAGCTCGGGCTCGCGAGGCGGCGGTGGTGGCGCGCTGGCGGCGCTGGCGGCCTCTGGCACCGCCGCGACAACACCCGAGGCGCCAGCCCCACCCGAGCGATCGACCTTGACCAGGCCTGCGGGCGGGGCTTGGCCCTCATC
>SCMV01000038.1 GCA_005502875.1 Comamonadaceae bacterium 2PF | reverse complement strand
GCGGCGAGCACGGTTCCAGCCCACAAATTCAGCCCAATCAACGCCATGGTTGTGCGACGTCCACCCTTTGGGGATGCGGGGGGGCGGCTCTTGGCCTTGAGGGGCCGCTCGGGTGATGCCTGTGGGTGGTTGCCTGCTTGGGCGGTGTTGCTGATGGGGCGGAACGGGGAACGCAGCATGCAATCTCCAGGGTGCTCGCGCCATTCTAGGGATGGATGAACGGGTGTGTGCGGTCGAGGCGGGTCTGTCCCATCGATTCCACATCACGTCTGTCGGGCCTGGACCGAGCTTTTATGATCGTGACCATGCCTGAACTCCCGGAAGTCGAGGTCACCCGTCGCAGTTTTGCACAGCGCATCTGTGGTGCTGAGGTGTTGTCTGCCCAGTTGGGCAAGCCGCTGCGCTGGCCCCTGGGGCTGGATGTGGATGAGTTGCGAGGGGCAGTGGTGGGTGAGGTGGTGCGCCGAGGCAAGTACCTTTGGTTGCCGCTGGTGGTCCCGGGTGGGCGCTCTGGCGGGCTGCTGATCCACCTGGGCATGTCGGGCTCGCTGGCTTTCAAATGGTCACCGGGCGAGCCAGGGCCGCATGATCATTTCGAGCTCAACACCACCCGTGGTGTGCTCAGGCTGACCGATCCGCGCCGCTTCGGGGCGGTGATCTGGGGGGCGTCGTTGACCGATGGGCTGCCGGCCCGGTTGCTGGCGGGCCTGGGTCTGGAGCCGTTCGATGCAGCGCTCGACGCGGCGCACTTCCATGCCGCGCTTCAGGGCAAGAGGGTGGCGATCAAGCAGGCTTTGCTGGCAGGCGACATCGTGGTGGGCGCGGGCAACATCTACGCTTGCGAAGCGTTGTTTCGTGCGGGCATCGACCCCCGACTGCAGGCCGGCAAGCTGAGTCGACCGCGTGCGGCTCGCCTGCTCCAGGAAGTCAAGGCCGTGCTGGCCGAGGCCATCGAGCAGGGCGGCTCCAGCTTGCGTGACTTCCGCGACGCCCACGGCAGCCAAGGGCACTTTCAGTTGGCGACCCAGGTTTACGGACGTGAAGGGCAGGCCTGCAGGTCTTGCGGTTCGCCCGTTCGACGCATCGTGCAGGCCCAACGTTCGACCTTCTTTTGCGGCACCTGTCAGCGCCGGTGACTTGGCGTGAAGTTGGACTCAGCTTCGGTGCATTAATCGGTTGGGCATCGGCTGCCATCTGCCGATAACGATGTACCTTTTGTCCCAAACTCGCTTGCACCAGATGCAATGGGCGGTGTTCCATGCGCTAGGATCAACCACATGAAGCCGACATTCGCCAGCCACCTTGACGCCTTTGGTCAATGGCGCCTCGAAACCGATGCCCGGTTGGCCGCGCTGGCCCGCTTCGCGCGCGAGCACGACCTGCTCGACGATGGCTCTGCAGAGTGGTTCGAGGCCATGCGTCGCAGGCTCTCGGGCGAGAAGCTCATGGTGGCTTTCGTGGCCGAGTTCTCGCGCGGCAAGTCCGAGCTCATCAACGCCATTTTCTTTTCTGACAAAGGGCGGCGCATGATGCCTGCCTCGGCGGGGCGCACCACCATGTGCCCGGTCGAGCTGGGGTATGACGCGGAGGACCCGGTCGGCCTGTCATTGCTGCCGATCGAGACGCGGCTGGAAGCCACGTCACTGGCCGAGTACCGTGTGCAGCCCAAGGCCTGGACCTGGCATGTGCTGGATCTGGCCAATCCCGATGAAATGGCCAAGGCCCTGGCCGAAGTCATGCGCACCCGCATGGTCTCGCCCGAAGAGGCCACGGCACTGGGTTTCTGGGACGCTGAGCGCCCCGCAGACAACCCGCCCTTGTCCGCCGATGGCCAGGTCGAGGTGCCGGTGTGGCGCCACGCTCGCATCAACCTGCCTCATCCGCTGCTCAAGCGAGGGTTGGTGGTGCTCGACACCCCTGGGCTCAACGCCATCGGCACCGAGCCTGAGCTGACGCTGGGTCTGCTGCCCCAGGCCCACGCCACGGTGTTCATCCTGGGGGCCGACACGGGTGTGACCAAGTCGGACCTCGACATCTGGCGCGATCACCTCAGTGGCCCGGCGCTGGCCCGCTATGTGGTGCTCAACAAGATCGACACGCTTGCCGACCCGTTGAGCACGCCGCAGCAGGTGCAGGAAGTCATCACCCGCCAGTGCGGCAGCGTTGCCCAGACGCTCGAGATCCCTGCAGAAAACGTGTTCCCGATTTCTGCGCGTCAGGCCTTGGCGGCCCGCCTCACGGGTGACGCGCAAGGTTTGGTTCAGAGCCGCCTGGAGTCCTTCGAGCACGCTTTGTCTGAAGGCTTGCTGCCGCGTCGCCGTGACAACCTGGCCCAGGCTTCCTGGCTGGGGGCTCAACAGTTCCAGCAGCAGCTCACGCGTCGCTTTGGCGAAATGCGGCGTCTGCATGCCGACCAGTTGCACGAACTGCGTGGCCTGCGTGGCAAGAGCTCGGGCAAGGTTCAGCTGATGATCCAGCGGGTGCAGGCCGAGGCGGCCGAGTTCGAGCAATGCACCGCGCGCCTGCACGCCATGCGCAGCATCCACGCGCGCATGCTGCGCAGCATGTTGCATGACCTGTCCTCCGAGCGCTTGCGTCAGGAAGTCGACGTGCTGCAGCAGGTGCTGGGCGGTTCGTGGCTGCCCCTCGGGGCTCGCAAAGCCTTCGTCGATTTGTGTGCCCGTTTGCGCGAGCTCATCGAGCAGGCGCAGCAGCGCAACGACGAGATCCACGCCATGCTGGTGGCATCGTTCTCGCGCCTGAACGCCGAATTCGGCTTCAGCCTGGTGGCCGATGTGCCGCTGGATGTGCGCAAGTACACGGACGACCTCAACCTCATCGAGCGCAACTACGTGCAATACCTGGGGCTGAGCCAGGCCTTCCGGTTGGCGCAGCCTGGCTTTCAGGAACAGTTCCGCCGCATGTTGATCTCGCGCTTGCGTGTGGTCTTCGAGACCATCAGCAACGACATCGAGTTGTGGAACAAGACGGCATCGGCCCAGGTTGACAGCCAGCTGCGCGAGCGTCGTCGCAACTTCAAGCGCCGCTATGAGTCGCTTGATCGCATCCAGTCGGCCTCGAACGAGCTCGACACCCGCCTGCAGGAAGTGCAAGCTCAGGACGAGCGTGTGCTGCAGTTGCAGACTCGCCTGCAAACGCTGATGGATCAGCTCGGTGAGATGGCCGACCCCAACGCGCAGGCCGACCTGGCCGAGGCGCCAAAGCCCAGTGCCGCAGCCATCGAGGCGCTGTCGCTGGACCTCAGCTTGGGCCAGGCCGAGTGACGTGCCGGCTGCCCGAGAGATGGCCTGAGCCTTGATGCCTTGTTTCTTTTTTGAGCTGTGATGCAAGCCGATGCGGCCGCCTTGATGGGCCGGGCCAGACAACTGCACCCTGACTTGCCGGATCGCCTCGTGGCCTGGCAACGCACTCAGGGCCGTCATCACCTGCCGTGGCAGCAGACGCGCGATCCGTATCGCGTGTGGCTGTCGGAAATCATGCTGCAGCAGACGCAGGTCAGCACGGTGCTGGGCTACTACGAGCGTTTTCTCGCGCGCTTTCCTTCGGTGGTGG
The DNA here is from genome assembly GCA_005502875.1 of Comamonadaceae bacterium 2PF. Taxonomy (GTDB): domain Bacteria; phylum Pseudomonadota; class Gammaproteobacteria; order Burkholderiales; family Burkholderiaceae_C; genus Aquabacterium. The sequence goes on along the minus strand of SCMV01000038.1, from coordinate 34,274 downwards.
ACCTGGCCAACGCAGAGCTTGACGAGGTGTTGAGCTTGTGGAGCGGGCTTGGGTACTACAGCCGAGCGCGCAACCTGCACCGTTGTGCCCAGGCGGTGCGAGATGACCATGGCGGCAGCTTCCCTGGCGACGCGACGAGGTTGCAGCAACTCCCGGGCATCGGCCCATCGACCGCAGCGGCCATCGCGGCCTTTTGCTTTGGCGAGCGCATCTCCATCATGGATGGCAACGTGCGGCGGGTGCTCAGCCGCGTGCTGGGCTGGGGGGGCGACCTTTCCGTGCGGTCGCACGAGCGTGCGCTCACCGACGCGGCGCAGGCGCTGGTGCCGGCTCGTTCCGCGGACATGGTGCCCTACACCCAGGGGTTGATGGACTTGGGCGCCACGTTGTGCACGCCGCGCAAGCCGGCTTGCCTGACTTGCCCGTGGTCGGACCTGTGTGAGGGGCGCAAGCAGGGCGAGCCCGAGCGCCTGCCGGTCAAAACGAAGAAGCTCAAACGCAGCCAGCGTGAAAGCTGGTGCCTGTGGTTGCAAAAGGACGATGCGGTGTGGCTGGTGCAGAGGCCACACACCGGCATCTGGTCCGGCTTGTGGACCTTGCCCATGTTCGCCACCGAGTCAGCCCTTTGGGCGGCCTGGCCGCACCCAGCGGAGGTTCAGCCGCCGCTGACGCACGTGCTCACGCACCTCGATTGGCGCTTGCACCTCGCCCGCGCGCAGGTGAGCGCAGCGAGCGAAGGCCTGCTGAGTGACGTGATGTCCCTCGTGTCGGAGCCCCGCCTCGGAGATGGGCAATGGGTGAGCCTGGCTGCCCTTGAGCGAGGCGAGAAAGCCTTGCCCAAGCCTTTTCAGCGTTGGCTGATCGGCGACTGATTGGGCGACCGATCGGCGTCAGTCGCCCAGCTCGACGACCACCGGTGCGTGATCGCTTGGGCGTTCGTTGCGCCGAGGCTGTTTGTCGATGCTGCAAGCCTTGACCCGGGGCTTGAGCGCGTCGCTGACCAGGATGTGGTCGATGCGCAGGCCCTGGTTCTTGCGGAATGCCAGGTTGCGATAGTCCCACCAGCTCCACGACTTGGGCGCCTGCTCGAAGAGCCTGAAGGCGTCTGTCAAGCCCAGGCCGATCAGGCGCTGGAAGTGCTCGCGTTCGGGCACCGTGCAATGGATCTGGTCTTTCCAGCCGATCGGGTCGTAGACGTCGCCGTCGGTGGGGGCGATGTTGTAGTCGCCCATGAGCACCAGGTGCGGGTGGCGGGTGAGTTCGTCCTTGACCCAGGCGTTGAGCGCTTCGAGCCACGCCATCTTGTAGACGAACTTGTCGCTGTCGGGCGCCTGGCCATTGGGGAAGTAGGCGCCGATGACGCGCACGCTGCCAAGCGCGGCATGCGGCACGGTGGCCGCGATGACGCGCGCTTGCTCGTCCGCAAAACCAGGGATGTTGCGCACGACGTCGCTGGCAGGCTGTCGGGTCAGCAGGGCCACGCCGTTGTAGGTCTTTTGCCCGAACCACTGAGACTGGTAGCCGGCCGCCTCGATGTCGGCCTGCGGGAACTTGTCGTCCGTGAGCTTGGTTTCCTGAAGCACCAGGGCATCGACCGGGTTGGCGGCCAGCCAGTCGAGCAACTGGGGCAATCGGACGGACAGGGAGTTGACGTTCCAGGTGGCGAGTTTCATGATTTTTCTAGTACGTTGAATTCATTGATGTTTTTGTCTGAGTTTCGCTGATTTTTGCGTCTAGCTACCCACTTAGCTACCCAAATGGTCCGTGCTTGACGACGTGCTCATCTGCTCCCAACTGGTGGCTGCATTATCTCGTCGGGAAGCGCTGGTCATCTGGATGTCGACAGCGATTTCCCCTCGCGGTAGCCGCCTCGGCGCACACAGCTTGGTCGGCGATGCTGGGTGCCTTGCAAAGATCGCCATTTTCTCCTAAGATTGCATGAAATTTCAATGAGAAATCAATCGTGGAAAGCGTTCCTGCTCCATCAAAGATGCTGGTAAGCGGTGCCGCCGAACGGCTGGCCGCCTCATTGCGCCCCGGGCGCGTGTACCGGCGAGAGGATCTGGCAGAGATGAGCAATGCGGTGGACCGCCACGTGCGTGAGTTGGTCGCCGAAGGGCTTGTGAAGAAATTGGCGCAGGGCATGTACTACGTGCCGAGGGTGTCCAGCTTCGGGCCTGTACCGCCTGAGGATGCCGAGGTGGTTGGCAGCTTTCTTCGCGACAGTGACTTCCTCGTGTTCTCGCCGTCGGCATACAACGCAGTAGGCCTGGGTACCACGCAGCTATACAACCGCACACTGGTCTACAACCACAAGCGGCATGGCGTGTTCAAGCTCGGCAATCGGCAGTTTGATTTCCGGGTGAAACCACGTTTCCCCAAAAAGCTCACGCCGGAGTTTTTGTTTGTCGATTTGCTCAACAACCTTGAGCAGTTGGCTGAAGATCGCGATGCTGTCTTACGGCAAGCACAGAGCAAGCTGCCATCGTTTGACCTCGACAAGCTCAAACGCGCGCTCTCAACGTTTGGCTCTGTGGCCACCCGCAAGCGCACCAAAGGTTGGCTGAGTGCCTGAATTTCTGCATGACCGCAAGGACTTTGGCGACCTGCTTGCCGTGGTCGCTGATGAGCGCAGTCTTGACCCGACATTGGTCGAGAAGGACTACTGGATCATGCATTGCCTTTGGGGGCTGCGAGCCCAAGGGTTCAACTTCGAACTCAAGGGCGGTACATCCTTGTCCAAGGGCTTCGGTATCATCCACCGATTCTCAGAAGACATCGACATACGGATCGAGCCGCCCAAAGAATTGGACGTCAAGGCTGGTCGCAATCACGACAAGGCTGGCCATGTCGCGTCCCGGCGGGCTTTTTATGACTGGCTGGCAGCTGAAATCAAGATCCCGGGCATTGTTCAAGTCGCTCGCGATGAAGATTTCGACGACGAGAAGATGCGCAGCGGTGGCGTTCGTTTGTCCTATGCCGCGCGTACTGCCCCATTGGCTGGTGTCAAAGATGGGATCTTGTTGGAGCTTGGCTTTGATGACACAGCACCCAACCGCCCAGTGACGATCTCGTCCTGGGCTTGGGACACAGCAAGCGCACGCGGCATCTCTGTGATGGATAACAGGGCCATTGACGTGCCGTGCTATGCGCCTACCCACACCTTTGTGGAGAAGCTTCAGACGATTTCGACCAAGTACCGAAAGCTGGCCGAGGCGCAGGCGTTTCCTGCCAATTTCTTGCGCCACTACTACGATGTGTACTGCTTGTTGCAGTTGGATGAGATCCAGGCGTTCATGAAGGATCCGGTATACCAAAAGCGCAAGAAGCAGCGCTTTCGTACGGGGGATGAGTTGGTGATCGCCAGCAATCCGGCGTTCACCCTGACGAGTGCTGACGAGCGCAAGCGCTTTGCCACTGAGTACGGGAAGACTCAGGCGCTGTACTACCAGGGGCAGCCAGACTTTGAGGAACTTCTGGCTTGCATCAGAGAGAACATTGCCTTGATGTAGAAGAAGGAGTCTTCCAGAAAAGGGCATGCCCTCGCATTGCCTCCACGGCTTCAAGGCGTTCTTGAAGGGGCCTATGGCTGGCGTGCTCGCTCTCTTTGCCGCTGACGCAGTCGCTTGACGTAGGTGGAGTCGACAGTTTTTTCTGGGCCAAGACCCAATGCGCAACTCAACAAGCTGGCCATGCTTTGGTCAGTGAGTTCGAATGCGTTCGGAAGGAAGCCGTGGTTGCGTCTGCTTGACTCTTCCAGTGCGACGAAAAATGCTTTGAAGGTGTCCGCCAGACCTGCGCGCTTGCCTTCTGTTCCCGCGTCAGTGACTGCGTCATGCGGCAGTGGGGTGGCCCGAGCTGCATCGTCCGCGATGACCTGAACGAACTCACTCAAATCAGGCCAGTATTTCAGGTCGAACTGGCTTGTGAGGGCGTTGAGCTTTTCCTTTACCCAGCTTTGGTAGCTGTAGTTCTGTTCAGCGGCTGCATGGATCACGTCCACGGGGTGGTAATGCGTGTCGCAGGAAAAGCCGGAGTGGTTTTTCAGCGTTGTACGTTCGTTCAGCAGGCTGGCAAGCTCCGACGCTTTTTCCTGAATTGCTTGATTTACCTCGACCAGCCTGTTTCTGCCTTCACGCGCTTCGATATTGGCCTCTGGGCTCCAGAATGCTGCGGTGCTTTGCAAGAGGTCGAAGAACACACTTAGCGCATGAGGATGTTCGTGCAGCTTGTTGAAGATCTCTTCGTAGGCTTCGTTAAGTTCGAGCCCACGCGCCAGAAGTCGGTCAATGACTTCGACCTCGCTGGGCAGAATGGCCTTCTCAATCTTGTCGCTTCGATCTGCCGCAAGCAAGGCCTCGCAGATCGCACGTGCGTTTTCCTGGGGTGTGGATTCAGTGGCCATGCTGGCTCCTCATTGATGTAAGCATAAGCGTACATAGGTCCAGAAATTCTGTCGGTACCTGAACACGCGAAGTTTTCCGGGCGTTCAGGTACTGGCCAGCGATGTGGTGTGGGTGCGGACTTCGGCTGAAATGCCTTTTTGTGAAAGGCCAATGGGGTTGCAGACGTACCTGCGTAGCGATAGCCTAGCTAGCACGAGGTGCCTGCATGAAAAAACCAATCTTCTTCGGCTTTATCGTTTTAGGTGGTCTGGTGGGCCTGTTCTCAGCCGCAATGGACGATTGGGGCACCCGAGTGGTGATGATCGCTATCGGGATGCTTTTTGGCACGGCAATCGGCGGGGCACTGACGCGCATTGATGGCAGAGCGAGAACCTCGAAGCAGGACGCTGATCCGATACCCGGGATGGGTGTGACGTCAGAGGATTTGGCCGCGAACTACTGGCGTGACAAAGGGCATCCGCCTTTCATGAAGCCACCTGAAAGCGACTTGAATCCGGACAAGAGCGGCGTGCACGATGATCCGGTCTGATTACTTTTTCAGTAAGTCTTTCACGATGCCAGTCGCGTTGTCTACGGTTGCTCCGGCGTCGTCAAATACTTGCTTGCCAGACTGCTTGAGCAATGACTGCTTCGAGGCCAGTGTCCCATCATCGGTTTTGACGATCTCCGATTTGGTATCGAAATCGGTTTGATCTGCCTTTGCACTTGCGCGTATCTCGGCACCTCGGGTCTGAATTTCTTGCCTTGCCAGCGATGATTCAGGGGCGGTCGTTGGTTGGCCTGCTCGCGCAGACTTGCCGAAACGAGACACCTGTCGATCGTTGCTTCGATGGCGATCATCGAGCGCCGGATTCAAGGCTGTGTCGGCCTTCTCTTGTCGGTGTTGAACTTGAACGTCCTCAAACGAAGATGGCAATGCCGTGCCATCGGAGAAAACCCGATTGGGCTTGAGTGCCTGCCTGGCCAGTTCTGAGGCCATCAAGGCCTGCGCCGCTTTGCTGTCGCCCCCGTATTGCTCTGCATAGCGAGTGAACATCGCTAGGTTATGCGGATCCTGCGCAATGTCGATGGTGATGGTTTCGCCCTTTTCATATGCAGAGGTCAGGCGCTCCGACAGTGCGGTGCGTTCAGCAAGGCTCGCCTCAGCACGTTCAGATCGCGTGGCCGTGTTCGTTAGCCTAGACGCCATGTCACGGGCCTCTCGGGAGTCGCTGCTGATGGTGTTGACGAAGCTCGAATCTCTGGAGACGCGATCACCGAATTGCTTGAAGTCGGCTATTTGCTCGCTGGTCAAACTGCTCAGCACCTTGCGTTCATCGGCGGATAGGCCCGACAGGTAGCTCTTGTCAGCGCTGGCATTGGCTTTTGCGCCAGCGAAGCGCCCATCAACGCCCACATGTCCAGACGCACCAAATGCGATGCGCGCAACCTGAGACTGTGAAAGCCCTGTGCTGTCGGCGATGCCTTTGGAGATCTGGTCCAGGCGGTTGAGCGTCTCTCCAAACTGTTCGAAGCTGCTTGTCGTGGATCCGCTGCTGCTGCGGCCAGAGCGAAGGCTGCTCAGTCCTCGCGTGAATGCTTCGGAGAGGGCTGCGGATCGATCCGAACTGGCAGCCAAGGCTTCGCTGCGTGCCGCAGTGACCTGCCGACTCGCGTCGGACACGTCCTGTTCAGACACCCGCATGGACACCACCCGCGAAGCAAACCCCTGGTTGCGCAGCAAGCTGACGGCAGTTCGCCCGGTCAGGCTGTTCGACGAAAAGGTGTTGCCACTGAGGTCATTTTGCCAACTGCTCATGAACGCAGATGTGCGGTTCGGTGCCAGTTGTGCCTGGTCCATGGTGACGTTGCCCATGTTCATGTTGCCGGTGGCAGCAGATGCTGTGCTGCCGGCCAGCATGCTTTGCAGGCCGGACAAGCCACCCACCAGGGCGGTCCCGACACCCTCCATCTTCTTCAAAGCCGCCCAGGCAATGACAGGAATGCTGATCGCAAGGTAGCCCACAACAGCCTCACCGGAGATGGCGCCCGAATAGATCGTCGAGGCGGTTCGCAAAGACAGGGCCTTGGTGCCCGAGCCGATGTCCGACGCCGCAGCCAGATCGTAGGCCGCGTAGATGGACGCCATGTAGTTCAGCACCGCGTACAGCGGGGGCCACAGTTGGATCCAGATCAGGATGGCGGCGTAGCCTTTGAAGGCCAGCATCGTGTCGCGCCCGCTGGTCAGCAGCAAGAGCAGCACCATCAAGGGGAACATTGCGTAGGTGAGCGCTTCAATGACGTTGCGGAACACGGGCAGGGCTTGCTCGGCCACCTTGCCGTTGTTGATCCACGCGGCGTTCTGCTGAGCGACGGCTTGTGCCCGGCCAACGGCCAGTACCATGGCCGCTGGATCATTGACCTTCTGCCCAACGATGGTGCTGGTGTCGTTGATCGCATTGAGCATGGCGCTTTGGCGGATCAGGTCGGCAGCGGTGGTGGCCGCATCGGCGATGTTGTTCTTGATGTACGCCTGCTGAATCTGGTTGGCAATGACGGCTGCGGCAGCAGCACCAGGCAGGGTGGGGTTCAACTGGAAGGCCAGGCGGCCCTGAATCTGGTTGATCTGCGCTGGTAGCCGGCCATTGAGGTTTGTGTAGATGTTGGGGCAGGTGTCCACGTTGATGCCCGCAGCACTGGTGACCGTGCTGAAGCGTGCAGGATTGGGCGTGGCCATGAGGGGCCAGACATCTGCGGATGTCGAGAACACGGCAGGACCAATCGTGCCGTCGATCAGGTCATACATCGTGCAGTTGTGGATGAAGTTGATCAGGTCGGTGCGGAAGTTCGGATCTTGGAAAGTCACCTTGTTGGTGCTCCTGATCAGCCGGTTGCCAAACATCAGGCCGTTCTTCTCGTAGGTGAGTTCGCTGGGCAAGGCGCCTGGGCCGGGAATGGTCTGGAAGGCGGTTTCGAACAGGGCTGTCAGGGTGTGGCCGATGGTGCTGGTGATGCTGCCGAGCATGACCATGCCGAAGGGCACGTTCGCCACGACCTTGACCGGGGCGCCGCCCGTCTTGTCCACGATGCCCACGGTGGCCCTGGGCAGAATCAGAATGGAAAACACCAGCAGCACTGTGCCCAGCCACTTCCAGCCTTGCAGCTTCTCAGGTGCAAAGGCGTAGGCGATCAGGGCGGCCACGAAGCCGCAGAAAGCCACGGCGGCAACGGCCGACATGTAGTCGCCCGAGGCGTGGATGGCCGCTGCTGCATTGAAGACGCCGAACATGCTGTCCGCGTTCTGGTAAGCATAGATCTCCCACATGGCATCCCCTGTGGTCGGTGAAAGTCAACGAGCCATGTAAGCAGCCTGCTGCCCAAGCATGTCCATCACGTGCTGCGGCATGCTGGATCGCAATTGCCGCTCCAACTGTTCCAGGTGGCTGGAGACAGCCCGGTAAGAACCGACCTTCTGATACAGGAGGTTCTTCTCTTGAGAGAGTTGCTGCAGCATGACCAGGGCGCGTTGACGAATCTGGACCGCCTGTTCGCGCTGTGTCTTTTGCAGTTGATAGTCCTTGTCGAGCGCAGCCAAGCCGACGCGCAGATTGCGCTCCAGGAACACATAGGCATAGTCCGCTGCGATCACGTCGCGGTATTGGGCGATGAGGCTGTCTGCCAGGCCCGATCCTGGGATGGTCGCGCCCACCGACAGCATTTTGTAGACCGGCTCGGTGGTCTGGTTGACGAAACCGACTTCTGCCGAGTTGTTGGGAATGGCGGTCCGGGTGGCGATTTTTTCCGCGATGGAGCGCATCAGTGCCTCGACTTTTGCGGTGAATGGCGTGTGTGTGTAGGTGGTGTTGAGGGTCACGGCATCACAGTTCACGTAGTCATTGCACTTGAGCAGGTGCTGGGTGACGTTCACGCCAGCGCCAGCACTTTGCCCATAGAGCAACTGGCTGATCGAGGTGAGTGTGGCGGCGATGGGTTCCGGGTCGCGGGCGGCTTCTTCCGGGTGGTAGATGACGGTGCCCACCATGCTCATGATCAGTTCACGCTCCTGATCGTCCAGGGAGACCCCGGTGTACTTCAGGGCCTTCCAGGTCAGGTTTCCCACGAAGGGTGCCTTGTTGCGCACATTGGCATCGCCTGAGGTGCGGGCCGAAGCGAGGATGCTGGGCCGGTCGGAAGCGCAACGCCTGCGTGCCGCGTCACGGTCGCTTTCCATGCCCATCTCGATGGCGAGGTCGGCGCAGGTCTCCTGCGAGCTGTAACCCGTGGCCTCGGCCGCCGTGCTGACGATGGCTTTGGCTGTTTCGCAGGAGTTGATGCGGGCGTTGTTGATCCAGGTCTCCAGACCCTTGGCCCATTTGCTCAAGCCACCCAGGAGTGGTGAGACGGCTTCCAGTGCAAGTTGAAAGGCGATGCCCGGTAGGGCCGCGGTGATGTTCTTGAGCATGTTCTTGAACTCGGTGGCCGAGATGTGCGAGAACGATCCGCCGAACACATCGATGCCACCACACCCAGCCTTGGCGCTGGGGAACTGGATGGCGGCGAGTTGGTACACCTTGTTGGGTGAGCGCATGAACAAGCTGCCGCCGGTGTAGGTGTTCAAGGTCTGGCCGCGGAAAGCGCCAGGCGCTGTGTAGTTGCCGATGGCACCCAGATTGTTGAACATGTTGTTCACTTCAGCATTGAGGTCCCCGGCGCGCAAAGGTAGCGGCGAACCGATGAGCAGGGTGGCCATTAGGGTGGCGAACACTCGTCTCCAGAAAGGTTCCGTCGGCGTGGGTGTCTGGATCATGATCTTCTCCTATTGAAGAACGACTTGCCTGTTCACGCTGGGCAGCATGGCCTGGGCAGCCGGTGTGCTGACCGTGGTGATGCGCTCCAGCAATTCGGATTCAGACAGCACGCCAAAGCCGATGGGTGTGATCTGCCCGGTGAACGGCTGGGCCAGGAACACCGCTGGCACTTGGGTGACTTTCAGGGTGTTGGCGATGCCGTTGTCGGCTCGGGCGTCTGCAAAGCCCGGCATGTGTCCGCCGTCCACGCTGATGGCCACCACCTTGATGCCGTGGCGCGCCTTGAAAGCCGTCAGCGTGGGGGCGAAGGCGTGGCAGTACGGGCAGTCACTGCGGAAGAAAAAGAACAGGACGTGGTCCTTGCCCAGCGAGGCGATCGATTGGGATCGGCTGAGCAACTGGTCCCGGTCGAACACCTCCAGCGCCTTGGCGTTGACGGGGCGGCCATGCACGGTGGGGTCCAGCTCAGGGGTTGTCCATGCGATGCGCTGGGCAACGTCGGCGAAGTAGGACGCTCGGGCCACGACCTTGGCTTCCAGCTCCATGTAGCGGCGCACATTGGACTCGGTCGGCCGCATGATCGCGATGTTGCGGTAGGACTCGACCGCCTTTTGCAGGCGCTCGAACTCCACCAGTTCCGGCGCTTTGGTCGTACGAGGGGGCATCGTCTGTAGCACTGGCGCAGAAGGCTGAGTTTGGGGCTTGGGGCGCGCTGCGGGCGTGTCGCGAATCTCTTGTTCGGGGTCTTCATAGAAGTGCCAGCCTCTCCATGCGTCGGACCAGTAAAGGGGAGAGGGCGGTTCCTGCGCCACCTGTCCCCGTGCCACGGTTACCGTGGTGAGGTACACCAACGCCAAGGCGTTACCGAATCGGACAAGGCGTGATCGAGGCATGTGGGTCTCCTCATTGCAGCGACTTGGGTGGCAGGCCATTGAGGCAGTAGTTGATGCCGAACTCGATGGATTGTTTTCGAGGAGCCTGAGCGCCTGGCAGCCAGACACCGTCTTGCCAGAAAGTCACTTTCAATCGGCTGCAGCCGATCTGCCGGTAGCGCTTTTCGGTGGTGACGTCGATGAAGATGGGGGTGTTGGACTTGAAGCGTTGGCTGATGGCGTCGGCCGATTCACCAACCAGAACTCCGTGCGCTTGTCCCTCAGGGTTTTGAAGCGCGGTCATCATGAGCACCCTGGCATCTTTGACGGTGGTTCGATTGAGGTGAGGGGGTGATGCTTGCGCTGCACAGGGGTATGGAAGCCATACCGCCATGGAAAGCGCCATCGCCATGACAGAAGTAAATGCGACAGGGGGCGGCGTCATTGGCAACGCCCCTGTCCGTAGTAGCAGTTGGGCACCTTGGCGCTGTTGCCGCTTTGGATGGCACCCAGGTTCGGGTTGTTGGGCACGATGGAGGCGTAGAACTCGGTGAGGTCCATCGCAGCAAAGTCCAGGCTTTGCAGCTGAGGGATGGTGAAGCCTGAGCAGTCGGGGTTCTGGCCGCTGCCCCAGCCCTTGCCAATCTGCATGCGCCCCTGCTCATTGACGATCCGGGCGAGCTTGCTGTTGAAGCAGCATTTGCCGGTGGTGTGCTCCAGACAGGACACACAGGCGCCAAGGACACGAAGACAGGATGAGCACCAGCTTCCGGTGGCGTGGCACAGACCCGCGCCTTCCTTCATGGCCAACTTGCCCTCTTCTTCGTTGCACGACATCATCGACATGACGATGTAGATCACCACAGCGATGGCCAGCGACCAGGGATCGAACGCGACCACCATGCTGTCGCCTGCATAGAGCACCGACGATCCGGCGGGCAGAGCGGTGCCGTTGACGGCCACGGTGACGCCGTAACTGGTGAAGGAGCCGCTGAAGCCGCCGCTGGTGAGCAGTGCGGACATGCCCTGGTAGATGAACTCCCGGTTCTCGGAGTTCATGAGCACGTCGTAGACAAGGCGTGAGCCCACGCCGAAGGTGCTCTGGTTGCTCATCCCAGCGCCAGCGCTGTCCGAGTCGCAACAATCTTTGAACAGCCGGTCTCGGCAGTGGTTGCCTTCGCCCTTGAAAACCTGCATCAGCTTGGTGTCCAGGTACACACCGGCTTCTCGGGCGGCTTCCAGCATCGACATGGAGCGGGCAAAGTCCGCGTCGTTCGTGTAGCTCGTGTTGAAGCAACTGTCACCCAGGCAAAAGACATTGGATGGGCAGTTGGTTGCTGTCGTGATCGTTTGGGCGCTGGCCGGGCAGGTGTAGCTGTCCTGGTAGACCTCGCACATGCCTGTGGCAGCGTTGGTTTGCTTGCATGTGCTGCTGCCCAGCGTGCAGCCTTGGCTCAGCAAGGGTGCGCATTCGTCTGTGGGGGCACCGGATGTGCAAGAAAGGGTGCGCTCGTAGGACCAGCAAGCGCGGGTGACGGCTCGGCCATCGATCACCTTGGTGGCGGGGCCATCCACGCACCTGTCGGCTGTGGTGACGGTGCAGCGTCCGCCTGCTTCGAGTGGGGCGCTCTTGTCATCCCAGACATCGGTTTCGATGTGGTTCATGGTGGGCTGCTGGAAAGACAACGGGATGCTCCAGCCAGAAGCGCCGACCAGGCTGGCCGCCCCCGCATCCTGAGCACAGCGGGTCTCTGTGCGGCTGACCACGACAGAGGGGCCGCTGTCACAGCCCATGCGGGGGCGGGGCATGGTGAGCGTGAAGCAGCGATCGGCCGGGCCCGCCGATTGGATGCGGCTGGACCAGTAAGCCTGCAACTGGTCGCCGCGCACGGTGCCCGTTGGGCAGGCATAGACCGGCGTGCCGAACTGGAAGTTGTAGTTGCACTGGCCAGATGAGCAGCCGGATCCAGGCATCATGACCACCTTGAAGGGGCGCCAGCAATGGCCACCCCAGTGTGGTGAGAGGTCGGTGACGAATGTAGGTTGGGTGGCTGGCGTGCTGGGCAATTCCAGGTTCTGCCACCCGACGCAGGCCCCGTTGCCACCGGCAGCGTAGAAGCGAAATTGCTGCAACTGGTCGGTGCGGATGCGGCATTGGGCTTCGGCCACCATGTAGTCGGCACCGTTGCGATTGGCTTGACCATGCGCAAACCAGTCGCCAGCTGTGCAACTGGGGACGAGTTCGACTTGCACCGTCAGATCCCGCCGGGTGGCGTAGTTGCCCACACCGTTGTAGCGTTGGCACTGTTTGGTGACTGCGCCTGCTGGTGTGATGGCTGGGGAAGGGACGTCGGCGGTGGCGCAGCCGCTGTAATAGGAGGAGAGGCTGCCAAGGGCCAGAGACGGGTTGGCGGCGATGTCCCGCGCGCCCATGACTGCGGGGTCGTGGGGCGAAATGGCAGGGCGTGGCGTGTTGGCCGAGTTGAGCGCGCCGCGTTGGGCCTGGCACACCGGGTCATCGGGCGTGCTGGTGCAGGCGGTGAGGCGCGCGTTGGCCGGGCCTGACAAGCTGGGTTGGCCGTAGTAGGCCGCCTCAGCGGGCGTGCGGGTGTATCCCGGCACATTGGCCGTTGCATTGGGGGTGCTGACCGTGCCCCGAATCACCGGGTTGGCCGCTTGACCGGCGGCGGTGCCTTCTTCGTGTGGCCCAGCCAGGGCCATCGTCTGCGCCATGACGAAGCACCAGAGGGTGAAGCAGGTGACGAATCGGCGCAGCATGACGATCCCTAACCCTTGAGCCGTTGGATGAAGGCGCCGGCATCCTTGCTGAAGCGGGGTGTGCGGTGCTGAATGTGGCCCAAGGCGTAGTCCAGGCTCACGTCTCCGGCCAGGCGGACATAGTCATTGGGGGGCGCACAACTGCCTCGGCCACCATCACCACAGGGCGTGCTGTCAGCGCCCTCACGCACCAGCACAAAACTGGGCACCTGTGTGATGGCGTAGCGCTCGAAGGCTTGCGGATCGATCTGGAAGGCCACAGACTGACCGGCCAACAATGCCTGTGTTCGCGCGACGGTGTCACGGAGGGAGCCATTGAGCAGGCCTCTGATCAGCAGGGATGCTTTGGCGCGTGCCGCTTGGCTGACCAGTCTCTTGAGGGTGGCCTCGGGCATCGACAGGCTGATGAACACCATCAGGATCGGGCCACCACTCATGTCCTTGCCCACCCCGGTGCCGGGGGGCTGGGCGGTTTTCATCTGCAGGGCGTAGGCTTTGGACAGCGCTTCGAGGTCCACAGGCACTTTGGCTTGGGGCTGCGGGAGCGCATCAATTCTTGGTCCCGCTGTGTTGGGCACACGTTCCAAGTCTGCGGCGCTGGGCACGCCGTGCGCTTTCCGAGCACGTTCGATGTCCTGGTCCGTGATGGTGGGTTGCGCGCGCCTGGCCCGAGCCATGTCTGCTTCGGTGATGACCGGTGTGGTTTGGGCCTGTGCGCTCAGTGCAAGCAGCATGGACAGGCCAAGACCGAAGCCCCAGCGTGAAGGTTGATGGAAGTCAGAAGCCGACACAGCAGTTCCTTTTGCGAAACAACATGAAGGCGAAGTCTTCGCCGCGCACCGGGTATTCCTTGCCGGCCCCCCAGATCACAGTGCTGCGCCCGAAAGGCTGGCAGCACCTGCCGCCGTCCTTTTCGGTGTTGGGGATGGGGTAGGTGAGTTGTGTCTTGTAGGCCGTTTTGTCCATGACGGGCGCGAAGTACGGACCGCACAGACCGGGCGTGCCATGCCACCCCCAGGCGATCAACTCGCGGTGCACCTTGGCGGTCAGGCGCTGAGCCAACAGCGAAGCTGTGCGCACACCGCCAAGGTGATAGGGCACATGACCATCCAGGGGGTAAATACCGCCCTGGCATCCTGCGCACCAGAACAACTCCTTGATGCCAAAGCCCACTGAGGCGGCGACGCAGTCGGCCGCGCAGGCGGCAATCGCGATGGGATTAGCGAATAACACGGCATCAGGATTGAGGATCAGGGTCAACTCGTCGTCGTTCCACAGCGGATCGACCTCGGTGAGGTAAGCCAGATCGAAGCTGCCCTTTTCCAGGCAAGGAAAGTCGGTCACCACCTCCAGCCAGTAAAGCATCGGGTTCACGTAGAAATGGGCCTGATAGAAGCTGCCGCCATCTCCGTCGCCTTCAGGGCGTGTGAATCGCGCGGCCTCTGGTGCGGGCAAGCCCGGATTCAGGTCGATGCCACCCAGTGAGGTCAGGCAGAAAGGCTTGCGCACGACTTCGACATGGCGAGCCGGTTCCCAAAAGCCGATTGACAGACCAATGACCGGGTTCACGCCGCAACTGCACACTGGGCTGCTCGGGTTGGCAATGTCTTCCTGGCCGCCAAAGTTGGCGATGGGGATGCTGCCCAGGCTGATGGGCAGGATGCAACTCCAGCAGATGTCTGTGATGGGGTTGGGGAACTTGCCGGTGCAGGTGGCGATGCCTGCTGCATGGCTGTGCTGGCTGGTCATGGCCATCAGCCAAATCAGGAGGGTTGCCGCGACGTGATCCCACGATGGACGCAATCTGGCGTTTGGAGTGGTGCGGGTCATGGCGTCACCTCCAACTCATCCACGCGCAGGCGCTTGCCTTCCTGCGAGACCAGGGCGGGCACCTGTTCGATGCCCAGGCGTCGGGTCAGCACACCTTGCTGGTCGTAATAGACCGGTGTGCGCCAGGCTTTCATCAGGTCCAGGTAGGAGCCAGCTGTCAGGATCGCCTTGACTTGGCCCCGGTAGTGCTGGATCAACTCCCGTGCGCGTCTCACCTGCCGTGCATCACGGGCGTCGAAAAACAGCAGGTGTCTGGACAAGGACACCACGTCCAGCGGGTTGTGGCGCGACCCAGCAGCAAACATCAGGTGCCCCTGGGGATCTAGGATGTTGCGATCCAGCGTGAAGCTGGGGTCGAAGTAGAAGGTGCGCGGCTTTTGCGTGGTGCGCAGTCCGGCCACAGGCTGTGGCTGGCGCACGGCCTGAATGCCTCGTTCACGGGCCTGGTCCTGCAGTCGAGCCAGTTCACCACTGGCTTGCTTTTCTCGCAGGCGTTGCGTGATGAAGTCCAGCAGGTTGGCTTCGCTGATCGGGTAGGTCGGACCGATGCTGCCCAGGTCCACCGCCCAAGCGCATGAGCCCACACCTGCACATGCCATGCTCAGCAGGCAGGCCATCAACATTACATGTGGGCTCCTGGGTTTCATGGCTGACCTTGACCTTCGCAACGGATGCGTTGGGAGAGTTGGTTCAGCAGGGCGTCACGCTGCGCCAGTTGGCTGGGGTGGCTGGCGCTGACCATGCCCATGAGGACCGGGTCACCGCTGCCCTGGGCAATCGCCTTGCGCAGCTCCAGTGCGGTGAGGGGCCGCCCGCAGCGTTGCGCGAACGCCCGCAAGTAGGCCTGGGCTCCGTCGCGGGCTGCAGGTGAGATTTGCGCCAGCAGTGCTAGGTAGTCCTCCAGTGTCACGTCGTCTGGCGTGGACGCTGCGGTGCTGGTGCTTTGAGTGACTGGGCTGCTATGGGCGTGCCATCTTTCCGGCTGCTGGGCTGGCTGCTTGGTCGGCTTCTGAGCTTGAACGTGGGCTGCAGATGCCAAGCCAGCGATCCAGATGCACAGGATCAGGCGAGGCGCCGACTGGCGCACGTCATGAGGGCCATTGCGGTGTGGCTGTAAGTGGCTTGGACGAGCTTGCATGTCATGCTCCTCAGAACAGGGGCCGAACGAGCCCGATGACCTGCTCGGCGCGGACCAGACCGCTGCTGCGGTAGCGCGAGTCGAAGCTGTCGGGGCTGCTTCCCTGGACGTAGTAGCTGCCCGGTGGGATCACCGTGGGCAGAATGGGATCGAGTGCACGGTGGTCAAAGGTTTGAGATTTGGCATGCCCAACTGCCTCGCCGTTGATCAACACCCTGCGGTCTTGGACGGTGATGGTGTCACCGGGCAGGCCCCTGACCATCTTGAAGAAGGGCTGGCCGCGCAGGCCCGGGTATTGCTGCTTGGCATCGCCCGCGAAGGCGAACAAGATGTAGTCGCCACGGTGCAAGGTAGGCGGCGCAGCCTGTGTCCCGGTCACGCCAAATGTCGTGAGGTAGGCTACGCGGTAAGGCAGGCTGGGCGTCCAGTTGAAGACAATGGGCAGGCGTGGGGTGGGATCCAGGAACAGCCGGGCGTAGGCCAATGCCCAGATGGCGAACACCGGAAGATAGAGGTACCAGCGGCGCCTCATGTGGGCCAACTGGTCGACAAAAGATTGCCGGGCTTGACGATAGCTTCGCACAGGCCAGGGCATAGGGGGCGGGATGCGGACGATCTGCAAGGTCATGGCATCCCCACTTTCTGGCGCAACTGAGCGGTCAAGTCCACGGTGTGCGGTGTGGGCCCGGCCACAGCGCCTTTGAGCACCACCAAGCATGCGCAGTCGCGGGGCAATTCCTCCAGTGCAATGGGCAGGCGTTGGGCGAAGGTGCGTGCCATCAGCATGGCGTTTTGCCGATCGTCTTCCGAGCCCGCCTTGGTGAGCAGTTGTGTGAACTCGGCTTCCTTTTGCCGGTACACCTCGGCCACATCGACCATGCCGATGCGCAGCGCTGGGCGCACCACCGTGCGGTCATAGAGCAGCAAGGCGGCAGCGACCACGATCAGGGTTAGCAGCAGTTGCACCAGGGCAGGGATGAAATCAGGGGCTTTCATACGGTGTGCCCCCGGCGCCGCAGCAGTTCGGTGATGGCGGCATCGATGCTCAGGCCTTGCGCACGTAGCTCGTCGATGGGCGCGTTGTCCTCCAGCTTGTTGGAAAACAGCAGGTGCGTGGCCGGATCCAGGATGTTGCGCGCCACCCCTTCGCCCACCGGGGAGGAGATGTAAAGCTCGGAGTACACGCCCGCCTCGGTCCTCAGTGAGTTCAACAAGCGCTTCTTGGGCTCGTCCATGGTCAGTCGGCCCTTGCGGTCCAGCATCTCGATGGATTCGGGCTTCTGGCGCAGCAGGAACACCCAGTCCGAGCAGTTGAACGCAGCTTCCATCTGGGCCGAGCCATAGAAGTCGTCGGCGCTCTGGGTTGCCGTGCCCAAGGCTCCGCCGTATTTGCGGGCGCGCCGGGCCGCTTCCTCGATCACGGCGGCCTTGACGGGGTCATCGGCACCGATGTCGCCCAGTTGCTGCTTGAGCTCGTCAATGAACAGCACCTTGCGCCGGTTGCGGCTGAGGTACATCTCGCCGGTGATCTGGTGCAGCAGCAGGATGTTCACAACGGCGTGCAGGTCGGGGCGGCGCTTGAGTTCCTCGTTTTCGATGACGATGAAATCGTTGCTGAAATCGACGTTGCTGGGCCCCTCGAAGAAGCGCTCGTACTGGCCGCCCCGGGTGTAGGGGTTGAGCATCACGGCCAGGTCCTTGATGCGCTGGTCGTTGACCAGGCCAAGGGCTTCGATGTTGCCGGTCTTGAAGGCCTCGCGCAGGGCCGTGATGGTCAGGTCGTTGCCGTGCTCGGCGAACAGCTTGAGCACCATGGCCGAGATGGCCTTGTACTGCACCTCTTCCAGCGTGTGCTGCATGGAGCACATCTTGGAGATGGCCGGCACCAGCATGTCGATGTCCTCGTGGATGTCAACGATGTTGGTGAATGGGTTCAGGCAGATGTCCACATCGGGGCGGAACTCGATGTAGGTGCCCTTGGCCTTGCGGCACAGCTTCTCGAAAGAGCGGCCCAGGTCCAGCATCCAGACCTTGGCGTCGATGGCCCGGTAGGACCAGGCCATCTCGTTCATCAGCACGGACTTGCCCGAGCCCGGTGCGCCGATGATCGCGAAGTTGTAGTTGCCCAGGTCGTTGTCGAAGATGTCCAGGGTCATCAGCTGCCCACGGCGCCCGCCGAACACCAGGGCAGGTGTGCGTGTGCCGCGCCACTCGGCGATCAGGGGAGCCAGGTGGATGGCGTTGGCCATGGTCTTGCGCGAGACGCGACGCATCTTGGCCAGGTCGCTATGAAAGCGTGGCGTGAGGGTCATGGGCAGGCTGGCCAGCAGCGCCTGGCGGTGCATGTACACGTCGGCATTGAGCTGAAAGCCCCGGCCACGCCAGATGGCGTTGGCCGCTTCGTGGGCCGCCACGGCCTTGCGCGGTGGCGAGAAGATGGCCAACTGGTGGTAGAGGCTTACCAGGCTGCCGCCGGTGTCGATGGCCTGCGCGGCGGCCGTCCAGTCCTGCAGCTTCTTGCCCACGTCCGGCATCACGTCGGCCATCTTGCTCTTGGCGTTTTGCGTGGCGCGCACATGGTTGGCGGTGACCGTGGCCTTGGTGGCATTGGGGTCGAGCACATGCACGCCCATGGTCAGCAAGAATGGCGCGCTGTACTGCAGGGCGGGCTGCATCAGGTCGCCGATCAGCGAGCCCATCTGCCAAAGGGCGAAGCGCTCAGGGAAGGACTTGATGGAGTAAAAGCGCGCCTCCAGTTCATCCGATCCGGTCTCCTTCCACAGGCGCAGGCCGCTGGGGGTGGGGTCCTGGATGGTGTCGAAGTCGATGATCTGGTCGCGCAGTTCGCGCCCGTCGTCGTAGTGCAGGTCTGGCGCGTCGGTCTGCGAGATGCGGTCAGGGTTGGTGAACAGTGCGCACCAGTTGATCAGGTCGGCGGCATCGCAGACCCGGTTGGGCAGGGAGGCCGAACGCAGCGTGGATGCCATGGACTCGCGCTGGGCCATCACCTCTTCGCGCCTGGTCATGTCCTGGGCGTCACCGGGCAGGGTGACGCTGAGCATCAGGCGGAAGTCCCGGATCGTGTAGTGAAAGCCCGAGGTCAGCGAGGACTGGGCTCCCCGCAGCAGGTGGCCTACGCGTTGGCGGGCCAGGGTGTGGAAGAGGTTGTCGTTGCGGGCAGGTCGCCCCCAATGCTTGGCCTTATCTGCCTGGTCCTCGTCTTCGACTCGCAAGTTGGCATAGCGGCGCAACTGGCCACGCACATGGGGTGAGGCGAACAGGTGGAACTGGATGCCCGCGCCCGTCGGGCAGTTGGCGTACAGCGAGATCAGCACCTCGGCCATGCGTTCATCCGCGCCCGACTGCGGCATGACCTCCAGCATGAAGCCCAGACCATCGCGGTTGACGAAGATTTTTTCGTCTGCGAGGTAGGCGGAGTAGGGCAGCCACGCGGCGAATTGCTCTGCC
This sequence comes from Comamonadaceae bacterium 2PF, assembly GCA_005502875.1. Classification (GTDB taxonomy): domain Bacteria; phylum Pseudomonadota; class Gammaproteobacteria; order Burkholderiales; family Burkholderiaceae_C; genus Aquabacterium. The sequence goes on along the minus strand of SCMV01000038.1, from coordinate 14,995 downwards.
GGTGTGTCTGGTGGCGCGCCCAGGCCCATGGCCTCGAATAGGCCCGGGCGTGCGGGCCTGCGCACGGTGCGAGCCGCATCCATGGAGACGCTGGCTGCTGTCGTGATTGTTGAAGTGGCTGTGGGGGTGGGCATGGCGCAACCTTTGAGGGAGGTTCAGTTGCTGGGGTCAAGGCTGTCGGTAGGCGGCAGCAAGGGGCCGATGTCAGGACTTTCCGAGTTGTCCGGGGCGTACGGAGACGGGCGCTGCTGGCCAACGGGCCGCACGGGCGAGGTGCTCTGTTCTGGCGTGGCAGGTTTGACGGTGGTGCCCATCGGAGGTCGTATGGGCGCATAGGCGTCACGGATCTGGCGATGTGCGTGGTCGATCAGCCACTGACCCGCATCGATCTGGACATAGACATAGCCCTGGTCGTAGAGGTCGCGGTCGGCGTCTTCCCAGGGCTTGAACCACAGCCTCAGGATCCGGGCCGATGAGCGCAGGGGCAGCGCCAGGCTGGGGGACTGAGCCACGGGCGGGACAGTGGCTTGGGCGGATGCCCGCGCTGGTGCAGGGCGAGGCTGTGGCGACCCGGGTGCGGGATTGGTACCTGGCTCGCCATGGGATTTGGCGGCCAGGCGGCGCTTGGCCACCTGGGCGGGCAGGTTGTCCTGAACGGCGTTGGCATAGGTGCCCGACACCGAGGTGCAAGTCACCCCGTCCGGGGCTTTGCAGGCGTAGTCGGAGCTGCCGCCCAGGCCGGAGAGGTTCATGCAGCCCGACAAGCTCAGCAGCAAGCAAGCCAGAAGCCAGATCGGGCGTGCGGAGTGGACGCGGCTAGCGAGGTGACCGTGGGCGTTCATGGCTGAACCTCCGAGGTGGCCGGTTTCAGGCGGGCCTGGATCACCTGGTGATCGACGTAGCCTTCGGTGCGGCTGCCATCTGCCCAGATCAGGGTGGGCGTGGCTTGAACACCCAGGCGTTGCGCCAAAACCAGGTTGCGGGCCACGGGGTGATCGCATCGCGCTGGGGCATTGATCGCGGTGGCATCGCCCTGCACCATGTAGCGCTGCCAAGCTTGAGCCCGGTCAGGGGCGCACCAGAGGGCGATGGGCTTGGCCTCACCCTGAAAGGGCAGCATGAAGGTGTAGACCGTGACGTTGTCGATCCGGGCCAGCTCAGGCTCCAGTTGCTTGCAGTAGCCGCAGCCCGGGTCGCTGAACACGGCGATCTGCCTCTGGCCGTTGCCGCGCACGGTCTTGATGGCGTCAGCGAAAGGCAGTTGGTCGAAGGCAATTGGCGTGGATGCCGGTGCTGAAGTTGCTGCTGTAGGCGCAGCGGGCGCCATCGCGCCCCGCCTGGCCGCCAGGGCCATTCGTGGCCCGGTGAGGTCGGTCATGGTCTGTGTGTCAAAGACATGGCCGAACACGAAGTAGCGCGGCTGGCGGGCCGACACATAGGCCACGTTCCCGTTCATCCAGACTTCGTACAGTCCGCCAATGGGCGAAGGCAGCACCTGGGTGAAGCGCGTGCTGGGGTTGGCCTTCCTGAGTGCGGCCAGGAGGCGGGCCTCTTCAGATGGCGGAGCGCCCGCCCAGGCGATGCCATTGACCAGCATCGTGAACAGTGCCCAGATCAGCGTCACGTCCTGAAGCCTGCCTCGCAGAGGCGGGCGCATGTCAATAGTTGTCATCATTGGCGGCTTTCAGGTAGCGGTCTTCGGGGGCGGGCTCAGCCGAGCGCGACAGCGTGCGGGAGGGGGTGCCGCCGGTACGGGTGTAGGCGTTGGCCGACATGGGCGCGTCGATACGCACGCCCTTGGTGATCACCACATCGATCTCGCGGCTGGCATCGATTTCGATCACCGGAAACGTGTTCTCGGCGAGCTTGATGTAGTACTGAGCCAGGCGGTCCAGGGCCTTGCCGACACCGGTGCCGATGCCTGCGCGGTAGGCGTCACTGCTGTTGCCACCGCTGCTGGCGATCGTGCCCAGAGCAGAGGTGCTGTAGGTGGTCGATGAAGTTGACAGGCCCTGGCCGATGCCACTGACCACGCCTGCCAGAAGGGCGTTGGCCAGCATCTGGCCTTGTTTGGTGACCAGTCGCCCGCGCATGCCCACCTTGCCGTCTTCGCCATAGACGCTGCCCTGGATCTTGACTTCCAGCGTGGCGCCGTCCGGGCGGACGCAGGACAGGTTCTCGGTGCGCAGGTAGGCTCGCTCCGAGCTGATGTCGCCGTAGCCTGCCGCGATCACGAAGCAGTCCCGGTATTCCCCCCGAAAGCGGTTGGGCAGGACCGAGTTGTCCGAGAGCCGGATCAGGACCGGATGCGGGTTGGACTGGGCCTGCCCGCCCGTGGGGGCATCCAGGCCACCAAGTAAGGTGCCGCGCGTGAAGCTGACGGGCAGGAAGGTCGAAACGGTGCGGGTGTCGGCTGTTGACGGTGATCCAGGCGTGGCATTGTTTGTGGTGCTTGCCGTGGCGCCTGTTGCAGCGGCCTTGGCCGATTCCCGGTCCACCAGAGAAACGCGCGTCAACACCGGGGCATTGAAAGGCATGTCCTGCGGTGCCATGCCCGGATCACCGAGGGGCATGGCACCTGCGGGCGATGTGCCGGGCGGCAGCGGTGGGGGAATGTTGATGCTCTGCCCATGAGGATTTGCATGGGGCAGAGCGGTGGACGCCGGAGGTGGTGGAAGGGGCAGGCTGGATGCCGGTGGCATCGTTGGGGGCGCGGGCGTGTTTGACGCTGCCGCAGCGTTGGGTGCCAAGGACATGCTGGCAGCCTGGCTGGCCGAGGTGAGTTTTTGCTCCAGTTCGGCAAAGCGTTGCATGGTACGGGCCTCGAAAGCTTGTCGGTCCTTGTTGAGCCGGGTCTGCTCATCGCGCTCGTTCTCGTACTGCGCCAACTTGCGCCCTGCGGTGCCCACCCATTGGTCTACCGGGTTGACCTGCTGTCCCGGCGGCATCACCCCGATGTTTGTGACCGTGGCAGGCTGCGCGCTGCCGTTGTTCTTGGCGTCTGCGGTGGGCGAGCGCGTGTCGGTGAGGGCGAAGATCAGCCACAGCAGGCCGACACCACATACCAGGATGGCGGCCAGGGTGACGTACTGGCGTTGCCGTGGAGACAGCCTTTGAAGGGCACTGCCCACGGCCCCCTTGATGCGGTCGAGCAAGCCGGTGACGCTCCCATTGGCTGCTTGGTCGAAAGGCGTGTTCATCGCGTGGCCTCCTGCCGGATCACGAACACATTCGTGGTCTCTCCGGGTTGCAGGTTGTAGTTCTCGATGGACACGCCCATGACCTGGGCACCTTCGCGGTCAAATTCCTGCTCGGCCAGCACCATCAAGGTCGGGCTGATGTTTTGCAGCAGGTATTTCTCGCCGACCAGGCCTCGCCCTTCATAGCGACGCATCAGGGAAAATCTCGCTTCGAGCCACAGGGGGACGAGGCGGTTGACCTCCTCAACGCGCACCTCGGGAGGCACTCGGTCAGAAGCCATCGCCACTAGCAAGGCCTTCATGGCTCGGATGTGGTTGGCCGAAGTGCCCAATGACATACCCGAGGGACTTGGGTTCGCGTTGTCCAGCTTCAGCAGCCTGGCACTGGGATCCCGGATGACGATGGTGTCTGCGGGGGTGTCCGAACGATGTAGCAGCAGGGTGTAGGTCGCCTGGGCGCTGGAGACGAACAGGTTGATGGGCTTGCTGGACCTGCCCACGGGTCGGAGGTAGACCTCGCCCTTGTCCTTGTCGCATTCGAGGACCAGTTCACCCGTGGGGTTGATGGCCGGACTGTTCTGGCTGTTGTTGGGGGGTGGGGTTCCGTTGGCGCAGTTGCTCGAATAGATGTTGCCGAACACATCGGTGATGGGCGCGCCATCGATGCGGATGCGCGTGGGCTCCTTGATCGACACCATGGCCTCAACGGAGACGCCGTCGCGGGCTTCAACCAACTGGAGCGCCCTGACGAGGCTTGGTGCCGTTGCCATCCCAACGGCTGTCACCAGGGCCAGCAGCAGGTTTGTCAGCGAAGTGGAGGGCTGCTGGCGTCGCTTGAAATCAGCTCGCATTGGGAACCTCCTTGAAGGTCTTGAGGTGCATGCGTGCCCCGTTGAAACTGAACTCGATCAGGTAGGCCTTGAGGTCGTTGGCGGTTTCGAAGCCATTGACCAGGGTGCGCAGTCGGCCACGCACCACGACGCTTTGCTTGTCCTCGCTGGGCACCAACTGCTGCGGCATGAACATCGTGCTGGCGTTGATGCGCTTGAGCCGCTCGGCCTCGACCTCCTGCCGGGTCTTGAGCGGGCCGTATTGGTCGGGCTCCACATAGCCGAGCAGGATGTTTTTCTTCCAGTCGATCGATGAGGGCGTGACGTCCAGCACCAGCCAGGCCATGAAACCACCCATCTGCTCCAGGTATTCGCCACTGGCCTTGTCTCGGCTGACCCAGAAGGTCTTGTCGATCGTGGGTGGCACGACCACCGTGCGCACCGTGCCAATCAGGTTGAGGATGACGAGCAGTGCCACAACATGCCCCGAAGCCAGTACGCCCACCGCGAGCCCCAGGCTGCGGTTGCGGCGACGCATCTCCTTGATGTCGCTGTTGAGTCGCTCGAAGTCCATGGCGTGCTCCAGACTCAGCCGACCATGCGGCGGATGTGCGAGGGCGGGGTGGCGCGCATCGCGGTCATGGGGCTGGGCGGCAGGTGCCAGTACAGCCAGTGCATCGCGAAGGCCTGGTGCTTGTCGGCCTTGATGCGGGCGATCCAGCGCGACAGGAAGATCCCCGCACCTGCGCAGGCCGCAAAGGCCAGCTTGGTGCCCGACAGGTAGCCGACAAAGAAAAAGAAGATCACCGGGGCGGCCACATCGATGTCCCAGAAGCCGATCTTCCAGGGGTCATCCAGGCGACGGGGGATGTAGGTGTCGGCTTGCATGTCAGGCTCCTGCAGGTTTGGGCTGACCTCAGACGACGGCGCCCATGATGGCGCCCGCGATCACCAGGCCTACCGCACCGAAGATGGCCAGGCCCACGTAGAACAGCACCGGCCCGAAATTGCGCAGGGCCGACAGCGAGATCAGGGCGACCACGAAACCGACGAAGCCGACCAGGGCCTTGACGCTAGGCCCCAGCGCGGAGATCTGGGCGAGGGCGGATGTCAGCGGCCCGGTGATGCCGGTGAACGCCACCAGGTCGAGGGCGAAACCAGGCATGGACAGGCCCAAGCCCAGGGTGAGCATGGCCAGCGCCGAGGCCACACGCCAGCGCTTGTGTGTGGGCTTGCCGGTGACTCGGGCACTGGATGGGTTGCTTTGCTGATCATCCTGTTGGACAGTTTGACGAACAGGGACGAAGGGATGGATGATGGCTGTGCGCATGGGAATCTCCTGGCTGGGTTGCGCGTCAAGGCCTGACGCAGGCGGGGGCGATCCTGCGAACGTGTGAGCACGTCTCAGGAGGGGGATGCGGTGGGCGACGGGCTCACGGGTGAGGGCCATTGGTGTGTCATGGCCCACCCTCGGATGAGGCTGTGAACACGACCTCAACGCGACGATTGCGGGCTCGGCCCTCAGGTGTGTCGTTGTTGGCGATGTAGCAGCACAGGCCTCTGGCATCGATGCGGATGTCATTGGGGTGTGAGGGACTGATGCGCTTGATGTGATCTCGAACGGCATCAGCCCGAGCTAGCGCGATGGCCTGATTGGGCGCATCAGGGCCGACGTTGTCGGTGCGTCCCACGATGAGCACACGCTGGGCACGTCCCAGGGCTTTGGCTGCGCTGTTCAGCAGGGTCCGGTGTACAGGTGTCAGCACCGCACTGTCGGTTGCAAACTCCAGGACCAGCACCTGAGGCTTGTGCAGCGGGGCAGGCTTGGTCACTTCAGTTGGCGCGACGGATGCAAGGGCGCGCGCGTTGCCTCGCATCGAAGGCTGCGGCTGTGCATCGGCCACAGCCAGCGTTTTGGGTGTGGTGGTAGGACAGGCAGGCTCGACGCACTGGGCAAAGTACGCGTCGCGGCCACGTTCAAGCTGCGCGATGTGTGAGGCGTTCCGCTTAGCTTGTGGTATCGCGGTTGCATGGCCCTGCTTGGCGGGCAAGGTGCAAGACGAGAAGGCAAACAGAATCACCGCTGCCGAGGCGCTGGTCATGGCGAGGTCCTGTACCCGCGTCATGGCGACACCCGAGCGGCAAGGATGAAGAGGGGCTGCTTTGCCTCTGATCGGCTCTGCGGCCATACGGCGGTTGGCTGTGGGGACTGGATTGCCGAGGCGTGCAACTGCCGATAGACCTTCCAGGCGTAGCGTCTGCGTGCGCTCTGGCAGGCCACTCCCTTGAGTTGGGTACACGCTGCGTTGTAGGCACCCACCCCATCCCAGGTCAGCCCTTGCTTGGCCAGGGTTTGGGCAAGCAGCCAGGCGCCCACATGGATGTTCGTGCAAGGGCTGTACAGGTCGCTTTCGGTGATGCCGAACCGTGCCAGCGCAGGCAGGTTCGAGCTGTTGATCTGCATCAGCCCGATGTCATAGCTGCCCGTGCGTTGGCGGTGGCTGAGGTTGATTGCATTTGGATTGAGGTGCGACTCGACCTTTGCAACGGCATAGAGCAATTGCGATGACACGCCATATCGATGCGCCGCCTCGTCCCAGCAAGCCAGGGCGTGTGCCGGCAGGCTCAGCAGCGCAAGACATCCAGACAAGGGACCCCATTGCATGGCGCACTCCAAACAAGACCGATGAATCCGCCAATGCACGTTGCGCGGCGGGACGGATGGGGTGAGACCGGCACGGTGCCGATCAAGGTCTTGTTCAGGTCTGCCGTGGTTGGACGACCTTGGCGTGGTCAGGGCACGTGAATCGTTTGGAGATTCTTCATGCCATGTGCTGGTCAGAGCGCTGGGCGGTCGATGGCCTCAGCGGGTCTGTGTGGCGTGCTCTGGACGGAAGCGCTGTGCCATGTTGATGCGAGCTTGTTGAAGGACGCTGGCGCCGGTCTCATCCGCCTGTTGACACAGCGCCACGCAGGCGGTGGTCAAGTGGTCGAGCTGGAACTTCGGGTTGGGGTGCCGATTGGCGGGTGAGCGCTGCAACTCAAGGAGCAAGTCGTACTGCGGTCGCCACATGGCTTCCCGACGACGAGGCGTATTGGGCGAGCGGGCCACAAGCTCGGTTCCGAGAAAGCTGAAGATCTGTCTTGCCGCTTCGGGGCCGGAGAAGACCTGGGAGACGCAGGCACTGATCAGGTCAGGAAATCGAAAGATCGGGCCGACGTTGCGATCGGACTTGAGCACGCCATAAAGCCAGACATGTTCTTCCAGCCACAGCCGCGTTTCGATGACGTCGGACGGCTGGGATTCCACTGTTGCGGTGTGTCGAGAGTCCTGAAATCCGGGCGGTGCAGCGGTGAGCATGGTGCGTACCTCTGTTCTCTGATTCGGCAATCGCTCGGATGAGCGCATGAGTACAGATTAGGGCCAGGGTACAGCATGGTCACGGGTGAATGCGGGCTTTGTCATGGGGATTTCGGCTCCAGTTCATAGCGAGTACTGACGCGGTACGGCCAAGATGGAGGAGTTCAATTTCCGCGAGACAAAAAAAAGCCCGCCGATCAGCGGGTGATCAGCGAGCACAAGACGCATCGCTGTCATCACGGTGCGCCACCGGCTCAGGGAGGAAACGCCGGGCCGAGGTACGAACCTGCAGCAGCCAAATGATAAGGGGATTGGCGGCGATGTGGCCTGAGCACGGGTGTGCCCAGGCCATAGAGCAAGCGTTGCCATGTGCAAGTAGCCAGTTTTCCCATTCAAATTCGGGGAGGGCGCTCGCATTTCTGTCAATGCGCGCGGCGTGGAGACGCCGGCAAGGCCAATGGCTCATGCACTGCAAATGGGCCATCTGGCCGACACCTCAAGGGTGGTGGCGAGATCCAGTTCTACGAGATTGGACCAGCCATGCAGCAACGAGAAAAGCCTCTGAATTGCGGCGACGCCAACAAATGCATGGACAGCCAAGAGCCCGAGCGCATTTCAGCGTGAACTGGCTGCCAAATGCAAAGCACCACGCTTCTGCGCCACCCTATAGTTTCTGCGGGAGGCGTGGGAGAGGGGCTATCTACCAAGGCCATGTACCGAATCGATGTGCTGGTGGCCGGTTTGCGAGGGCTGTTGATTCCCGTTGCTCAGTTCTTTTAGGATGCCGCAGTCGGCTGATTCCTTGGCCTCACCGCACTGGGAACGCAAGCTCTCCAACTGTGCCTTCAGGGCCACCAGCTCATCAATTCGCTGGGTGACATGACCAAGGTGCTCATCGAGCACACGGTTGGCATCTTCGCAACTCTGGGAGGGCTTGTCCTTCAGTCCAAGCAAGACACGAACTTCGTCGAGGCCCATGTCCAGGGAGCGGCAGCGCCGTATGAAGGCCAGTCGCTCAACGTGCTCAACATCGTAGATGCGATAGTTCGTGGCCGTGCGCGCGGGCTCGGGCAGGAGTCCTTCCCTTTCGTAGTAGCGGATGGTCTCCACCTGGGTGCCGGTGAGGTTGGCAAGATCGCCGATTTTCATTGGACGCCTCTCTGTTTGATGAAAGCCAGTGGCTTAAGCCTTCGGGGTGTCGGACGGGACGGGTGTCAGCGATTCCGGCTGATTGAATGCCAGCAGGCGCAGCGCATTGATGACAACCAGGAGGGTGGAGCCTTCGTGGAAAAGCACGGCCGTGCCCATCTTCAAACCCAGGATCGTGGACGGAATCAGCACAGCCACCACGCCCAAACTCACCCAAAGGTTCTGGCGGATGATGCGACTCGTCTGGCGTGACAGGCCGACGGCAAAGGGCAACTGGGTCAGGTCATCGGCCATGAGCGCCACGTCGGCTGTTTCCAAAGCCACATCCGAGCCAGCGGCGCCCATGGCGATGCCCACCGTGGCATTGGCCATGGCAGGCGCATCGTTGACGCCGTCGCCCACCATCGCGACCTTACCAGCGCTCGACCGGAGGTCCATGATCGTCTTGACCTTGTCTTCCGGCATCAGGTCGCCCCGCGCTTCCGTCAGACCCACGCTCTTGGCAACGGATTCGGCAACCTTCTGGTTGTCTCCGGAGATCATCACCAGACGCTCGATCCCCAGTTTCTGCAGGGACTTCATCACTTCAGCAGCAACTGGCCGAGGCGTGTCCATCATGCCCAGCGCACCGAGGTAGCGCCCGCCCAGTCGCACGATCATGGTGGTCCTGCCGTCGGCCACCAAGCGTTCATTGGCCGTCTTCAAGTCAGCCGGTACGGCTTCGCCTTTGAGTTCTTCGAACAGAACCGGCTTGCCGATGTACACCTCGTCGCCACCGATTCGTGCCTTCACACCTCGGCCAGTGATGCTTTCCAGGCCTTGGACCTGGGGTGCGGCATGGCCATCACCCAACCGCTGCTTGGCGCCTTCCACCACGGCGGAGGCCAGCGGGTGATCGCTGTGCTCTTCCACGGCCAAAGCGATGGACAGCAATTCCTTCTCGTCGACGCCTTGAGCGGCCACGACATCCGTCAGGCGAGGCTTGCCTTCGGTCAGCGTGCCGGTCTTGTCGAAGGCGATGGCCGTGAGCGTGCCCAAGTTCTCCAGCGGGCCACCGCCTTTGACCAGGACCCCACCTCGACCCGCGCGGGCCACGCCGCTGAGTACAGCGCTGGGAACCGAAATGGCCAGCGCGCAGGGACTGGCAGCAACCAACACCGCCATGGCTCGGTAGAAACTCGCGGAGAAGGGCTCGTCAACGACAACCCATGCGAACAGCAGCAAACCCACGAGCGCCAGGATGAGGGGCACGAAGACGCGTTCGAATTTTTCAGTGAAGTTCTGAGTAGGGGAGCGTTGGGTTTCAGCCTCCGTGACCAGTTTGACGACGCGTGCCATGGTCGATTCGCTGGCCTGCCGCGCAACGACCACTTCAAGCGCGCCCGAGCCATTGATGGTCCCTGCGAAGACGCGGTGCTGCGGCGGCAACTTGTCGAAGCCTTGCAACGCGGCCTGCGCGTCTTGGACAGGCCGCTTGTCCACCGGAACGCTTTCGCCTGTCACGGGAGCCTGATTGACGCTGCTTTCGCCCAAGACCACGAAGCCATCCGCGGGCAACCGTTCGTTCGGTCGCACGACGACGGTGTCGCCCACTTGCAGTTGGGCCACGGCGATTTCTTCTTTCTTGCCGTCGCGCCGACGCAATGCCACTTCAGGGGCGAGTTTGGCCAGCGCCTCGATCGCCTTGCGGGCCCTGCCCATGGCGTAATGCTCAAGCGAGTGCCCCATACTGAACAGGAACAGCAGCAAGGCACCCTCGAACCATTGCCCGAGTGCGGCTGCGCCAGCGGCGGCCACCAACATCAGCATGTCAATCTCAAAGCGCTTGGCCTTGATGTTGTCGATGGCTTCCAGCAAGGTGAAGTAGCCGCCAAACAGATAGGCCATCACAAAGAAGGCCATGCTCACGGTTTCCGTGGCCAGCTTCTGTGATTCCAGCACCCATCCGACCAGCAGCAAGGCTCCCGCGATCGCGGCAAAGATCAGTTCTGTTTTTTCACCGAAGAGTCCACCGGAATGGTCATGGCCTTCATGAGCACCTGATGCATGCTTGCCGTGCTTCTCGTCACCATGCGAATGATCATGGCCGTCACCATGCTCGTGCGCATGATCTGTGTGGTCGGACACCGATGCGAGCTTTTCGGGATGGGAATGGGACTGATGGTCATGTCCATCATCCTTGATGGACGTTGATGAACCAGGCGAGAGAGAGGCGCGGTCTTCGATGCCGAAGCCGCTGAGCATCGTGCGCAAATCCTTCTCTTCGACCTGTTCCCGATCGAACTCGATGCGGACGGAACCCGAGGCATTGACTTCGGCTTCGACGACGCCTTTCAGGACCTTGAGCTTTGCCGTCAAAGTTCGGGCTGCGCGGGGATGTTTCGTTCCCGCTCGCAAAAGCATGTGGCCAAAACGATCAGTTAACTTGGCGCCAGCCCCACGTGCGATGTCACGCACTTTGCCCAGGGAGATGACATCTGGGTCGTAGTGGATGCACAGCTCAGGAGTGCCCCCGGTGGCCGCATCAGCGACGTGAGCAGCGGCGATGCCTTCACGCGATTCAAGTGTCTGGATCAGGAGCTTGACGCAGCGATCCCTGATGTCCGGGAGACTGGGCAGCAACAGTGGGATTTCCAATCGAAGCTTTTGAGGCTGGGTCATTTTCGCGACCTTTCTTTTTTGATGGAAGCGGAATCAGAGACGCGCCCTTGGGCATAAGCGATGAACGAGCCGTATCCTGGGGAAGCGGCCTTGATCAGGACGCTCCCAGGGATGAGTTGAATCCATGGCCGGCATCTCATGGGGTGTTACCCAACGCATCCCGCTTGCGCAACGGCGCAAAGCAGTTTTGAATGTTGACGAAGACGAGGTCGTCGGCCTGGAGGTCCAAATCATTGGGAATGGCCGAGATTCGCCGGGCCTTGTTCCTTGGACTACCGCGCACGTTGTAGGAAACAACGGCAAACCGGGTGTAGGGCGGGTTAGGACCCAGTTCCGAACGGCAGTCCGTCTGCAGGGTCTTCATGGGCGATTCAATGCCGCCCACTTCGACCACACGGGCCCTGCGCCAGCCTTCCTTGCGGCCGTAAGTGTCGGTGTCCATGCTGGCGCATCCAGACGCCAGCAGGGCCAGAAGCAGTGATACCCAAGTCAGTGACTTGATCATGAGAGGTACTCCAGATAGAGGGATCTACGGAGGACCAGGATTGCCTGCGGCGCATGAGAAGCGTTTCGAGCGCGGCAGTAGTCCTCCGAGCAGTCCCGGAGGGTGGCCGACAAGGCAGGGCAATCAGTGGGTGATGGCACATGGCGCATCGAGTCCTCCAGTTGAACAAAGTCAGAACTGGTGGATCCAGCGGCGCGGGAAGCTTGAGGCTGTTGGTTTCAGCGGGGAAGAGCGCTCAGCTGGATCAACTGGGCATACGCCAGTTGGGCTTCTCGGGCGCCTCTTCGAATACCCATGCCCGCCAGGACAGCGGTTCGGGCAAGGCGGTCGAGCTGGTCAGCGGAGCATCAAAGAAATGGAACTCCACGACGGGCGTTGGAACGCTCACATGGCAGTATGGGCAATCTGTATCGGCCTGGCCTTTGTCGGCAACTGACTTTCCGTGCTCCACCGATTTGCCACTGTCCTGGTGCTGATGCACGTGATGCCCGAAGTGGTCGGCGGCAGGGCCGGTCTCATGCGCACAGGCGATGCCAGCCGCCGCCCAACTGAGTTGGAGCGGAAGGACAAACACCAGGAACAAGATCAGCCAGCGGCGCATGGTTGGGCAGTATAGGGAAAGGCGAACAATGGTGCTGAAAGGCCAAGCGGACAGGCAGTCAACAAGCCATGTCAGCGCGTACCTGCATTAGAAACCCTGTAGTGGGCACAGAGTCAAGCGCTATCAGCGTGTCCCTCCCGTCATCGAAGCTTGCCGGAATTCCTTGTACTCATCCTCATAGGCCTGCAAGGCCAACTGATAGCGGATGGCGTTGTCGGCGATTTGCCCACGTTCGACGTCCATGTCCACGGTATTGCTGTCCAGGCTGGTCTGGAGCGGAACGCGGTAGACAAGCGCCACCGTGCTGTTGAATATGCTTCCTGATGGTTGCGGCAACTGCGACAAGTGTCCCGCGGCCGTCTTTCGAAGGTCACTGGGATCGGTGCCCTCTGAGCGCTGGTTGTTCACGGCGTTCCGCAGGCTGGTCCGGAAATCGAGGTCTTTGGCCTGGTAGTGAGGGGTATCGACGTTCGCGATGTTGGAAGCCAGTATTTCCTGCCTCTTGGAACGCAGCAGGATCGCGTGCTCTTTGAAACCGTCCTCCTCCTGTTCCCCAGAAGGATTCGTCGGTGGAACCACTGGAGGCGTCAAGCGGGGCGATGGCACCGCCGGCGTGGAGGGCAGTGGCAGATTCATGGAGATGGGTTTGATCATGATGCGGTCTCTGGTGTTGAATCGGATGCCGGATCGAAGATTGATGCTCAGCAGGCACAAGGAGGTCGGTTTGGCGGTAGCACAAACCTGACAGTCACTGGACGGCGGCCCTGGAGGTGCAACACGGCGGTGATCCTGGTTTCTGGAGGTAGCTCGAAAATGCCTTGAGGGCCGAGCAAACCGCTGTGGGGGCTTACCGCCGCGCTGCGCCTGCCGTGCGGACCATCCCAGCTCAAAGTGGCACGCGCGATGTGCAGGCCGGCGGTCATGGCTTGACCGCACAATCGGAAGTGCAGGGCTGAGCGTTGGAGCATCAACTCGCAGACCAGCCAGGAGACCACCGCGCGCATCAGTTCATCTGATGTGGTGCTGGATCCTGAAGGCTGAACCTGGGCTGCCACCTCCGGCGCGCGCCATGAATGGGCCGTAAACGGAGCTTCATCATTGGCAGCGAGACGCGCAGCCACGACCCGGATGCACAGCAAGGAGCCGAAGGATCGGAGCGTCGTGTACCTCATGGCATTTGCTCAGGGAGTGAGGGGCATGCCATCCACAAACGGGTGGAACGTATGCTCATGGCCTTCTTCCTTTGGCTTTGCCGTCTTGTTTTCCAGCGGGCGGCTGACCATGAGTACCCGATGCCGTGCCGGTCGAATTCGGTGGCGCTTGCCGTTCCGAAAATCGTTTGCCGTTCAGTCGATGCCGGAGAGCATCGGTGTACTTGGGCTGTGAGGTTGGTGTCACCTTGGGAGGGTGATGCGCCAGCCACCAGGCAAACAGAAGCAGTGCAAGCACCCCACACAGTCCCAAAGCCAACCACACCAGGCCCAACTCCTTGTGGGTGAAGGGCGTGGTCATGTAAGGGCCCCTTGCGCGCGCAGGACTGGCCGCTGCGCTCCGGTGGCTACGGGCGTTGTCTGGATGGATGCAATCAAGGGCAGGTGGGCACTACCGCGTCTGCCATGGCAAAACATGGGCACGGCCAATGAACTTCGCATCGAATTCTCCAAGCGTGATGGGAGGAATTCGACGAGCAGAAGCCGTCAGTTCATGACGGATTCATTCGAAGCGTATGGAAGCCAGGAATGGACGAACTGCTCGCCGATTTACAGCGAGGATGTCCAATTGGGGCGTTCGAGACGGCGGCGATCGGCCGAGGAATACGCAATCACCGGTGCACGGTAGAGGGAAGTCTCGACGGAGGTCGGTGTCACCGTGGTGTGCTGGGGCAGCAGCTGGGGCATCTGGAGATGGCAGAGGCCGCAATCCTGGTCAAGCTGCAATGACAACTTGCCTTTGCCATTGTCTTGATCGGCTCCTACCTGCGCCCTGTGTTCATGCGCATGGTGCCCGAAATGCCCGGCCGCACTGCCAGTCTCGTGCTGGCAATAGGCCGCGGCCGCAGCATATCCAAGCTGCAGCGGCACAATCAACAACAAGAAAATGGCAATCAGGCGGCGCATCGCAAAAATGTATCACCATCAAATGGGTGTGCCAAGGATGGATGACGAGACATGAGCATGCAGATGCCCACTATTCCCGTCACCAAAATCGCTCCGGCAATGCCAGCACATCAATCGAACAGTCTCCTCAGAAAACTGCCTCCATGGCTGGAGCCATGACCAGACTTTTGATGGCCGCCGCCATGTTCACGCCGACCATGGTGTTCACCACGTCCTGTCGAAATGCCGGGATCCATGTGGGCCTGCGTCGACACGGGGTCGCGCTGGCTCTGTTCAATGATTTTGTCCAACTCTCCTCGGTCCAGCCATACGCCCCTGCATTGCGGGCAGTAATCGATTTCGACGTTCTCGCGATGGCTCATCGCAAGTTGAACGGTTTTGCAAGCGGGGCATTGCATGAAGATTCCTTTCTTTGATCAGACGGTGTCAATTCAGCGCATCAAACCTTGAAGTTGCATTAGGGAAGGTCTGCATAAATCGCCGGAACGCGTGCTTGGCGGCGGCCTGATTGCCTGAGACCATTGAGCCCATGAAGCAGAGCAGCCTTGGATTGGGAACATCGACGAAGCGC
>SCMV01000037.1 GCA_005502875.1 Comamonadaceae bacterium 2PF | reverse complement strand
GGGCAGGGGTCTCGGCGGCGAGCGTCATGGGGTGAGGTGGCGAAGGTGGGCAGCAGCGGATGCCTTCTCCAAGGCACCCGCGTGCCGACATTGTGTCAAGAATGATGGATGTCAGCAGGCCTGCACGCGGTGGGTCAGGACAGGGACGTTCACGCTGACAGCCAGGCGAACACCGCCGGCACGTCGGCGGGCAGTTGCAACTCGCGTTGTCGCCAGCGCGCCACCGTGTCGGTCAGGGTGAAGCCTTGGCTGAGTGTCAGGCCGCAGCTCACATTGAGCAGCGTCTGGGGTTGCAGGTGCTGCAGCAGCGCCTGCCACATCGCGACGTTGCGATAGGGCGTTTCGATGACCAGCTGCGTTTGATGCGCTTTGCGCGAGAGCAGCTCCAGCTCGCGGATGCGTTGGGCTCGCTGTGAGGCGTCGGTCGGCAGGTACCCGACGAATGCGAAGCTCTGACCGTGCAGTCCGCTGCCAGCCAGCGCCAGCACCAGCGAGCTCGGACCTGACAGCGGCACGACCGGGATGCCTGCCTGGTGCGCCGCCTGCACCACCGCCGCGCCCGGGTCGGCCACGCCTGGCAGTCCAGCCTCCGATATCAGGCCGATGTCATGACCAGCACGCGCAGGCGCCAGCAGCGAGGCGAGGGTGGCGGCCTGGCCGGGGGCTTCGCTTTTGCTGGCGTCCTTGCTGCCCTTGCCACCTTTGACCGGGCGCGGCAGCTCCTCGATCGACAAGCCCTGCAAGGGTTGGCTCAAGGGGGTGACCTGGTCCACCCGCTTCAAAAATGCCCGCGTGGTTTTCGCGTTTTCGGCAATCCAGTGGCCGATCCGCGCGGCCTCGCGGATCACGCCCAGCGGCAGCACCTGTTGCAAATCTGGCGCGGCGCCGGTGACGGGGTCAAGGCAACCCAGGTCGAGTGTGTTGGGCACCAGCAGCAGGCGCCCTGCGCGCGTTTCTCCGTGGGGCATGTCTTGATCGTTCATGGTTTCAGCCATGGTCGCGCTCCGTGGCGGTTGACGACGCCTGCAGCGGGTCCCACCCCGCCTCGCGCAACAGGCGGCTGGTCGCGATCAGGGGCAGGCCCACCAGGGCGGTCGGGTCATCGGAGTCGATTCGCTCCAGCAGCACGATGCCCAAGCCCTCGCATTTCGCGCTGCCTGCGCAGTCGTAGGGTTGCTCACGCAGCAGGTAGGTTTCGATGTCCGCGTCACCCAGCGCCCGAAATTGAACGGTGACGCTGCTGAGCGCCTGCAGCAGTTGCCCGGTTTTCGGGCGCATCACGCACACGGCGGTGTGAAAGCGAGCGACCCGCCCGCTCAGCGCCCGCAGCTGATCGCGTGCAGCCGCGTGGTGGCCTGGCTTGCCCAGCGCCTGGCCGTCCAGGTCGGCAACCTGATCGGAGCCGATCACGATCACGTCCTCGTCGAAGCCCCTGGCCACCTCCCGCGCTTTGGCTTCAGCCAGGCGACAAGCCAGTGCCATGGGCACCTCACCGGCCAGCGGTGTTTCATCCACATCCGGGGAGCGGGACTCGAAAGGCTGGCCCAGGCGAGCCAGCAGTTCGCGTCGGTAGGGTGAGCTGGAGCCCAGCACCAGCCGGGGCAGGGCAGGAAAAGCGGAAACAGGCATGGCGCCATTGTCCACGAGCGGCCCATGCGGGGCCGCCCAGTTCGGCGCAGGGCATACACTCGCGGGCATGAAAGCACGCGTGTTCCTGCCCGAAAAACTCGACGTCAAGGCCTTCATCGAGGCCGCAGAGCAACTGGCTGGCGAGACGCCGGTCAAGGCGTTGTCTCGCCTGGCTGGCGCAGCCTCCCCCGAGGCCGATCTGACCGCCATGCCGCCTGTGCGCTGGCAGGTCACGGGTCGGCCGGTGCCGCAGCGCGTGGGCGAGCCCGAACTGTGGCTCGACCTGGAGGCACATGCCGAACTTGACATGGAGTGCCAACGGTGCCTGCACCCTGTGCGGGAGCGCATGACGGTGTCTCGTTCGATCCGTTTTGCGCGTGACGAGGCCGAGGCCGCACGCCTGGATGCCGATTCGGACGACGATGTGTTGGCCGTCTCGAGGCAGTTCCACCTGCTGGAGCTGGTGGAAGATGAGCTGATCATGGCCCAGCCCATCGTGCCGCGCCATGAAGAGTGCCCCAGCGACATCGCGAGCCTGATGCACGATGACACGGAAACCCCGGTGCCTGGCGCTGCGCCTGCGGAGGCGGGCAGGGCGGAGCCGAGCCAAGAGCCCAAGCCCCACCCGTTTGCCGCGCTGGCGGCCCTGAAAAAACGCTCGGACGGTTGAGTTTGATCAGTGCGTCGGGTTTGTGCTAGAATTTCGGGTTTCCAGGATTTAAGTCCAGGATTGTTGCCGCATGCGGGCTGTGGGCCCAGGGTCCGCACGGCATTGACACACCTCGCCCACACATCGACCCCACGGAGTCATCATGGCCGTTCAGCAAAACAAAAAGTCGCCTTCCAAGCGTGGCATGCACCGCTCGCACAACGCCCTGGTCACCCCGGGCACCGCAGTGGAAGCCACCACCGGTGAAGTGCACCTGCGCCACCACATCAGCCCGACCGGTTTCTACCGCGGTCGCAAGGTTCTGAAGACCAAGGCCGACGCCTGATCTGCTGGTGCCCCGCGCTCGCCTGAGTCAGGCTGGCGCCAGGTTCCTGATACGCTGATACGCAAAGGGCTGGACAACCCGATCCAAAGGGTTAGCCGGCCCTTGTCTTTTTGTCGGTGTGCCGCGTGAGCCGTTCGGCTCTTCATGCAGCCTCGTTCGGGCTGCCGCCCGTGCCGCCGAAACCCGCCTTCACCACGCACATGAGCCCTGTCACGTCCGCCTCTTCGCCGCTTTCGCCTGTGCGCATTGCCGTTGATTGCATGGGCGGCGATCACGGGCCGTCGATCACGCTGCCGGCCTGCCAGGCTTTTCTGGCCAAGCACCCGGATGCCGAGTTGCTGTTGGTGGGCCTGCCCGATGCCCTGGCGCCGGCGCGAAACTGGGAGCGCTGTCGCATCGTCGAGGCCAGTGAGGTCGTCACCATGGACGACCCGGTCGAGACCGCCTTGCGTCGCAAAAAAGACTCCTCGATGCGCGTGGCCATCAGCCAGGTCAAGGCCAGCGCCGAGGCCCCTGCTGCGGCGCACGCTTGCGTGTCGGCTGGCAACACCGGTGCCCTGATGGCGCTGGCGCGCTACCTGCTCAAGACCCTCGAAGGCATTGATCGCCCAGCCCTGGCCACCGTCATGCCCAATCAGAAAGACGGTTTCACCACGGTGCTTGACCTGGGCGCCAACGTCGACTGCACGGCAGAGCACCTGCTGCAATTCGCCGTGATGGGTTCCGCCCTGGTGTCTGCTGTGGACGGCAAGGCCAACCCCAGCGTTGGCTTGCTCAACATCGGCGAAGAGGTCATCAAAGGCAGCGAAGTCATCAAGCGCGCGGGCGAACTGCTGCGCCGTGCCCACGACCAGGGGCTCATCCAGTTCCATGGCAACGTCGAGGGCAATGACATTTTCAAGGGCACTTCGGACATCGTCGTGTGCGACGGCTTCGTCGGCAACGTGGCCCTGAAGACCGCTGAAGGCCTGGCCAGCATGTTCGCTGCCTTCATCAAGCAAGAGTTCACGCGCAACATCGTCACGAAACTGGTGGCTTTGTTCGCGATGCCGGTGCTAAATCGCTTCAAAAACCGAGTTGACCACCGTCGCTACAGCGGCGCGGCGCTGCTCGGCCTGCGTGGCCTGGTCTTCAAGAGTCACGGATCTTCGGACAAATTGGCCTTCGAGGTGGCGCTCAATCGCGCTTATGATGCGGCCCGTCATCGACTGCTGGACCGGGTTCACGACCAGATCGCAGCCACCGTGGCCAGCCTGCCCACCCTTGTGGATGCCGGCGGCTCGGAGGATGTGGGTCGCGCTGCCTGATCCCCTCATTAATGTCAGACAGACTGACGGCACACCAGCCAGACCCCCTGCAAGCCTCTACCCGGGCTGCAACCCTGGCGCCTCACAAGGGCGCCTCCCCCTTCAGCAAGTTCTCTCGCATTGCCGGCACCGGCAGCTTCCTGCCGCCCCATCGGGTGCCCAATCAGGAGCTGGTCGAGCGTCTGGCGCGTGACGGTCTTGACACGTCTGACGAGTGGATCGTCGAGCGCACCGGCATCAAGGCCAGGCACTTTGCCGAACCCGACGTGACCTCGAGCCAGCTAGGCCTGCAGGCCAGTTTGCGAGCGATCGAGGCGGCAGGTTGCCAAGCTTCGGACATCGACCTCATCGTCTGCGCCACGTCCACACCTGACATGGTCTTTCCCTCGACGGCCTGCCTCATTCAGCGCGACCTGGGGATCTCGGGCTGTCCCGCGTTCGACGTGCAGGCGGTGTGCTCGGGCTTCATCTACGCACTCACCGTGGCTGATTCGATGATCCGCAGCGGGATTGCTCGCCGCGCTTTGGTCATTGGCACCGAGGTGTTCTCCCGCCTGCTTGACTTCAGCGACCGCACCACCTGCGTTCTGTTTGGCGATGGGGCAGGGGCCGTGGTGCTGGAAGCCTCTGACCAGCCCGGCATCGTCGCTTCCTGTTTGCACGCCGATGGCCAGCACGTGGGGCTGCTCAACGTGCCGGGCAACGTCAGTGGTGGCCGCATCCTGGGTGATGCCACCCTGAAGATGGACGGGCAAGCGGTGTTCAAGCTGGCCGTGAGCGTGCTCGACAAGGCCGCCCACGAGGTGCTCGATGCTGCGGGGCGCGACGCGTCGTGCATCGACTGGCTGATCCCGCACCAGGCAAACCTGCGCATCATGCAGGGCACTGCCAAGAAATTGAAACTTCCCTATGACAGGATCGTGGTCACGGTGGACCAGCATGGCAACACGTCGGCGGCCTCCATCCCGCTGGCGCTGGACCATGGCGTCCGCAACGGCCAGATCCAGCGGGGCCAGACCCTGATGCTCGAAGGCGTCGGGGGTGGCTTCACGTGGGGGGCTGTGCTCGTCGATTACTGACGCCTCGGCGCCCAGGACACCACGCATCCAACAACAACGATTTGGACAACCAGACATGACCGCTTTTGCATTCGTCTTTCCAGGCCAGGGCTCTCAGTCCATGGGCATGCTCAGCGCCTGGGGAGATCACCCCGCTGTGCGGGCCACCCTCGCCGAAGCCTCTGATGCCCTGGGCGAAGACATCGCCGGGCTGATCGCTGAAGGCCCGAAAGAGGCCCTGGACCTGACGACCAACACCCAGCCCGTGATGCTGACCGCAGGCGTGGCCTGCTGGCGCGCCTGGCTGGCTGACACCGGTCTGATGCCAACGGCCGTGGCGGGGCACTCGCTGGGTGAGTACGCTGCGTTGGTGGCCTCTGGCGCGCTGACGCTCAAGGACGCGCTGCCTTTGGTGCGGTTCCGCGCCCAAGCCATGCAAGAGGCCGTGCCCGTGGGCGCTGGCGGCATGGCAGCCATCCTGGGCATGGATGCCGAGGGCGTGAAAGCGGGTTGTGCCGAGGCCGCTGCGATCGCGGGAGAAGCCGTCGAGGCCGTCAACTTCAATGACCCCAAACAGACCGTGATCGCTGGCACCAAGGCCGCCGTCGAGAAGGCCTGTGAAGTGCTCAAGGCCGCCGGGGCCAAGCGCGCGCTGCCGCTGCCCGTGTCGGCCCCGTTCCACTCCAGCCTGATGAAGCCGGCCGCCGAGCGCCTGAAAGAAAAGCTCGCCACCACGGCTTTCGCCGTGCCCACCATCGCCGTGGTCAACAACATCGATGTGGCCGTGGTGACCGAGCCGGACGCCATCCGCGACGCACTGTACCGCCAGGCTTTTGGCCCGGTGCGATGGGTCGAGTCTGTGCAGGCCCTCAAGGCCCGTGGCCTGACCCATGTCATCGAGTGCGGCCCTGGCAAGGTGCTGTCTGGCATGGTCAAGCGCATCGATGCCGAACTCGTCACCGGCTGCGTGCTGGATCCGGCCTCGCTGGCCGAAGTCAAGGCCATGCTGGCCTGAGGAGCGAACCCATGAGCAACGAATTCAAGGGGCAAGTGGCCCTGGTCACCGGCGCCAGCCGGGGCATTGGACGCGCCATCGCCGTCGCGCTGGCCCAACGCGGCCTGAAGGTCATCGGCACCGCCACCTCCGAGTCGGGGGCGCAGTCGATCTCCGAGGGCCTGTCCAGTTTCGAAGGCTGCAAGGGCATCGTCCTGAACGTGACCGACGCAGCCGGTGTCGATGCCGCGGTGGACGCCATCATCAAGGAGCACGGTGCCCTGCACGTGCTGGTCAACAACGCCGGCATCACCCGCGACATGCTGGCCATGCGCCTGAAAGACGAAGACTGGGATGCGGTGCTCGACACCAACCTCAAGGCCGTCTTCCGCATGAGCCGCGCCGTCATGCGCCCCATGATGAAGCAGCGCCATGGCCGCATCATCAGCATCACCTCGGTGGTGGGCGCTGCTGGCAACCCCGGTCAGGCCAACTATGCTGCTGCCAAGGCAGGTGTGGCTGGCATGACCCGCGCCCTGGCGCGTGAGCTGGGCAGCCGTGGTGTGACCGTCAACTGCGTGGCCCCTGGCTTCATCGACACCGACATGACCCGCTCGCTCACCGAAGAGCAGCAGTCGGCCTTGAAGTCGCAGATTCCGCTGGGTCGCCTGGGACAGCCCGAGGACATCGCCGAGGCCGTGGCCTTCCTGGCATCCCCTCAGGCCGGCTACATCACCGGCGTCGAGCTGCACGTCAACGGCGGCATGTACATGAATTGATTTGAGATTTTCCTGGGATATCTCAAATTCGATTTTTCGAGCCGGTCAGCGTAATGACATGCTGAGCCGGTAAAATCCCTGGTTTGTTTGCAACCCCTCCCGGAGGAGTCATGAGCGATATCGAAGCACGCGTCAAGAAGATCATTGCAGAGCAACTCGGTGTGGCCGAGTCTGAAGTCAGCCCCGAGAAGGCTTTCGTGGCCGACCTGGGCGCCGACTCGCTGGACACCGTTGAGCTGGTGATGGCCCTCGAAGACGAGTTCGGCATCGAGATCCCCGACGAAGAAGCAGAGAAGATCACCACCGTGCAACTGGCGATCGACTACGCCAAGAACCACGTCAAGGCCTGATCGAACTGCGGTGAGCCAAGGCCCAGGTCTTTGACAGACCTGTGGGGCCTTGCCCCTCTCTCGGATTTCAACTTTCAGCACTGGCAAGCATGACCCGTCGTCGCGTCGTCATCACCGGCCTTGGCCTGGTGACCCCCCTTGGCAATCAGGTCCAGGATTCCTGGTCGGCCCTGCTCGCAGGCCGCAATGGCATCCAGACCATCACCCAGTTCGACGCTTCGGCGTTCGCCTGCCAGTTCGCAGGCGAAGTCAAGGGCTTCAACATCGAGGATTACATCCCCGCCAAAGAAGCCCGCCACATGGACCGTTTCATCCACTTCGGCCTCGCTGCAAGCATGCAGGCCGTCAAGGATGCCGGCCTGCCCACCGGTGATGCCCTGAGCCCCGAACTTGCCGAGCGAATCGGCGTGCTCGTTGGCTCCGGCATTGGCGGCCTGCCCATGATCGAGCAGACCCACACCGACTACAAGGAACGCGGCCCCCGCCGCATTTCCCCCTTCTTCGTGCCCGCCTCGATCATCAACATGATCAGCGGCCACGTCTCCATTTATCACGGCTTCCGGGGCCCGAACCTGGGTGTCGTGACGGCTTGCACCACCGGTCTGCACGCCATCGGACTCGCCGCTCGCCTCATCGAGGCGGGTGACGCCGACATCATGGTCGCCGGTGGCGCCGAGTCCACCGTCAGCCCGCTGGGCATCGGTGGTTTCGCCGCATCCCGCGCGCTGTCGACCCGCAACGACGACCCGTCCACCGCCTCGCGTCCTTTCGACAAGGACCGCGACGGCTTCGTGCTGGGCGAGGGCGCTGGCGTGATGGTGATCGAGTCCTACGACAGCGCCGTCGCGCGCGGCGCCAGGATCTACGCCGAGCTCGCCGGCTTCGGCATGAGCGGCGACGCCCACCACATGACGGCTCCGGATGTCTACGGTCCTCAGCGTTCCATGTTGAACGCCCTGCGCAATGCCGGCATCAACCCGGATCAGGTCCAGTACCTGAACGCGCACGGCACCTCGACCCCGCTGGGCGATGTGAACGAGACCAACGCCATCAAACAGGCCTTTGGCGACCACGCCAAGAAGCTGGTCGTCAACTCGACCAAGTCGATGACGGGCCACCTGTTGGGTGGTGCCGGTGGCATCGAGTCCGTGTTCACGGCGCTGGCTGTGCACCACCAAGTCTCGCCGCCGACCATCAACATCTTCAACCAGGACCCGGAGTGCGACCTGGACTACTGCGCCAACACCGCGCGAGACATGAAGATCGACGTGGCCGTGAAGAACAACTTCGGCTTCGGCGGCACGAACGGCTCGCTGGTTTTCAAGCGCGTCTGAGTCATCGGCCATCCATCGGCTTCATCGAACTGACAGCGGGAGGTGCAGGTTTTCCCCGCTGAAATCCTGCCCCATCCATGTCTGTACTGGCTCCTTTGCTGAGGCCTGCGTCCTGGCGTTTGTCGCCCGGGGCCGCCGATGTTCCCTGGCTGCGTCACCTCGGGTTGGCCTTGCTGATGACCAGCACCCTGGCCCTGCTTGCCTGGTGCGGCGCAACTTGGCTGGAGTCGTGGCAGCATCGCGATTGGAATTGGGCATCTCTGCTGGCCGTGCCGTTGTGTGCATTCGGTCTGCGCCACGCGTGGCTCCTGGGGCATGGCTGGCTCAAGCCCGGCGTGCCCCTGACGCTGCGCTGGACGGGGCCTGTGGCCACTTTGCGCTCGGGTGAGCCTGCGGGGGGCTGGCGCGTCGACGAATGGGGCGCACAGCCCGTTGACGTCAGCCTGGTTTGGGACTGGCAGCGCGTCATGCTCCTGAGGCTGCAGCCCTGGGAGTCGAGTTCCAGCCAGGCTTGGGTCTGGCTCCAGGATCATCGCGGGCCCCAGCCCTGTCCTCAGGGCGACGTGCACCGACTGCGCACCCTGCTGTGCTTGCCTGCGGCGATGACCCGGCCTGGCGGCGACCTCCGCGCGTTGCCCAAAGCCGCCGACGCTTCGACGCCCTCCGGGTTGGTGGCATCATCGCGGCATGATCCAGGCACCGATTCCTCTCGCATGAGCCGCGCTCGCAGGCCTGCGCGTTCCTTGCGTCAGGCGCTTCGCGCTGTGGATGCGGCGTCGAGTGCGCCCCTGCGCTTCGAAGATGGCTTTCCTGCCACGCAGGTGCTCGAGCGCTGGCACGATGATGTCGCGCAGCCCGACGGCGCTCACGGAGGGCGGCCATGATGCCCAAGGATCGGGACCCAGACACCGTGCCGCCGTCACTTGGCCTGCCGTCCTTTCCGGATGCCGCCTCGCCCGACGTGGGGGCGGCTCGCGTTGGCGTTGACGAGGACGCACTCCTCGTCGAGCGCGTGCAGCGTGGTGACCAGCGGGCGTTTGAGATGTTGGTCGTGAAGTACCAGCGGCGCATCGAGCGGCTCATCGCGCGCATGGTGCGAGACACCGACCTGGTCGAGGACATTGCCCAGGAGACGTTCATCCGCGCCTACAGGGCCTTGCCGCGCTTTCGGGGTGAAAGTGCCTTCTACACCTGGCTCTACCGCATCGCCGTCAACACCGCCAAAAAGGCCATGATCGGCCTGCAGCGTGACCCGCTGCGCACCGAATCGTCTTTGGCGGGGGCGGCAGAGGACGACGAGGATGCCTCGCGTGTCGAAAACGACTTGAGCGATGGCGAGACCCCCGAGTCGGTGCTGGCCTCCCGTCAGATCGCCGAAACGGTCAATGCTGCAGTCGAGTCGCTGTCAGACGATTTGCGCCAGGCCATCACGCTGCGTGAAATCGAGGGGATGAGCTACGAGGACATCGCCGAGCTCATGCAGTGCCCGATCGGCACCGTGCGCTCGCGCATTTACCGAGCCCGAGAGGCCATCGCGTCGCGTTTGCGCCCCTTGCTTGACACCCGCGATGGTGAACGCTGGTGACGAATCGACACATTTGGGGAACTTTCGCGTTCCGGGCGACACCAAGCTGACATGCGTGGCCTGCGATCCCGGCAGGCGAAACCCCTGGAGCCCCAGCATGTCCGAACGTACGCCCGACGACGCCATTTCCCGCGAGATCCTGTCCGCGCTGGCCGATGGACAGGCTCAGTCCGACGAGGTCGCACGTGCCTGTGGTGCCTGGCGTCAACAACCCGAAGCCCGTGTCACTTGGCATGCCTACCACCTGATCGGCGAGGCCATGCGTTCGCCTGATCAGGCGTCTGGCAGCGACAGCGCGGCATTCCTGCAGCGCCTGCGCGGGCGCCTGGCCGAAGAGCCCGTGGTGTTTTCGCCCCAGGCGGCTCAATCCGTGCAATCGTTGGGGCGCGCTGCCACCGCGCCTCAGGCATCGGTGGGGGCTTCTGCGGCGGTGCAGCCCCTCAAGCGGCGCATGTGGGCTGGACCGATGGCCGTTGCAGCGAGTTTTGCCGTCATCGTTGGCGTCCTGACTTCGAACCTGGGCGCGCCCGCGGGGCCGTCCGACGGTGCACAGCTTGCTCGCTCTGGTGTCGGTTGGTCCGAAGGCGTTGTCGCGACCGAGGGCGTGACCTCTGCCCTGGGGGCGGGTGGCTCTTTCAGCGCGGTCCGCACCCAGGGCCACGCCTGGTTGCCGGCAGATCCGAGGCTGGAGCAGGTGATGGCTGCGCAAATGCCCCCAGCCCGGGCGCCACAGACCTTCTCTGACGCGCCTGGTGTGATCCGGGTTGGAGGCGAGTGGGCGCGCTGAAGGACCTGTTCTCGCTCAGGCACCGCACCGCGCTGGCTCGGCCCTCGCGGTGCCTTGCTTTGTGGGCACCGGGCGCATCTGCGAAGGCATCTTCGCGTCCAACGGTTCACCCATCTTCACGTGCAGACGTGATGGCGAAACGCAATGTCGTCCAAACTCACGCCTGTGACGTTTCGTCATCATCCGCATCGCTTTTCACAAGGTCCTGACTTCCATGTCATCCAAGCAAATGAGCGCTACTTCCACCCCGTCCGTCATCCGCCGCACCCTCGTGGTCGGTGTCGTGGTGTCCGCCGTGGGGCTGTTGCTGAGCTCCAGCCTCTTTCCGCATTCCTCGCAAGCGCAACAGGCGCCGGTCGCCTCGATCGCTCAGGTGGCGCCGGCCAATGCGCCTTCGCTGGTCAAGGGGCTGCCGGACTTCACGGAGTTGGTCGAGAAGGTCGGCCCTTCCGTGGTCAGCATCCGCACCACCCAGCGTGTGGGCGATGAAGACGGCGATGGCGACGAGGCCGACGCCCAGATGCGGGAGTTCTTCAAGCGCTTCTTCGGTGTGCCCATGCCCGACCAGCGTCGCAGCGCGCCTCGCAAGGGGGGCGAGCAGGGCGGCTCTCAGGGCGAGGAGCGCCCGCGTGGGCTGGGTTCGGGCTTCATCCTGAGCCCCGACGGCTTCGTCATGACCAACGCCCACGTGGTCGAAGGCGCCGACGAGGTCTACGTGACCCTGACCGACAAGCGCGAATTCAAGGCCAAGGTCGTCGGTGCGGACAAGCGCACCGACGTGGCTGTGCTGAAAATCGAAGCGACCAAGCTGCCAGCCGTGGTGGTGGGTGACGTCAACCGCCTGAGGGTCGGCGAGTGGGTCATGGCCATCGGCACGCCCTTCGGCCTGGAGAACACCGTGACATCGGGCATCGTCAGCGCCAAAGCGCGTGACACCGGTGAAGAAATCCGATTCATCCAGACCGACGTGGCCGTGAACCCTGGCAACTCGGGTGGCCCGCTGATCAACATGCGCGGCGAGGTGGTGGGCATCAACTCGCAGATCCTCAGCCGCTCGGGTGGCTTCATGGGCATCTCGCTGTCCATCCCCATCGACGATGCGGTGAAGGTGGCCGACCAACTGCGCTCGGGTGGCAAGGTCACGCGGGGTCGCATCGGTGTGTCCATCGGGCAGGTGACCAAGGATGTGGCCGACTCCATCGGCCTGGCCAAGGCGGAAGGCGCATTGGTGCAGGCCGTCGAGCCGGGCACGCCGGCCGACAAGGCGGGCCTGGAAGTCGGGGACATCGTGACCCGCTTCAACGGTCAGTCCATCGAGAAGCCGGCCGACCTGTCGCGTCAGGTGGCGGCCACCAAGCCCGGCACCAAATCGAGCCTGCAGGTCTTCCGCCGTGGCGGCTACAAGGAGCTGACCATCACGGTGGCCGAGATGGATGGCCCCAAGACCAAGGCGGAGCAGGAATCGGCCAAGCCGGCCAAGGTGGCGGCCTCGCTCCTGGGCTTGAGCGTCATCGACCTCACTGCTGAGCAAAAGCGTGAGCTCAAGCAGAACGGCGGGGTGCTGGTCGAAGACGCGCAGGGTCCCGCCGCTCGCGCTGGCTTGCGACCCGGAGACATCATCCTGGCCGTCGCCAACGTGCAGATCGCCAGCGCCAAGGACTTCGAGTCTGTGCTGGCCAAGCTCGACAAGAACCGCCCGGTGAGTGTGCTGGTGCGCCGAGGCGACTGGGCTCAGTACGCCGTGATCCGACCCGGCAAGTGAGCCGGTGCTGACCTGACCCAAGGCCCTTCGGGGCCTTTTTTGCGCAATCCTGACCTTTTCTTGGGGTTGTTGGGTGACTCAGACAGCGCCGAACGATGTTGATAAGTCCGGGGGCGGCGGGGGTTTGTGGCTACAATCCGCCCTGCCGGAAACCTCCGATCCCACAGCGGAGCCGACGCCCGACTTACCCACACATGCCTGTGGACAAGATGTGAATAACATCGACGTCCCGGCCGGCAAGCCCCCGCCCGAGGCTTGCAAACAGCCCTTGCGGAAGGGACCTTCGGTACAATGGAGGTCCAACAAGCAGTTGCCATACGTTTTTGTTGGAAGGCGCGTCACAACTTTGGACGTGCCTTTTTTTTATGAACCACATCCGCAATTTTTCGATCATTGCCCACATCGACCACGGTAAATCCACCCTGGCCGATCGCATCATCCAGCGCTGTGGTGGCTTGAGTGACCGCGAGATGGAAGCCCAGGTGCTCGACTCGATGGACATCGAGAAAGAGCGCGGCATCACCATCAAGGCGCAGACCGCCGCGCTGCAGTACAAGGCACAAGACGGCCAGGTCTACAACCTGAACCTCATCGACACACCTGGTCACGTCGACTTCTCGTATGAGGTCAGCCGCTCGCTGTCGGCCTGCGAAGGCGCGCTGCTTGTGGTCGACGCCTCGCAAGGCGTCGAGGCCCAGACGGTGGCCAACTGCTACACCGCGCTCGACCTGGGTGTCGAAGTGATCCCGGTCCTCAACAAGATGGACCTGCCGCAGGCCGACCCCGAGCGGGCCAAGGAAGAAATCGAAGACGTCATCGGCATCGATGCCACCGATGGCATCCCTTGCTCGGCCAAGACTGGCATGGGCATCGACGAGATCCTCGAGGCGGTGGTCAAGCGCATGCCGCCCCCGAAGGGCAACCCCGACGGCCCGCCGCGCGCCATGATCATCGACGCCTGGTTCGACAACTATGTTGGCGTGGTGATGTTGGTGCGCGTGGTCGATGGCGTGCTCAAGAAGGGCGAGCGCATCCGCATGATGGCCACCAACACCGTCTACCCGGCCGAGCACCTGGGCGTTTTCACGCCCAAGTCCACGCCGCGTGACGAGCTGCGTGCGGGCGAGGTGGGCTTCATCATCGCCGGCATCAAGGAGCTGGCCGCAGCCAAGGTGGGCGACACCGTCACCATCGAGAAGAAGCTGCCCAACAACGCCGGCCCGGCCACCGAGGCGCTGCCCGGCTTCAAGGAAATCCAGCCGCAGGTGTTCGCGGGCCTGTACCCGACCGAAGCGAGCGAATACGACCAGCTGCGCGACGCGCTGGAGAAGCTCAAGCTCAACGACAGCTCGCTGCGTTATGAGCCCGAGGTGTCGCAGGCGCTGGGCTTTGGTTTCCGCTGCGGCTTCCTGGGCCTGTTGCACATGGAGATCGTGCAGGAGCGCCTCGAGCGCGAGTTCGACCAGGACCTGATCACGACCGCGCCCAGCGTGGTCTACGAGGTCGAGCTCAACGGCGGTGAGGTCATCGAGGTGGAGAACCCCTCGAAGATGCCCGAAGTCGCCCGCATCAACGAGATCCGCGAGCCCATCGTCACCGTGCACCTGTACATGCCGCAGGATTATGTCGGCCCCGTCATGACGCTGGCCAACCAGAAGCGCGGCGTGCAGATGAACATGGCCTACCACGGTCGCCAGGTCATGTTGACCTACGAGATGCCGCTGGCCGAGATCGTGCTCGACTTCTTCGACAAGCTGAAGTCGGTGTCGCGCGGCTATGCTTCCATGGACTACGAGTTCAAGGAGTACCGCGCCTCCGACGTGGTGAAGGTGGACCTGCTGATCAACGGCGACCGCGTCGACGCGCTGTCGATCATCGTGCACCGCGCGCAGAGCGCCTACCGCGGCCGGGCCGTGGCGGCCAAGATGCGCGAGCAGATCCCGCGCCAGATGTACGACGTGGCCATCCAGGCAGCCATCGGTGGCAACATCATCGCCCGAGAGAACATCAAGGCGCTGCGCAAGAACGTGCTGGCAAAATGCTACGGCGGCGACATCTCTCGCAAGCGCAAGCTGCTCGAAAAGCAGAAGGCCGGCAAGAAGCGCATGAAACAGATCGGCTCGGTCGAGGTGCCGCAGGAAGCCTTCCTGGCCATCCTGCAGGTTGACGACTGATCGATCACCAAAAGCAAACTACACAAATGAGTCTGATCACCGGATTGCTGTACGCGGCGCTGGCTGCGTACCTGGGGGGCTGGTATCTGGGGCACTGGCACGGGAACTTCTCGCTGCTGCTGTTCATCCTGACCGTCGTGACGCTGGCCTATTGGCTGGCCGAGAAGTTCAAGTTCCGCCCCGATCGCGAAGCCGCTGCGGCCGAACTGGTGGCGCAGGATCAGGCGCGCCGCGTGTCGCTGGCCACGCAAGGCATCGGTGATGTTGACGGCAACATCGGCATCGCTCGGGACCGCCTGCTGATGCAGCCCTGGTGGCTGGACTGGACCGCCGGCCTGTTCCCGGTGATCTGCGCCGTCTTCCTGATGCGCTCGTTCCTGTTCGAGCCGTTCAAGATCCCCTCTGGCTCGATGATGCCGACGCTGGTGGTGGGTGACCTCATCCTGGTCAACAAGTTTCACTACGGCATCCGTTTGCCGGTGATCAACCAGAAGGTCATTGACAACAACGAGCCGCAGCGTGGCGACGTCGTGGTCTTTCGCTACCCGGTCAACCCCAGCATGGATTACATCAAGCGTGTGGTGGGCCTGCCGGGCGACACGGTTGCCTACATCAACAAGCGCCTGACGGTCAACGGACAGCCCGTGGAGCTGGAGTCGGGGGCAGAGTACTACGATGCCGACAGCTTGCGCTACACCCAGCAGTACACAGAGAAGCTCGGCGCCGTTGAGCACAACATCCTCATCGACCGGGATCGCCCGCCCTTTGTGCCGCCGCAGTCCATCGAGGACTTCCCGATGAAGGAAAACTGCAGCTACAGTGGCGAGGGGATGGTTTGCAAGGTGCCGGCCGGTCACTATTTCGCGATGGGCGACAACCGTGACAATTCACTGGACTCGCGCTATTGGGGCTTCGTGCCCGACCGCAACCTGGTTGGCAAGGCCTTCGTCATCTGGATGAATTTCAGCGACGTCAAACGCATCGGTTTCTTCCACTGAACCCTCGCAATTTCAGGATCGAGCCCATGTCTTCCTCGACTGCCATTTCCCGTCAGCCTTTGGTCAACCGGCTTCAGCGCGGTCAACGTGGCATCACGATGATCGGTCTGCTGGCTTGGTCTTTCGTGATCTGCGTGGTTGCCCTGATCGGCATGAAGGTCACGCCGGCCTTGCTGGAGTATCAGACCATCACGGGCATGGTCAACAAGGCGGCCAAAGAAGGCGGCAGCACCGTGGCCGACATCCGGGCCTCCTACGATCGCGCCGCTCAGATCGAGTACGGGGTCGAGGCCATCAAGAGCTCCCGTGACCTGGACATCACCAAGGAAAACGAGCAGGTCGTCATCCGCTTTGCCTACGACAAGGAGATCGAGCTGATCGATCCGGTCTACCTGGTGATCAAGTTCGAAGGGCAGTCCAAGTGAGCCTGCAGGCCATCTTCGGATCTCTTGACGAACGGGCCTGTTTTCAGGCCCTTTGTCTTTGCGGCGCCCATTCGGATGCGTGCGCGGGCGAGTCGCTCAGCTGATGGGGGTGCCGATGTCGACTTTGCCTCCTGCCTTGCTGGCCCTGCAGCAGCGCCTGGGTCACGTTTTCGCCGCACCTGGCTTGCTGCAGCGCGCCGTCACCCACAAGAGCTTCGGAGCTGATCATTACGAGCGCCTGGAGTTCCTGGGCGATGCCGTGCTCGAGCTGGGCGTTTCGACCCTGCTGTACGCGCGCTTCGAGCAAGGCGCCGAGGGTGACCTGACCCGCGTGCGTGCCCACCTGGTGCGCCAGGACATGCTGCATCGGCTGGCGGTGTCGCTCGGGTTGCCCGCTGTGTTGCGCCTGAGCGAGGGCGAAGCCAAGGGCGGTGGTGCGCAAAGGCCCTCCATCCTGGCCGACGCGCTCGAAGCCATCATTGGCGCGGTGTACGTGGATGCTGGCTTTGATGCTGCCCGTGCGCTGGTGCTTCGGTTGTTCGATCCCTTGCTCGATGAAAGTGGCTCGCTCGAAGTCTGGGCCAAGGACGCCAAGACGGCCTTGCAGGAATGGCTGCAGGCGCGCAAGATGCCCGTGCCCACCTATGGCATCGAAGCCACGCGTGGCAAGGCCCATGAACAGGTTTTTGTGGTGTCCTGCGCTCTGCCCGATCTGGGCATTCGCGTCAGCGGAGAGGGCACGTCCCGCAGAGCGGCCGAGCAGGTCGCGGCCCAGGCGGCCCTGCAGCAGGTCATGGCGCTGCCTGCCGCACAACTTGCCTCGCCCAAGGCTGCGGTCACCGAGGTGGTCGTGCTGCGCAAGCCAGCCAGGTCTCGGCAGGGGCGCCCGCCTGCTCAGGCAGACGGAGACTGACGCTCACTGAACCATGAGGGCCAGCGCCGCCCGATCCCTGCCTCCGAACACCGCCTCAAACCCGACATGACGAACAAGCCCTCCCAAGACCTCAACCCCTCGCTTGACCAGATGCTGGCCCAGTTGTCCACGGCCCGCTCTGGCGAAGGGGCGCAGGCCGTGCCGGCATCCGAGCAGCGCTGCGGGCTGATCGCCATCGTCGGTCGGCCGAACGTGGGCAAGTCCACGCTGATGAACGCGCTGGTGGGTCAGAAGGTGTCGATCACCTCGCGCAAGGCGCAGACCACGCGCCACCGCATCACCGGCATCTGCACCAAGGGTGACACGCAGTACGTGTTCGTTGACACGCCGGGCTTTCAGACCCGCCACACGGTGCGCGGCACGGCGGCGCTCAACCGCAACCTCAACAAGACGGTGCAGGCCACGCTGTCCGATGTGGCCATCGTGCTGTTCCTGGTCGAGGCCGGGCGTTTCGGGCCGGACGATGCCCAGGTGCTGGCCCTGTTGCCCAAAGACCGCCCGGTGCTGCTGGTGGCCAACAAGCTGGACATGGTCAAGAGCCGCGAAGAGCTGTTCCCGTGGCTGCAGGCCATGCAGGAGCGCTTCCCGTTCGCCGAGTACGTGCCGCTGACCGCCAAGCGCGAAGGCGACCCCGATCGGCTGCTCGACATCGTGCGGCCCTACCTGCCCGAGCAAGGCTGGTGGTACGACGCCGACGCGCTGACCGACCGCACCGACCGGTTCCTGGCCAGCGAAATGATCCGCGAGAAGCTCTTTCGCCTGACGGGCGACGAGCTGCCCTACACCTCGACGGTGGTCATCGACCAGTACACCGACGAGCCGCCGCCGGTGGGCAAGCCCAAGTCCACGGGACTGGTGCGCATCGCCGCGACCATCATCGTCGAGCGCGAGCAGCACAAGGGCATGATCATCGGTGACAAGGGCGAGCGCCTCAAGCGCATCGGCACCGAGGCCCGCACCGAGCTCGAGCGCCTGATGGGCCGCAAGGTCTTCCTGGAGATCTGGGTGAAGGTGCGCTCCGGCTGGGCCGACGACGAGGCTCGCCTGCGCACCTACGGATACGAGTGAGGCCTGGTGACGGGGCCTCGGTCGTCTTTGCGCGGTGCTTCACACGGTGGCCCAAGGGGGCCATCGCCGGCCTATGTGTTGCACAGCCATGACTGGAGCGAGTCCAGCCTGATCCTGGACATGTTCTGCCGCGAGCAGGGCAGGGTGGTGGCCATCGCCAAGGGGGCCAAGCGGCCGTACTCGCAGCTCAGGCCCGTGTTGATGCCGTTTCAGCGCATTTCCGTGGGCTTTGGCGCCAAGCGAGGTGACGACGTCGAAGTGTGGTTGCTGCGCCAGGCCGAGTGGGCCGGCGGCCCGGCCTTTTGTGGGGGAGATGCGCTGCTGCCTGGCTTCTACCTCAACGAGCTGCTGATGAAGCTGCTGCCCAGGCACGATGCCCACCCGGTGTTGTTCGAGGCCTATGCCGACACCTTGCAGGCCCTTGCCGAGCCGGGTTTGCTGCATGCCGCGCTGCGCGCCTTCGAGTTGATCTTGCTGCGTCAACTGGGGCACCTGCCTGACCTGGCGCTGCAAACCCTTGACGGTCGACCCGTGGTGGCTGGCGAGCCCTATGAGCTGCACCCGGAGTTGGGCGTGCGTCCCGCGCATCACCTGGGTGAAGCCACGGAGGGACCCAACGTGCTCAATGGCAGCGTGTTGCTGGCGATGGAGGACGCCCTCTCCGATGGATGGCTCAACGACCCAAGGCGGGTCAAGCCCGGGCACTCGCCCATGCCCAGCCTGATGGCCGCCTGCGTGCCAGCCTTGGTTGACCTCAAAGTGATCACGCGCTCGCTGCTTCACTATCATCTTGGCACGAACACGCTGCGCACCCGCCAGCTCATGATGGAACTCCAGCAACCATGACTTTCTCTGGCATGCACCTGACCGCTCACGATGCGCCCTTGCTGGGCGTCAACATCGATCACGTTGCCACGGTGCGCAACGCACGCGGTGGTCGCTTTCCGGACCCGGTGCAAGCTGCGCTCCTGGCCGTCGAGGGCGGTGCCGACATCATCACCTTTCACCTGCGCGAAGACCGCCGTCACATCCGCGATGACGACGTCGTGCGGCTGAAGGCAGCCATCGGCGTGCCACTGAACTTCGAGGCCGCCGTGACCGACGAGATGCTGGGCATCATCGAGCGCACGCGCCCCGAGCACGTCTGCCTGGTGCCCGAGCGCCGCCAGGAGGTCACGACCGAAGGTGGGCTCGATGTCATCGGTCAGTTCGACCGCGTCAAGGACGCCTGCACGCGCCTGGCCGAGGCCGGCAGCCGCGTGTCGCTGTTCATCGGTGCCGATCCGGCTCAGATCGACGCGGCGGCACGTGCCGGTGCGCCTTGTGTGGAATTGCACACCGGTCCGCTGGCTCACGCCTGGTGGGACGCCGATGCGGCGGCCCTGCAGGCCGAGCTCGCGCGCCTGCGCCAGGGCCTGCTGCACGCGGCCAGCCTGGGCCTGCGCACCCACGCCGGCCACGGCCTGGCCCTGTGTCAGCCCGAGGCGAATGGCGAGGATGCGCCCAGCAGCACCGCCCTGGTGGCCGCTTTGCCTGACGTGCACGAGCTGCACATCGGCCACGCACTGATCGGTCACTCGATCTTCGTGGGCATCAAGCAGGCGATCGCCGACTTCAAGGCCGAGGCCATCCGCGCCAGGCAGGCGGTGCGCGCATGATCGTCGGCATCGGCACCGACCTGTGCGACGTGCGCCGCATCCGCGAAACGCTGGAGCGTCGCGGCGATCGCTTCGCCGAGAAGGTGCTGGGCGATCGCGAGCTGGCGGTCTGGCGTGCGCGCACGGCCCGCTCGCCGGTGCGTGGCCTGCGCTACCTGGCGACGCGCTTCGCTGCCAAGGAGGCCTTCTCAAAAGCCATCGGCCTGGGCATCCACATGCCCATGACCTGGCGGCGCTGCGAGATCCTCAACGCCGAGAGCGGTCAGCCGCAGATCGTCCTGAACGACGAGCTTGCCACCTGGTTTGCGGCCAGGGGCTGGAAGGCCCACGTCACCGTCACCGACGAAGGTGACCTGGCCCAGGCCTTTGTGGTCGTCGAAACCGATCCTGCTTCGTCTGCCACGCCTTGAGCGGCGCGCACCTTCAATCCGCCAGATCACACACATCTTCGCCCGACACTTCTCGCCAAGCCCATGTCCAAAGCCATCCAAGCCCCGAAAGTCACCAAGGCCCCCAAGGCGCGTGTTGCCCCGTCCGCCGCTGGCGTCCTCGCTGACCTGCAGCACGCCCCTGTGGTGCTCGACATCGCAGGCCTGACCCTGAACGACGATGACCGCCGCCGCCTGGAGCACCCGCTCACCGGTGGCCTGATCCTGTTCGCGCGCAATTGGGAGAGCCGTTCCCAGCTCACCGCCCTGTGCGCCGAGATCAAGGCCATCCGCCCCGACGTGCTGATCTGCGTCGACCACGAAGGCGGCCGCGTGCAGCGCTTCAAGACCGACGGATTCACCCACGTGCCCGCCATGCGCAAGCTCGGCGACATGTGGATGAGCGACGGCAAGGCAGGCGAGGGCGCTGGTGCCATGGCCGCCACCGATGCCGCCACCGCCTGCGGCTACGTGCTGGCCAGCGAGCTGCGCGCCTGCGGCGTGGACCTGACCTTCACGCCCGTGCTCGACCTCGATTGGGGCGAGAGCGGCGTCATCGGCGACCGCGCGTTTCACAGCGATCCCCGCGTGGCAACGGTCCTTGCCAAAAGCGTGATGCACGGCCTGCTGCTGGCCGGCATGGCCAACTGCGGCAAGCACTTCCCCGGCCACGGTTTCGTCAAGGCCGACTCTCACGTCGACATCCCGGTCGACAAGCGCTCGCTCAAGGCCATCCTGGCCGACGACGCCAAGCCCTATGAATGGCTGAGCACCTCGCTGACCAGCGTGATGCCGGCCCACGTCATCTACCCCAAGGTCGATGCGGCCCCGGCGGGCTTCTCGTCGCGCTGGCTGCAGGACATCCTGCGCGGGCAGCTGGGTTTCACCGGCGCCATCTTCAGCGACGACCTGAGCATGGAAGGCGCCAGCGTGGCCGGCAGCCAGACGCAAGGCGCCATCGCCGCGCTGAACGCCGGCTGCGACATGGTGCTGCTGTGCAACCAGTCGCTCAACGACGGCGCGCCCGTCGACGCCTTGCTCGATGGCCTGAGCGAAGCCCTGGCCCGAGGCGAGTGGGCGCCCAGCGCCGACAGCGAAGCGCGCCGCATCGACCTGTTGCCGCAAACGGCGCCCTTCACCTGGGACGAACTGATGCACCACGCGCCTTACCAGCAGGCGCTCTCGAAGCTGCCGCGCTGAACGGCGCAGCCAGCGGGGCGTTTTCAATCCCCGCTGGTGTAGAGCCTGTCCAGCAAGGCCGCATGACGGTCGATCACCACCTTGCGCTTGACCTTCAGCGTGGGGGTGAGTTCGCCACCTTCGATGCTCAGCGTCTGCGGCAGCACCGCGAACTTGCGCACGTGCGCGACGCGAGCCTGTGTCGCATTGACGCGGTCGATCGCCCCTTGCAACGCCGCCAACACCCTGGGGTGATCGTGCATGGGCGCACCTTCGGGCAGCCCTTCGCTGATCGCCAGTGCTTTGAGGGCTTGGGCGTCCAGGGTGAGCAGCGCGGTCAGGTAGTGGCGGTTGTCGCCGCACACCACGGCGTGTTCGATCAGCTCGGCCTCCATCAGCGCCGATTCGATGTTGGCTGGCGCGATGTTCTTGCCACCCGATGTGATGATGATGTCCTTCTTGCGGCCCGTGATGTAGACGTAGCCGTCCTCGTCGATGTGGCCGACGTCACCGGTGCGCAACCAGCCATCGTCGAAGGCATCGGCCGTGGCGCCGGGTGAGCCCATGTAGCCTTGAAAGAGGTGTGGCCCGCGCACTTGCAGCTCGCCGTCTTCGGCTACGCGCATCTCTGTGCCCGGCAGGGCCTTGCCGACCGAGCCCACGCGCGTGCTACCGGGGAAGGACATGGTCGACGGCCCGCACACCTCTGACTGCCCGTACAGCTCGCGAACGGGCAGGTCCAGGCCCGCAAAGAACCGGAGCTTGTCCGGGTGGATGGGGGCCGCACCAGAGCTCAGGAAGCGAGCCTGGTCCAGCCCCAATGCGGCTTGCACTTTGCTGTGGATCAGCTTGCGCGCCATGTTCATTTGCAGGCCCAGCCAGGGACCGCAGGGCTTGCCGGCGTGGTCGAGCTCGTGCCATCGCTGGCCCACACCCATTGCCCAGCGAGCCAGGATTGCCTTGCCCCCCGTGGCTTGGCTGAGTTTGGCCTCGATGCCGGCTTGCATCTTTTCCCACACGCGCGGAACGCCGAAGAAGATGGTGGGGCGCACCTCCTTGAGGTGGTCTCCCAGTTCCTCGATGCTGCGCGCGTAATACACGCTCAGGCCTGAGTGGGCATGGTTGTGCATCGAGCCCATCTGCTCGGCGATGTGGGCCAGCGGCAGGTAAGACAGCATGCGGTCGCGCTCATCGACCTCGTAAAGCGAGGTCATGTTCTGTCCCATCCACCACAGGTTGCCCTGGCTGAGGGCCACGGCCTTGGCAGGGCCGGTGGTGCCCGAGGTGTAGATGAGCGTGCCGATGTCGGTGGGCAAGAGGCTGGCAAGGCGCTCGTTCAGCTGCTTTTCCAGCGTCGGCGTGCCCAGTGACAAAAAGGCCTCCCAGCCGATCAGCTGGCGGCGTCCCTCGGGGGCGTTCAGTGGGCTGTTGCCGACCTGTTCCATCGATGACAGCATCACCACCGTGTTCAAGTGCAGCAACTCGGGCGCGACCTCTTCAACGCTGCGCAGCCTTTTGCTGTCGTCGACCAACAGCACGCTGGCGCGGCAGTGGTTGAGGATGTAGGCGATGTCCTGGCTGGAGCTCGTCCAGTAGATGCCGGCGGGCGTGGCGCCGATGGCCATGGCGGCAAACGCCATCGTGGCCCACTGTGGGCTGTTGAAGCCCAGGATGGCGACGGCGTCGCCGCGTTGCACGCCGAGTTGCAGCAGCGCCCGTGCGGCTTGGCGAACGGCTTGACCGTAGTCCTGCCACGACGTGCCCTGCCATGCGTTCGCGTCGCGCACATGGTAGGCCGGGTGTGCGCCCAGGCGGCGGGCGGTCTCGAGCAGGATCCGGGGAGGCGGCACGAAACCCTGCATCGGGTCCGCGTCGGGATGAGGGTGTCCTGGGGCTGACGATGCAGCGGTCAATCGGGCGTGCGCAGTCTTGGGGGCCAACGCGGTCTCCTGAGGTTTGCCTCATTAGATGCAGTATTGACGTTAAGGTCAATTGCTTGGCGTTTAGGTGAAACCCTTTGCTTTCGCACGAGCGTCCCCCTCGTGCTCGGTCGACGGGCGACAAAGAAAAAGCCCGGTCACGGGACCGGGCTTTTGGGGTGGCTGCACAGAGCGCCTTCGACGCTCAGGCTCGCACTCAGGTTTGTTGCTCGAAGGGCAGGCTCACCTGGCTGAGGTCCTTGCGGGTCTCGACCAGGATCAACGGGCCCTCGTCCAGCACCACGGCCGGCTTGCGCTCACGCGGCACGTGCACCGCACGAGGCTCGCTGGCGATGGCCTCCTGAGCCGCCATGATCTTGTCGGCGTCGGAGTTCACCCATTCCAGTCCAGCGGCCTGGGCGATGCCTTGCAGCTCGCTCATCGGCAGCAAGTAAGGTGCGGCAACCGTTGCTGGCGCTGGTGCGGGTGCCGGCGCCGGCGCGGCGGCGGGGGCCTCGACGGCAACGATGGGGCGGCTGACAGGGGCTTCGGCGGGTGCTTCAACCAACTGAGGTTGAGCGACGGGCGCTGCCGCCTCCGGCGTGTCGGTGCCCCGGGTTTCCTGCGCCTCGGCGAAGGGTGCGTTCTCAGCCCCCTCGACGCCTTCTGCACCTTCTGCGCCCTCGACTCGCTCACGGCGCTCGCCACCACGGCGACCGCGATTGCGGCGACGGCGGCCTTCCGTGCCCTCACCAGCGGCATCACCCTGGGCTTCCGGGGCATCGGTGTTGTCACCGTTCACGCCAGCGTCTGCGTTGGTGACTTCTGCGTCGTTGCCGACCTGGGTGTCTTCGCGCTCACCGCGACCACGGCCACCACGGCGACGGCGGCGGCCTTCGCGTTGCTGGTCGGCATCGCCGGGCAGGCCTTCCGCGTTGACCGACGGTGCGCCTTCGGCACCCGCTGCGGCCAAGCCAAGGGCCTGGGCTTCTGCGGCGATCGCCTCGCGGTTGATGGCCGGGCGCTCGGTGTTTTCGCCACGGCGACCACGGCCGCCACGCTCACCGCGTTCGCCGCGCTCTGCACGGTCACGGCCACCTTCGCGGGCGGCTGCGTTTTCGCTTTCGTTGCGTTCTTCGCGCGGGCCTTGGCGACGACCACGGCCTTCGCCCTTGCCTTCGCCGCGCTCACTGCGTTCGCCACGCTCTGCGCGTTCACCGCCACGCTCGCCACGACCGCCTCGGCCACCACGGGCCTGGCCATCGCGACGGCCCCCACGGCCCTTGTCGTCCTTGGTTTCTGCGGGAGCGGGGGTGGCGACAGGTGCAGCCACCGGAGCCGGCGCGGCCTCATCGCCAAAGCCCAGCAGGCGCTTGACCCAACCGAAGAAGCCACCGGAAGCGGGCACGGGTGCCTTCACCGGGGCGGGAGGCGCCACGGGCGCAGCGACCACGGCCGGTGTTTCTTCTTTGGGCGGCGCGATCGGGGCAGGCTGGTCGGGCAGCACGCCCTTGATGACCGGCTCCTGCTTGGGCTTGGCCTTCTCGCGGCGGGTGATGCCCACCTCGTCGTCCGGCTCCTCGATCATCGTGTAGCTGGCCTGGATGTTTTCCAGACGCGGGTCGTCGTGACGCAGGCGTTCGAGCTTGTAGTTCGGGGTCTCGAGGTGCTTGTTGGGCACCAGCAGCACGGTCACGCGCTGCTTGAGTTCGATCTTGGTGATCTCGGTGCGCTTTTCATTGAGCAGGAAGGAGGTCACTTCGACGGGCACTTGCACGTGCACGGCCGAGGTGTTGTCCTTCATCGACTCTTCTTGAATGATGCGCAGGATCTGCAGCGCCGAGGACTCGGTGTCGCGGATGTGGCCGGTGCCGTTGCAGCGCGGGCAGGTGATGTGGCTGCCTTCGCTCAGCGCGGGGCGCAGGCGTTGGCGCGACATCTCCAGCAGGCCGAACTTGCTGATCGAGCTGAACTGCACGCGGGCGCGGTCGGTGCGCAGGGCGTCACGCAGGCGCTGCTCCACCTCGCGGCGGTGCTTGCTGTCCTCCATGTCGATGAAGTCCATGACGATCAGGCCGCCCAGGTCGCGCAGGCGCATCTGGCGGGCGATTTCGTCGGCCGCTTCCAGGTTGGTGCGAAAGGCCGTTTCCTCGATGTCGCTGCCACGGGTGGCGCGCGCCGAGTTCACGTCCACCGACACCAGCGCTTCGGTGTGGTCGATCACGATGGCGCCGCCCGAGGGCAGGTTCACCGTGCGGCTGAAGGCCGTTTCGATCTGGTGCTCGATCTGAAAGCGCGCGAACAGCGCCGCGTCGTCGCGGTAGCGCTTGACGCGGTTGGCCTGATCGGGCATGACGTGCAGCATGAACTGCTTGGCCTGCTCGTAGATGTCGTCCGTGTCGATCAGGATCTCGCCGATGTCGGACGTGAAGTAGTCGCGGATGGCTCGGATGACCAGCGACGATTCCTGGTAGATCAGGTAGGCGCCCTTGCCAGCGGTGGAGGCCTCGTCGATGGCCGTCCACAGCTTGAGCATGTAGTTCAGGTCCCACTGCAGCTCGGCGGCGGAGCGACCGATGCCGGCGGTGCGGGCGATCAGGCTCATGCCCTTGGGGTACTCGAGCTGGTCCATCGCCTCCTTGAGCTCTTCTCGCTCATCGCCCTCGATGCGACGGCTCACGCCACCGCCACGCGGGTTGTTGGGCATCAGGACCAGGTAGCGGCCGGCCAGCGAGACGAAGGTGGTCAGGGCAGCACCCTTGTTGCCGCGCTCTTCTTTTTCGACCTGGACCAGGAGCTCCTGGCCTTCCTTGATGACGTCCTGGATCTTGGCCGAACGGACGTCGGCGCCTTCCTTGAAGTACTGGCGCGAGATTTCCTTGAAGGGCAGGAAGCCGTGGCGGTCTTCGCCGTAGTCGACGAAGCAGGCTTCGAGCGAAGGCTCGACCCGGGTGACGACGGCCTTGTAGATGTTGCCCTTGCGTTGTTCGCGACCTTCGATTTCGGTCTCGAAGTCGAGCAATTTCTGTCCGTCAACGATGGCCAGGCGCCTCTCTTCGGGCTGCGTGGCGTTGATCAGCATGCGCTTCATGGGTTCTCCATGTCGAAAGCGGAGACCGCTCGGGATGGCACCGAAGCATGTCTCCAGTCGCCCCGGGCCCGAAGGTCAGGGGCAGCTTGCATGCGCGAGCAACGACGAAGAACCGAAGGAATTGCCTTGGACGTCAGGCCCGCCGAAGCGGGTCGGGCGTCAGGGGCGCGTGTGTCGGGGTGAAGGACGGGGTCTGGCGACAGCCGGATGGCGTCCGCCGGCACCATGCGTTGGGCATGGGGGCGCGGACATGGAAAAGGGTGGCTGCCGGGACGCCCGCACGACGCGCCAGCCACTGGCCGCACAGCACACCAACGGCCTGATGGCGGGCGTCTTGCTGCGAGCGGGTGGAAAGGGCGGTGTGCGAAACAGTCCGGGACACGTGTGATTCACTCGACACAGGCCTCAGCGTGCGACACCGGCAAGCCGGCGAAGCGGGCGCTGGGGCCCAACAACCTTGAACGTGGTTCGATCGACATTGGCTCTGACAGCCACTCGACCCGACAAATTCACACCTTGGGTGAACCTCTTCAGGGAGGGCGACTGCTGCATGGCCATACTGGTGGCGGGACACCCCGCCGGGCCCCATCGTGGCACCTGCAGCAACCGGCTCGTCGTTAAAATGCGGTTTGCTGCGGCA
Source organism: Comamonadaceae bacterium 2PF (assembly GCA_005502875.1). GTDB lineage: Bacteria > Pseudomonadota > Gammaproteobacteria > Burkholderiales > Burkholderiaceae_C > Aquabacterium. The sequence continues at coordinate 12,176 of SCMV01000037.1, read as the reverse complement.
AGCGCCTGGGTGAGAGATTGACTGGCGAAACTGGCTGAACGCAAATTCCGCAAACAAACCCTCACACAAGACACACAACGTGGCTCAAACCATTATAGGTGCGAAAAAAGCAGCCGGGCGATCGGGAATGGCCGCGAAAAAGGCGGCACGAAAACCCACCGCCGTCGCTTTGACCTCTCCTGTTGCCAGCGCCCCTGCCGACAATTCGCCTCGTGCTCAAGCCAGCGCCGGTGTTCAGCGCTTGGTGATCGACGAAGGCAGCACCGACCAGCGCCTGGACAATTTCCTCATCAAGGTGCTCAAGGGCGCCCCGAAAACCCTGGTTTACCGAATCATCCGCAGCGGTGAGGTCCGTGTGAACAAAGGCCGAGCCTCGGCCGACACCCGCTTGGCCCTGGGCGACGAGGTGCGCGTGCCGCCCTTGCGCCTGACGGAAAAAGCGAGCGATGAGGCCTCGGGCGTTCCCGCTCGCGAGTTCCCGGTGCTGTTCGAGGACGAGGTCATGCTGGTCATCGACAAGCCGTCCGGCGTGGCCGTGCACGGCGGCAGCGGCGTGAGCTTTGGCGTGATCGAACAATTGCGCCGCGCTCGGCCGCAGGCTCGGTTCCTGGAATTGGTGCATCGCCTGGACAAGGAAACCTCGGGCGTGCTGGTGATCGCCAAGAAGCGCAGCGCGCTCGTGACCTTGCAAGACTGCTTCCGCCATCGAACTGCCCACAAAACTTACGCTGCCCTGGTCTGTGGCCATTGGCCCGAGAAAAAGAAAGTGGTCGACGTTGCGTTGCACAAGTTCCTCACCGCAGAAGGCGAGCGCAGGGTCAAGGCCGTGGCCGGCGACGACGATGACGGCCGCCGTTCGATTTCGCTGGTCTCCGTGGTCAAGCGTTTCGAGGCCTTCAGCCTGCTCGACGTCACCATCAAGACCGGCCGCACGCACCAGATTCGCGTGCACCTGTCGCACGAAGGCCACGGCATCGTGGGTGACGAGAAGTACGGCGACTTTGTGCTGAACAAGGCCCTGGCGCGCGGTGGCGAGGGCGCGGTGCCCGGCGTGGACCGCCTGCGGCTGCCCGATGGCCGCTGGGACCGCATGTTCTTGCACGCCCGCTACCTGCGCCTGCCGCACCCTGTGAGCGGACAAGAGCTGACTTTCGAGGCCCCCTTGCCCGAGTCCTGTCAGGTCCTGCTGTCTGCGCTGGCATCGGCCAAACCGGCGACCAAGGCGGGCGTGTCACGCGGCTGAGCCCGTCAGGCGATACAGTCGGGTGCATGAGCTCATCCACCGGCACCGACAGCGGCCTGCGCCCGCGCGCTTACGACCTGATCGTTTTCGACTGGGACGGCACCCTGTACGACTCGACGGCGCTGATCGTGCGCTGCATTCAGGCGGCTTGTGCCGACCTGGGGCTGCCCGTGCCGTCTTCGCAAGATGCGGCCTACGTGATCGGGCTTGGGCTGCACGACGCCCTGGCTCACGTTGCGCCGACCCTGGCGCCCGAGCGCGTGCCCGAGTTGGGTCTGCGCTATCGCCATCACTATTTCAATCGCCAGCATGAGCTCAGCCTGTTCGACGGCGTGTTGCCCATGCTGCAGACGCTCAAGGCCCGCAATCACTGGCTCGCCGTGGCGACCGGCAAATCACGCTCTGGCCTGAATGAGGCCCTGGGCCATGTTGAGCTGCATGGCGTGTTCGATGGCACCCGCACGGCCGATGAGACCGTCTCCAAGCCGCATCCGCGCATGCTGCTGGAGCTGATGGCCGAGTTCGGTGTCGAGCCCGAGCGCACACTGATGATCGGCGACACCACGCACGACCTGCAGCTGGCGCTCAACGCCGGTGCGCACAGCGTCGCGGTGAGCTACGGGGCCCACGAACCGGCGGCTTTCGCTGATTACCCGACCCGCTTCGTCGCCCACGCCACGACCGAATTGCACGACTGGCTGTCCCGCCATGCCTGAGCCCAAGAAACTGGCGCCTCAGCCCCTTTGCGCCTCGGATGCGCTCAAGGAGCGAGGCGACGCCGTGACCTTCGACATCCTGGAGTTCGGCCGCAGCGCCCAGGCCTTTGCCTTGCGCTTTGAAGGCGTCGCGGTGGCCTACGTCAACCGCTGTGCCCACGTGCCGGCCGAGATGGACTGGCAGCCAGGCCAGTTCTGGGACCACGAGCGCCGCTTCATCATCTGCTCGGTGCACGGTGCGCTGTACGAGCCGCCCAGCGGGCACTGCGTGATGGGCCCGTGTCGTGGCGCACGCTTGCAAGCCATCGAACTCAAGGAGGAAGGGGGCCAAGTGCATTGGTATCCTTCTGATCGCATCCAACCGCCGCTCTGACGACGGCACACCCAAACCCATTCCATGGACACCCTCGACCCCAAACCTGCGGCCCAGGCGGCCCTGTTCAACGACCTGGCTCGCGCCTACCTGGCGCAGCAAAAGCGAGAAGCCCGTTGGCGCTGGATGTGGCGCCTGCTCTGGCTGGGCGTGGCGATCTCGGTGGGCTGGGCCGCGTGGGAATCCGGCTCGACGGCGCACACACCGGTGACGCCGCACACCGCGCTGGTCGAGGTGCGTGGCGAAATCGCCAGCGAGACCGAGGCCAGTGCCGACAACCTCATGACGGCGCTTCGCAGTGCTTTCGAGGACGCTGGCGCCCAGGCCGTGGTCTTGCGCATCAACTCGCCCGGCGGCAGCCCCGTGCAGGCTGGCCTGGTCAACGACGAGGTGCGCCGCCTCAAGGCCCTCCACAAGAAGAAGGTTTACGCCGTCTGCGAGGAAATGTGCGCATCGGCCGCGTACTACATTGCCGTGTCAGCCGATCGCATTTTTGTCGACAAGGCGTCGATCGTCGGCTCCATTGGCGTGCTGATGGATGGGTTTGGCTTTGTCGGCACGATGGAGAAGCTGGGCATCGAGCGGCGCCTGATGACCGCTGGCAGCAACAAAGGCATGCTGGACCCTTACTCGCCACTCAAGCCCGAGCAGGCCGAATTGGCGCAGTCCATGCTTGACCAGATCCACCAGCAGTTCATCAAGGTGGTGCGCCAGGGGCGCGGCAAGGCGCTCAAGGAAACCCCAGATACCTTCTCAGGCCTGTTCTGGAACGGCGAGGAAGCCGTGCACCAAGGCTTGGCCGATCAACTCGGCAGCCTCGATCACGTGGCGCGCGATGTCATCAAGGCCGAAGACATCGTCGATTACACGCAGAAGGAAAACCTGGCCGAGCGCCTGGCCAAGCGCTTTGGCGCGGCCATCGGTGGCGGTGCCGTGCAGGCGATGCGTGGTGCCGTGGGCGTGCGCTGATCAGGCGTCCAGTCCCTGGATGAGGCGATGGGCCGCCTCCGCAGAGATGTTGAGCAGTTGCCCGACATCGCGTGCGTCGTCTGGCAACGCGGCAAGGCAATGCGGGTCATCCCAGCCGTGCTGGGTGTGGCGCGCGATGCGCACGCCCAGCGTCACGTTGCGCACCCTGGGGTCGTTGACCAGGCGCTCATCGGAGCAATGGATCAGCAGGTCCGGCAGCTGCCAGCGGCGCATCAACTCCTGAGCGAGGTCGTCGATCCGGATGCCCAGCACTTCTTCCTGAACCGCCGCTGAACGCAAGGTGTGATCGGCTTTGAGCCTCTCGGCGATCTCCAGCATCAGCGAGGAGGCGTGGCACCACAGCAGCATCTCGGCAAAGGCGTGCAGCAAGGCCGCTTCCTGGATGACGATGACATCCTGGTCTTGGCGTTTGAGCGCAAAACCCAGCGCGAAATGGGCCGCACGGCGCGAACGGCGGACCACCTGAGCGAGGCCCTCGATGGCCTCGGGGCGATGCGCCAGGTAGGTCTCGACGTCCAGTGGCTCCGAGAAGGCGCTGAAAAACGGTCCGACCCCCAACATGACGAGGGCACCCACCAGGGTCTCTGGTGGCTCGATGCTCAGCCTGGTGCAATACCGCGAGACGTGCACCAGCACCCTCAGGGTGGTCAGGGGGTCGTTTTCCAGGCTTTCGGCAAGCGTGTGGGCATCCATGTTGCCGCGCGCTTCCTCGATTTCGCGCAGCAGGGCGATTTCCGAGGCAGATTCCGACAGGATGGGGATGTCCGCGTTCGCGAAGGCCTCCACCCAGGCTGCCAGGGTGGGGAGCGGCTGCTGGATCATGGTCAGGCCTTGGCTGAGTTTTCAGCGAGGTTAGCTTTTGCGGACTCGGTTGGTGCGAGGAAAAAAGCCAAAAGGCCGATGCAGTTCTCACGGCATCGGCCTTTCGTGCGGGCTCGCTCAAGCGCGAGCAGCAGCCTGGATCACTTGGCGCTCAGCAGGCCCGTCTTGAGGTCATCGTCAACCGGCTTGGTCCCCAGCCAGATTTTGAGCAGGGCAGCGTAGAAGTCGTCGCCCTGTATGTCCGTGCCTTTTTGTGCGCCGTCCACGAGGGTCCGGATGCCAGCCCCAGGCACGAGGTTCAGCTGGATCGCCGTGCCTTTTTTGACCGTGCCAAAAGACACCATGGTCTTGCGCAGTTCATCCAGTCGGCCCTGGAATCGGGCCACGTCGGCATCGGTGTTGTTCTTGTGAAAGCCCTTGATCATGGCGTCGGCGAAGTCTTCGCCGGTGAGGTCGCGCAGCAGCACGATCTGCATGCTCTTGGCGCCGGGCTGGCTCAGCAAAGCCTGTGCCGATGCGTCGCGCTTGCCCACGTACAGGCCGGCGGCGTAGACGTCGATGATGACCTTCACGCGCACGCCCGCGCCATTGAGTTGCAAGGCTTGCCCCGCAACGGTGGTGGTGTCGGCGAACTTGACGCCGCGCACTTCCACGGCGGCGTGAGCTTGGAGGGTGAGGGCGGACAGCAGGGCCAGGGCCCATGCGGGGATCAGCTTGAACATGCGGGTTCCGGTTTGGCGGTTGATCGGGTGTGCGTTGCGCCGCCATGTCATCAGACATCACGCGTGGTCATATTTCACGACAGGGGCGACGCGCGGATGGGAGTATGCGTCATCCCTTGATGGGCCTTGCAAGCGGTTGTCACATCCACCATGCGCGACAATGGCCCCTTGTCCTGATTCTGCGGGCCTGTCGGGCCTGCGCCCTTTCTCCATGTCCTTCCTCGTCATCGACATCGGCAACACCCGTTTGAAATGGGGCCTGTACGACCGACCCGCCCCCGGTGCTGACCTGCTGGCGCATGGCGCGGTGGTCCTGGAGGACATCGATCACCTCTGGGATGAACACTGGAGCAGCTTGCCTGCGCCCCAGGCCATGCTGGGCTGTGTGGTGGCGGGTGAGGCCATCAAACGCCGCGTCGAAGAGCAGCTCACCGAAGGCTGGGGTTTGCCGGCGCAGTGGGTGTCTTCGTCTCGCCTGGGTGGCGGCGTGATCAATGGTTACGAGCACCCTCAGCGCCTGGGTGCCGACCGCTGGGCGGCGATCATCGGTGCGCGCCAGCGGGCTTTGTTGTGTGCGCCCAACGACGTGCCGCCTGTGCTGGCCGTGATGGTGGGCACGGCGGTCACGGTGGATGCGGTGGACGCAGATGGCCGCTTTCTGGGGGGCTTGATCCTGCCGGGTTTCGGCCTGATGTACCGAGCCCTGGAGAGTGGCACCGCCGGCTTGAAGGTGCCCACTGGCGAGGTGCGCGACTTCCCCACCAACACCAGCGATGCATTGATGAGCGGTGGCACCGATGCGATCGCCGGCGCCATCGAGCGCTCCCTGAGGCGGCTGCGGGTGCGCGCGGGTCGCGATCCGCTGCTGATCATGTCGGGCGGTGCGGTGTCTCGGCTGACACACGTCGAGGAACTCCAGCCGATGGTGGTGGAGAACCTGATCTTCGAAGGGCTGCTGACGCTGGCGGCTGCGCGCTGAGTCGGGGACGGGCGGCGCAGCCAGCCCTCTGACAGGCCCGAGCGCCTCAGATCATCTGCAGCTTGACCGTGGCGTGCTCGTTGATGCCCATGGCGCCGAAGAACAGCGCCACCAAACGGTGCGGGTTCAGGAAGCAGACCTGACGCTGCTCTGCGCGGCGTGACAGCACCCAGTTCAACAAGTCGCCGGCGGCGATGAAGTCGACGCGCAACAGGTGGCTGCAATCGACTTCGAGCGAGACGCTGGCGCCCAACTGGTCGTCCAGGCGCTGCAGGGTGGCACCGATGTCACCCACCAGCTGGCCAGACAGGTTCAGCGCAGCCACTTGCACGTAGGAAATTTCCTGGTGCAACTGCGATTCCACGAAGCTCGTGGTGACGTCGCTGACGTGGGACATGGGAGCCGTGGGGGCGCTGACCGCGTCCTGCTGCTCGCGCACGATGCAGCGAGTGGGCTCCCACGAGGGTGGCGACAACTCGTAGGTGACGCAGTAGTCGATCGCGACCTCGTCAAACACCACGGGCTGGTTGACCATGCGCAGCAAGTCCAGGCGCAGCATCCAGTGGGCAGGATCGGCATCGCGGCTGCCGGTGGGGGTCAGCTCTTCGAGCAGGTTCAACAGGTGCTGGCCGCCGACCCAGATCAACTCCATGGGCTCTCTGGCCCATTGCTGCAGCAGTTGGCTGAGCTGGTGTGCGGCCTCAGGGGTGACCTGGTTGACCCCTTGCCAGTCGATGCGCCAGGGGCGAGGCAGCTGAAGCAAGGCCACGCGCAGTTGCGCAAGTGCCTCCGGGTCCACGACGGATGGTGCGATCCAGCCGGGCTGGGGGACGTCCCATTCACGGCCTTCGGTGATGGGGTCGGTGTTTTCGTCGTCAGAGGGGCCAAGCGCTTCGCTGAGGCTGGGGCGAGCGCCCGATGCATCCGCTGGTGCGGCGCCTGCCGACTCGGATTCGATCAAGTCGGCGACGCGCTGCGGCAAGGAGTACCACTGCGGTGCGGAAACGCCGAACTGCTGCGCATAAGAAACCGCCAGGTTGTCGAACTTGTGGGGCAGGTCAAGGGCCCGGTAAAAATCGAACAGAACCAGCCAGGTGTCGGCGTGTTCGTGGCGGCTCGAGCCGGGGTGCACCAAATTGAGCAGGCACTGCTCGCATTGGTCGAAGTCGGCATTCGCGAACGCGATGACGGCCTCGTCAAGCTCCGGGTCGTGGGCCATCTCCATGACGTGAACGCCGATGCCCCCAGGCAGCGTGGCGCCGACGATGGGCAGGGAGGCAGCCGGTGGGCTGAACGCCAGCGCATCCGACCTCGCGGGCTCCATGACCGTCGACGCGTGTTCGACGAACGGCAGGGTGGGCGGGTTCAGGCGATCCGGTGCCGTGATGGGCAGGTCGACCGAGCCGCCGGGCACCGTTGGCAGCCCTGCGGCCTGGGAGGGCGTGGCAGGGGCAGGGCGGGCGCTGATGCCCACCATTTGCAGCTCGATTTCGTCGATCTTGGCCTTGACGGCGATGTCGGAGCGCGCACCGCTTTGGGGCCGCGACTCCGGGTCAAGGTTGGAGGCGCCGCCAAGTGCCAGGGCCGCATCCGGGTTCAGGCCTTCGCGGCGGATCTTGCGCAGCATGTCGAGCTCGCGCTTGCGCACGAAGTCGTTGCGCCGTTTGCGCTCGATCATCGCCTTGATTTCGGTCTTGGCGTAGTCGCTCTCACCGGCGTCAGAGGGGGGCGCGTCCAAATCCGACCAATCCGTGGTCGGATTGGCGACGAAGCGCGCCACCTTGCGCAGGAAACTGCCGGATTCCTTGCTCATCTCTGTCCTGATCGGATGTTCGCGGGATCAGTCCCCGAACATCTTCTGCTTGAGTTCGCGACGCTGCTGGGCTTCCAGTGACAGGGTGGCGGTGGGGCGGGCCAGCAGGCGGCCCAGGCCGATGGGCTCCCCGGTTTCGTCGCAGAAGCCGTATTCGCCATTGTCGATGCGAACCAGGGCTTGCGAGATTTTCTTGAGCAGCTTGCGCTCGCGGTCTCGGGTGCGCAACTCCAGGGCGTGCTCTTCCTCGATGGTGGCGCGGTCGGCCGGGTCGGGCACGATGGAGGTGTCTTCGCGCAGGTGTTCGGTCGTTTCGCCGGCGTTGGACAGCAGGTCTTCCTTCTGGGCTTCCAGGCGCGCGCGGAAGAAATCGAGTTGCTTGTCGCTCATGTACTCGGCGTCCGGCATGGCCATGAGTTCGGCTTCGCTCAGGTCGCGACCGGCCTTGGATTTCCAGGCGCTGGCGAGTTTGGTGTCGACCTTGGTGGTGGCTGCAGGCATGTCGTTTTGGGTGCTACTGGTTTTCTTGGCTGGCTGTTTGGCCGTGGCCGCGATACGGGACTTGACGTCTGCTTCGGCAGGGGCCGCTGCAGCTTGAGGGGATTCGGGGGCGACTCGGGAATCGGACTTGGCTGGGGCCGCCTTGCGCGCAGCGGTCTTGGCTGGAGCAGCCGACTTGGCGCTGGCCGACTTGGCGGCAGCCTTGGTGCCAGAGGCGGTGGTTTTCGTCACAGGATCCTCCTTCCCGAATTGCGTGATCCACAGACAGGGGGGTGACCGGATTCAGGCGCCTGAAATCGGACCCGCTCCGGACTGAAGTGCCAACCGTCGGGTTCGTCCACCCTTGGGAAGCGCGCGGATTGTAGCCATGGTCTTTGACTGGACTCCCCAGGCTATCCCTAGAAACCAAACCTGATCAGGCCAGGCATTGATCCAGGCCCGCCTTAAACAGGTCCTGGGGGATGTCGATGCCGATGAAGACCATCTTGCTTTGTTTGGTCTCGCCGGGCGACCACTTGGGGCCGGTGTCGCTGCCCATCAGCTGGTGCACGCCCTGGAAGACCACCTTCTTGTCGATGCCCTTGACGTGCAGCACGCCCTTGTAGCGAAGCATGCGCGGCCCGTAGATCTGAACCATCGAGCCCAGGAAGTCTTCGAGTTTGGTGGCGTCGAAAGGCTTGCTGGCTTTGTAGACGAAGGACTTGACGTCATCGTCGTGGGCGTGGTGGTGCGGGTGGTCGCAGTGCTCGCCATGGGCGTGGTCGTGGCCGCAGTCGTGGTCGTGGCCATGCCCGTGGTCGTGCTGGTGCGCGTGACCGTGGCCTTCGGTGAGGAAGTCCGGGTCGATGTCGAGCTTGGCGTTGAGGTTGAAGCCCTTGAGGTCGAAGACCTCTTTGATGGGCACCTCGCCGAAGTGCACGCGCTTTTGCGGTGCGCGCGGGTTCATGTGCTTGATGCGGTGAGACAGGGCGTCTGCCTGCTCGGTGCTCACCAGGTCGGACTTGCTCATGAAGATCAGGTCGGCGAAGCCCACCTGGCGGCGCGCTTCCTGGCGGGTGTCGAGCTGCTGGTCGCCGTGCTTGGCGTCCACCAGGGTGACGATGGCGTCGAGCAGGTAATGCTCGGCGATCTCGTCGTCCATGAAGAAGGTCTGGGCCACGGGGCCTGGGTCGGCCAGGCCGGTGGTTTCGATGACCACGCGCTCGAAATTCAGGGTGCCGGCCTTCTTTTGCTTGACCAGGTCGGACAGCGTCTCGCGCAGGTCTTCCCGGATCGTGCAACAGACGCAGCCGTTGCTCATCTGGACGATGTGCTCTTCGGTGTCGGCCACGAGGATCTCGTTGTCGATGTTTTCTTCGCCGAACTCGTTTTCGATGACGGCGATCTTCTGGCCATGGGCTTCGGTCAGCACGCGCTTGAGCAGGGTGGTCTTGCCGGCGCCCAGGAAGCCGGTGAGGATGGTGACGGGGATCAGGCTCATGGGCCTAGTGTAGGCCGGTTTGAGCCTGCGAGGCGGGGTGTCACGGGGGAGCTGTGGCCGCCCCTGGGGCGATGGGGCATCCATGGGGTATTCTTGGGGCATCCCAACCACGACACCCCTGCCGTGTCCGAACCTTCCCCCAGTCGACCATCCCGGGTCGATCGGCGTCCCCGTGAGCGGGACCCCCGCAGCCTGTTTGTCCGCCTTGTCGAGTTCCTGTCTCCAGGGCCCGATTCCACGGCGGAACTCATTCGCACCCTGGCCGATGCCGAGCAGCGCGAGCTGATCGAGCCCGAATCGCGCGTCATGCTCGAGGGGGTGATCCGCATGGCGAGCATGACGGCGGGCGATGTCATGGTGGCCGTCAGGCGCATGGACATGCTCGACATCGACGCGCCCTATGAAGAGTTGCTGGCTTCCGTCATCGACACGGGGCACTCCCGATTTCCGGTCTACCAGGACAGTCGCGACAACATCATCGGCCTGCTGATGGCCAAAGATTTGCTCAAGCTGCAACGGTCGCCAGATTTGAACCTGCGCACGCTGTTGAGGGCACCGTATTTCGTGCCCGAATCCAAGGGGCTCAATGAGTTGTTGCGTGAATTTCGCTCCAACCGCAGTCACCTGGCCATCGTGATCGACGAGTTCGGCAAGACGGCCGGACTCATCACCATCGAGGATGTGCTCGAAGAGATCGTTGGCGAGATCGAGGACGAATTCGACGACGACGACGGCGAGTCGAGCATCTTCACGCTGGCCGACGGCAGCCAGCGGGTGGCCGGAGATGCGCTCATCGCCGATGTGAACGACGCCTTCCAGGTGCAACTGCCCCAGGATGATTTCGACACCATCGGCGGCCTGGTGGCGCATGAGCTGGGTCGGGTGCCTCGCCGTGGGGAGGTGGTTGAGCTGGGTGGCTTGCGCTTTGTGGTGATGCTGGCGCGTGGCGGCGCAGTGCGCTGGTTCAAGGTGATCCCCGTCGCCGGGCCCGCTGACGCCGCCGAGCATGCTTGAGGTGGCTGGGGCGCGCTCTTTGGTGGGCAGTCAGGCGCAAGGGGTGAAGGCGCCTGGCTGGTGGCTCGCCTTCTTTTCCGGCGGGTTGCACGCACTGGCCTTGTCGCCGTGGGCGGCGGCCCTGCATGGGGCCTTGCCTGCGCTGCTCCAAACCGCCGCGCTGGCTTGGCTGGTGGGCGTGTTGGCCGGACAGCGCTCGGTGCGCGCCGGGGCGCTGGTGGTCTGGCTGCATGGCAGCGTCTGGCTGGTGGGCGCGACGGGCTGGATGTTCGTCAGCCTGCATCACTTCGGCGGTTTGCCTGCCTGGCTCTCGGCGCTGGCCGTGGTCCTGTTGTGCGGTGCCTTGTCAGGCTACCTGGCCTTGGTCGGCGCCGTGTGGCGGCTTTTGCGGCGCGGCTCGCCTTGGTGTGATGCGGTGCTGTTCGGCGCGCTTTGGCTGTTGGCCGAGTTGGCCCGGGCGCTGATTTTCACGGGCTTTCCTTGGGGTGCCAGCGGGTACGCCTTGATCGACACGCCCTGGGCGCGGTTGGCGCCCTGGGTGGGGGTCTACGGCATGGGCGCCATCTGGGCGGCGTTGGTGGCATTGGCCGCGCTGGGCGTCTGGGGCGCTTCGCGTGGTGTGGGAGGACGTGTTGGGCAAGGTGTGCCCCGCAGGTCCGGTTGGTCGATGCTTTTGCCTGTGATCGGCCTGACCATCGGGTTGTCGGTCTGGGCGCCTGAGCCGCACACCCGTGCTCACGGGCAGCCCTTGAAAGTGGCGCTGCTGCAAAGCAATGTCGCCCAGGATCAAAAGTTCGACGCCCGCATGCTTGGGAGCATGCTGGTCTGGCATGGGCAGCAGTTGCAGCAGGCACAAGCCGACCTCGTGGTGGCGCCCGAAACGGCGATCCCGCTGCTGCCCGAGCAACTGCCTGAGGGCTACTGGGATGGCATCCGTTCGATGTTCGGCCCTGGCCAGGGGCGTGCAGCGCTGATCGGGATGCCGCTTGGCAGCCTGGATGCCGGCTACAGCAACTCGGTGGTGGGGCTGTCGCCTGACCAGGCGCAACCTTACCGCTACGACAAGCACCACCTCGTGCCTTTTGGTGAGTTCATCCCGCTCGGCTTTCGCTGGTTCGTCAACATGATGAACATGCCGCTGGGGGATTTTTCTCGAGGGCCCATCGCGGCACCTTCGTTCGCGGTCAAGGGACAGCGTGTGGGCCCCAACATCTGTTACGAGGACTTGTTCGGGGAAGAGTTGGCGAGCCGTTTCGTGCACGCGGACAAGGCCCCCACGGTGTTCGCCAACGTGAGCAACCTCGCCTGGTTTGGCGACACGGTCGCCATCCATCAGCACCTGCAGGTTGCACGCATGCGTTCACTGGAATTCCAAATTCCGACGATCCGATCGACCAACACGGGAGCCACCGTCGTCATCGATCACCAAGGGCGCGTTGTGCAACGCATGCCCGGGCAGACGCGCGGTGTGCTGTTGGCGCAGGTGCAGGGGCAAGCCGGCGTGACCCCGTACGCCGCTTGGG
>SCMV01000036.1 GCA_005502875.1 Comamonadaceae bacterium 2PF | reverse complement strand
GCCCCAACATCGCCACCCGCCGCCACCCCCCAGCCCTCGGCCGCAGCCTGGGTGCTCGCCCTGGGCAGCTGCCTCTACCCCGGCTGCCTGGCCGAGCGCACGCCGCCCGGCCCCGGCTGGCAGGCCGGCCCACCCGACCAGGTCTGGCAACGCCTGCGTCAATGGCGCGCCCAGGCCGGCCACCCGCCGCTGGAGCTCGCCATCCTCTCGGGCGACCAGGTCTACACCGACGCCACCGCCGGCCTCTTCGACCCACACACCGTCAGCGGCCGCTTCCACCAGCCCCACCAGGCCATGCTCTCGCAAGCGCTGCTGCGCCAGGCGCTCGCCGGCGTGCCCGTGCACACCCTCATCGACGACCACGAAATCCTCGACAACTGGAGCTGGCAGGACGGCGACCACCGCCCCGCCGATGCCCCCTGGCGCGACAACCGCCAGCGCCGCACCGACGGCCTGCGCGCCTACCGGCAGCACCAGCGGTTCGCACAACCGGTGCGCCACCCCGTCGACCCTCGCGACCCCACCTCGCGACCGGCTCGCCTGTGGTACGCCTTCGCCCACCGTGGCCTGCCCTTTTTCGTGACCGACACGCGCACGCAGCGCGAACCCCGCGCCATCGCCCGCTTCGAGCAGGCGCACATCATGGGCCGCGCACAGTGGGCTTGCCTGCTGCACTGGCTCGCCCACCACGGCCCCGACGATCGCCCCACCTTCGTCGCCAGCCCCTCCATCCTGCTGCCGCGCCGACTGCTTTCCGACACCCTGCACCCGGCCAGCGCAGCCCTGGCCGACGCCTGGGAGGCCTACCCGCGCAGCCTGCACGCCTTGCTCGCCCACCTGTGCCGCACGCAGGCCCGCCACGTCGTCTTCCTCTCGGGTGACGAGCACCTCTCGTGCATCGCCCGCGTGCGCATCCGCCGCGAGGGCGACGGCCCCGAGCGCGAGGTGCTGGCCCACTCGGTGCACAGCTCGGCCCTGTACGCGCCCTACCCCTTCGCCAACAGCCGCCCGCACGACTTCCACGTGCACGATGCCTTCACCTTCACCGACCGCCACGAGGGCCGGCTGGAGCACTTTCACTGCCGCGTGGAGACCGATTTCGCGCCCCCGGGCGATGGCATCGCGCTGCTCGAAACCCGGCAAGGCGCCGATGGCAGCTGGCACGTGGCCGTGGGCTGGCAACGCGAAAACGGCCTCCAACGCGAGGAACTGTTCTGACACAGACCCCGGTCGTTGCGGACATCCGCACGCCCAGGCCATGCGAAGTTCCTAGAATGGACCCCATCGCGCGCCCGCGCCCCCCTGGCCCGACCGGTCAACCTGACCCCTCGGCCAACCCCGTCAGCCCTTGAAGGCCGCAGAACATGACCACCCCTGAAGAAAAACGCGCCGAGCTCAAGAAAGCCGCCCTCGAGTACCACGAGTACCCGACCCCCGGCAAACTGGCCATCAGCGCCACCAAGCAGCTCACCAACCAGCGTGACCTGGCCCTGGCCTACTCGCCCGGCGTGGCCGCCCCCTGCGAAGAAATCGTCGAGAACCCGGCCAACGCCTTCAAGTACACCAGCCGCGGCAACCTGGTGGCCGTCATCACCAACGGCACCGCCGTGCTGGGCCTGGGCGACATCGGCCCGCTGGCCGCCAAGCCCGTGATGGAAGGCAAGGCCGTCCTGTTCAAGAAGTTCTCCGACATCGATGTGTTCGACATCGAGATCAACGAGAAGGACCCGGACAAGCTGGTCGAGATCATCGCCAGCCTGGAGCCGACCTTTGGCGGCATCAACCTCGAAGACATCAAGGCCCCCGACTGCTTCTACGTCGAGCGCAAGCTGCGCGAGCGCATGAAGATCCCCGTCTTCCACGACGACCAGCACGGCACCGCCATCGTGGTGGGCGCGGCCCTGATGAACGGCCTCAAGGTCGTCGGCAAAGACATCAAGAACGTGAAATTGGTCACGTCCGGTGCGGGCGCGGCGGCCTTGGCCTGCCTGCAGCTGCTGGTCAAGCTCGGCATCCCGCGTGAAAACATCTGGGTCACCGACCTGGCCGGCCTCGTCTACGAAGGTCGCGTCGAGCTGATGGACCCCGACAAGGCCCAGTTCGCCCAGAAGACGGATCAGCGCAAGCTGTCCGAGGCCATCGAAGGCGCCGACATCTTCCTGGGCCTGTCCGCCGGCGGCGTGCTCAAGCCCGAGATGGTCGCCAAGATGGCCGCCAAGCCCATCATCTTCGCCCTGGCCAACCCCACGCCCGAGATCCTGCCCGAAGAGGTCAAGGCCGTGCGCGACGACGCCATCATGGCCACCGGCCGCACCGACTACCCGAACCAGGTCAACAACGTCCTGTGCTTCCCGTACATCTTCCGCGGCGCACTCGACTCGGGCGCGACCACCATCACCGATGAGATGGAAATCGCGGCCGTGCACGCCATCGCCGAGCTGGCCCAGGCCGAGCAGAGCGACGTCGTGGCCGCCGCCTACGTGGGCGCCAACCTCAGCTTCGGCCCCGAATACCTGATCCCCAAGCCGTTCGACCCGCGCCTGATGATCAAGATCGCGCCGGCCGTGGCCATGGCGGCGGCGGCCTCCGGCGTGGCCACCCGCCCGGTCACCGACTTCGTCGCCTACACCGAGCGCCTGCAGAGCTTCGTCTACGCCTCCGGCCACACGATGAAGCCCATCTTCAGCGTGGCCAAGCGCGCCAAGAACAAGCGCATCGCCTACGCCGAAGGTGAAAACGAAGGCGTGATGCGCGCCGCCCAGATCCTGGTCGACGAGGGCATCGCCCGCCCGATCCTGATCGGCCGCCCCGGCGTCATCGAGCAGCGCATCGAGCGCTTCGGCCTGCGCCTGCGCCCCGGCGTCGACATCGACCTGGTCAGCACCGAAAACGACCCGCGCTACCGCGACTACTGGCAGACCTACCACCGCCTGACCGAGCGCAAGGGCGTGACCGAGCAGATGGCCAAGATCGAGATGCGCCGCCGCCTGACCCTGATCGGCGCCATGCTGGTGCACAAGGGCGACGCCGACGGCCTGATCTGCGGCACCTGGGGCAACACCGCCCTGCACCTGCACTACATCGACCAGGTCATCGGCCGCCGCCAGGGCGTGAAAACCTACGCCGCCATGACCGGCCTGATCCTGCCGGGTCGCACCGTCAACATCCTCGACACCCACATCAACCACGAGCCGACGGCCGAGCAGCTCGCCGAGATCACCATCATGGCCGCCGAGGAAATGATGCGTTTCGGCCAGCGCCCCAAGGCGGCGCTGCTGTCGCACTCGAATTTCGGATCGAGCAACCACCCCTCGGCCGTGAAGATGCGCGAGGCCCTGGCCCTGATCCAGCAGCAGGCCCCCTGGCTGGAGATCGACGGCGAAATGCACGGCGACACCGCCCTGGACGCCGCCTACCGCCAGCAGCTGATGCCGCGCAGCACCTTGACGGGCGAGGCGAACCTGCTGGTGTGCCCGAACATCGACGCCGCCAACATCTCGTACAACCTGCTGAAGGTGGCCGCGGGCAACAACATCGCCCTGGGGCCCGTGCTGCTGGGCGCGGCCAAGCCGGTGTGCATCCTGACGCCCTCGGCCACGGTGCGCCGCATCGTCAACATGACGGCGATGACGGTGGCGGACGCCAACGCGCTGCGCTGAAACCGCACAAAACCGCGCTGCAGCAGCGCCAAACGCCCAACGCAGGCCCCTGACACAGGTCAGGCAAGCTTGTCAAACGGCCCCAGTACCCGCTTTCCCCGGGGCTGGGGCCTTGAGCTTTTTGGGCTCTTTCTCTACCATACCGCCTTTAACGAAGAAGCTGCAGTGCTGAAAAAACACCGGTTCGTTCAAACCTTGACCCGAACTGCCCTTCGCAACTTCACGCTGGCCCTGGCGACATCGCTGGTCGTGCTGGCGGCGCCTCCGGCCCAGGCATTCACCCGCCAAGGTGATGCCGAAACCCAGGCGGCGCAGCGAAGTCAGGTCATTGCCTTGAGCGAGCTGCCCGTGCAGGCACAGGATGTCCACCGGCGCATCCACGAAGGGGGTCCGTTCCGCTACAGCAAGGACGGGTCGGTCTTCGGCAACCGGGAACGCCTGCTGCCACGTCGGCCACGCGGCTTCTATCGTGAATACACCGTGCCAACGCCTGGCGAACGCGATCGTGGTGCACGACGCATCGTCTGCGGAGGTAAAGAAGTCCAACAACCTGAAACTTGTTTCTACACGCGGGATCACTATGCAAGCTTCAAGCAGATCGACCCCCGCCGCTGACCTTCGCTGACGGGCCCGAACCAGCCCCGAAGCCCACGCTCTTTCTCTGACCCTCACACAGCCCGACCGGACGCCGAGAACCCTCGACGCACCACGGGCCCCAAGCGATCATGTTGTTGCAATCCGTTCGACCCAACATCGTTCAATCCATCCGCGCCTACCGCCCGGAAGACTTGCAACAGGCTGCCAACGCCGCAGGCCACCATTTCCTGTACACCAACCTGGGCGGCGCCCGGGACAAGCAGGACGTGCTGGACATCATCGCGCGTGACTTCCTGTTCCCGGACCACTTCGGCAAGAACCTGGACGCCCTGTACGACTGCATCACGGACATGGTGCACAAGTCGGGTCCGCAACCCGGTTTCGTCGTGGTGCTGGAGCTGATCCCCGGCGGCAACGTCGACCGCGAAACGCGCGAGCAGCTGCTTGACGCCTTCCGCGACGCGGCCGATTTCTGGGGCGAGCGCAAGATCCCCTTCCGCGTCTTCTACTCGATCGCCGTGTCGGGCAAGGAGTCGGCCGGCAACTGGGACAAGGCCGAAGTCGCCCAGAACGACGCCAACGTCAAGCCGGTGAAGGTCTCCAAGAACGCCCCGGCCCCGATGATCATGAACCTGCCCCCGATGAGCAGCGTGTTCGACACGGCTGCCCTGCTGGCCGCAGCCTGATCTCCGGCTTCCCCCCTGAAAAGGCTCGCCCGATGGCGGGCCTTTTTGTTTGGCAAGGCGCTTTGTCAGGGGGGTGGTCAGGGCGGGACCGCCCCGCGTTGCACGGCAAAACCCCGCGCCGAGCTGCGCTCAGCGCCGAGCAGCCGCCCGCCACACGTCCAGCTGCTCGGCCCAGTTTCGCTGGGCCCCCAGGTACGCGGGCACCACCGCCGACATCGCCGATGCCGACACGCCCAGCGCAGCCAGGCCCGGCAACTCGCCGCCCAGCACATTGGGCACCTTCATCGAGTCCAGGTTGTCGGCCGACATCAGCGGCTCGCCCGGCAAACAGGCCATCGCTGCCGCCTGCAGGCGGCCCGCCACCATCGGCAAGGGCAGCACCGGTCGCGCGTGACCGCTCCACCGCCCAGCCATTTTGACGATGTCCGCCAGGGTGCAGACCTCGGGGCCACCCAGCTCGAAGGTGCGCCCCGACGTGGCAGAGGGGTCGGCCAGGCAGCGCACGATGGCCGCCGCCACGTCCTCCACCCACACCGGCTGAAAGCGTGCATCGCCCCCCGCCAGCGGCATCAGAGGGAACACGCGCTGCAGGGCCGCGAACAGGTTGAAGAAGCGGTCGTGCGCCCCGAAGATCACGCTGGGGCGCAGCACCGACAGGTCCAGGCCTTGGACGCGCAAGGCCTGCTCGCCCTCGGCCTTGGTGCGCAGGTAATGCGAGGGCGCGGCGGTCGGGTCGTCGCCCACCCCCAGCGCGCTGACGTGCACCACCCGCTTGACGCCCAGCTGCATGCAGTCTTCGGCCAGGCGCTGGCACAGGTCCACGTGCGCGCGCTCGAAGTCATCGGGCCGACCATGCAGGATGGCCACCAGGTTGACCACGGCGTCCGTGCCCTGAAGCAGGCGCTGCAGCGCCCGGTCCTGGTTGATGTCGGCTTCGATCACATCGACCTGGGGCAGGGGCAGCAGGTGCCGGGCGCTCGCGCGACGGCGGGTCGGCACGACGATGCGGGCGGCACCCAGCAACGGGTGCGACGCCAGCTGCTCGCACAAGGCTCGGCCCACGAAGCCGGAGCCACCAAGGACAAGGATGCGCTTCATGGGGAACCTCCTGGGACGAGCCTACCCCACCCAAGGGGCGTGGCTCTGGGGCAAATCAGGTTCAGGACACCACCAAGGCTGCGCCGTCAAGGCAAGTCGGTGTCAGAAGACGGGGCCCCGGCCGCTCGCGGGCCCACGGTGGCACCCAGCCGATTCTTGAGCGAGAGCGGCTTGCCGTGCAGCAAATGCCCATAAACCACGGCGTTGGAGAGCACTTTTTTGACGTAATCGCGGGTTTCGGTGAAAGGCACGTTCTCGACCCAGGCGGCTGCGTCCACGCGGGCGCCCTCGCGCCAGCGGCGGGGGCGACCCGGCCCGGCGTTGTAGGCCGCAGCGGCCAGGGCCTGCGCGCCCTGGAAGTCGTCGAGCACCAGCTTGAGGTAGCCGGCGCCAATGCGCAAATTGGTGTCGCGGTCGGTGATCAGGTCGGGGGTGTAGGCGATCTTGAGCTTGCGCGCTGTCCACGAGGCGGTGGCGGGCATGACCTGCATCAGGCCGGATGCCCCAACGGTGGAGCGCGCCGACAAGATGAAGCGCGACTCCTGGCGGATCAGGCCGTACATGTAGGCCGCGTCCAGGCCGACCTCGCTGGCCGCGCGCAGCACGTCCTGGCGGAAGGGCGTGGGGTAGCGCTGGTTCAGGTCGATCTCGCTGCGGGTGCGGTCGCTGGTGTTGATGCAGCGGTCCCAGATTTCGCGCCGGCAGGCCTCTTCGGCCACGGCCAGCAGCTCGCGGTCGCTCAAGCCGCCGGGTTTGCTCATGCTCAGGGTGAAGTTCCATTCGCGCACGCCTTCGCTGCGCCAGCCCAGGGCCATCATGCGCAGGGCGCGGTCGATGCCGGGGTTGGCGCGGGCCTGGGCCTGCTCGGCCTCGGTCAAAGGCGCGGGGCGGGCGGGCTCGCGTGGCGGCGCCTGGTTCAACTCTTCGGCGGCGAGCTGGCCGTAGAAGGTCAAAGGGTGCGCCACGCGGGCCAGCAGTTGGCGGGCCTGCTGGCGCATGGCCTCGTGCGCCGCCGCAGAGCCACCGCCCGCGCGGGCGTGCGCCTGCAGCGACTTGGCCTTCCAGTATTGCCAGGCGCTGTCTTGCTGCAGCTCGGGCGGCATGGCCTCGATGGCCTGCTCGACCAGGGCCCAGCGCGAAGCGTCACCCGAGGTGGCCGAGCGCAGGCCGGCGCGCGCCATCCAGGTCAGCACGTCGGGTGACCACGCGGCCGCGCCTCGGATGGCGTCGCCCCGGTTGCGGGTGCCAGCGGCCAGCGCGGCTTCGGCCAGGGCGCGCTCGTAGTGCGCGGGCGCCTCGGCCTGCAGCTTGCCAGCCGACCAGCGGCCCACCACGGCCCAGGCCCAGGCCATGTCCTCGGCACGCAGGTGCCAGCGTTCGCGCGCACCGCTTTGGCCCAGGGCCGCAGCGGTGGCGTCGGGGTCGATGGCGGCCCAGCGCACCAGGGCCAGCAGGTTGAGCGGGCCTTCCACCTCGGGCGGGAAGGCCACCGGCATGGGGGCCAGGGTGGGCTTGGCGGGCTTCTTCTTGGCGTCTTTGGCCTTCGACTTGCCCTTGGCGGCCTCGGCCTTCTTGCCCTTGGCCTGGCTGGCGGAGGTCGCGCGGGGGCCGATGCTGGCGCCCGGCGAGCCCGCCTGGTTGCCCGCCTCGACCAGGCTGCTGGCCCCCTTGGGCTGCAGGAAGGCCTGCGGCTGGCTCATGAGGCGGTTGACGGCCTGGGCCGCCGTGTCGCTGAGCAGGCGGGCCGATTGCTGCACCGCGCGGGGCTTGTCGCCCTCGATCGACAAGCGCAACTTGCGCCAGACATCGCCCTGCGTCAGCACGCCCGCGTCCAGCAGCGCCCGCGCCATGGTGTCGCAACCGCCATCGGCGTCTTTCTGGGCCCACCAGAACTGGCGGGCCTGCTCGCGCAGTTCGCCCGGCCCCTCCATGGGTGCGCCGGTGCGGTGACGCGCCAGCACACCCAGGCAGCTGACCTCGCGGTCATCGTTCATGCGAAAGGCCGGCTGGATGCGCAGGAAGGTCGCCCAGTCCTGGCGGCGGCCGAGCTCGAGCAACCAGTCGTTGCGGGCCCGGTCGGCCACGTAGCTGTCGGGCCAGCGCGCCAGGAACTCATCGACCTCGGCAACGGGTGCCTCGCTCAGGCGCGACATGAAGTACCAGTAAGCGGCCCAGGGCGCCAGCGGGTGCTCCTGCGCGATGAGCTGGTTGCGCAGAGCCAGCAGGCGCGTGCGGTCACGCTGGCGCCAGGCCTCGCGCGCGTCGCCCACGAGGCGGTCGTCGCTGGCCGCGACCTGCCCCTGCTGGGCCTGTGCCGCACCCGGGGTGAACAGCAGGGGCAGCACGGGCGCGGCCCAGATCCAGGCCGATGGGCCCATCGCCGTCGGCAACCCGGTCGGGATCAGGCAGGCCGCACCGGCCACCAGGGCGAGCGCGCGGTGGCGGACTCGGGACGCATACTTGCGCGCAGTTCTCACTTGTCAGACCTTTTCTTGTTGTTGTCGACCATGTCCGAAGCCCCCACCAGCGGCGATGACCGCACCACCTGGCGACGCCAGCTGCTCCAGGCTCGCCGAGACTGGGCCACCACCGATGCGGCCCCATTGGCACAGACCAGGCTGGAGGCGCGATTGTGGGCCGTGCTTGAGCAATTGGAGCCCATGTGCCTGGGCGTGTACTGGCCGATTCAAGGGGAATTTAACCCAAGGAACATCGCCTGCCAGGCGCAGCGGGCTTGGGGCACGCGGCTGGCCCTGCCCGAAGCCAGCAAGGCCCCTGTGGCCATGCACTTCCTGCCCTGGGACGGCACCGAGCCCACGCGCCGCGACGGCTGCGGCATCCCGACCGGCGAAGGCAAGCCCCTGGTGCCCGACGTGATCCTGGTGCCTTGCGTGGGCTTCACCGAAGACGGCCACCGATTGGGTTACGGCGGCGGCTACTTCGACCGCTACCTGGCGGCCCACCCTGAAGTCACCGCGCTGGGTGTCGCCTGGAGCCCCTCGAAACTGCCGCCAGGCGCCTTGCAACCCGCTTTGCACGACCAACCCTTGGTCGCCGTGGTAACAGAACACGACACGTGGCCCGTTTGACGGCCCTCAGTCACGGGGGGGTCCCGTGTGAACCCTAGTCGCGCGAAGGGAATGGGCAGGGAAGATAGGTCATGCCTGAACAGATCGCCCCCAGAGCGGTCCCCCTTCAAACGAAACAAGGATCCCTGAACATGACGTACCTCAAGCACATCGCCGCCGTCGCCGTTGCCGTCGCCGCCAGCAACGCCTTCGCCGCCGCGCAGTCGTTCAACGCCATCAGCGCCACCGTCACCGTTGACAAGACCGCTGTCTCCACCTCGCTGAGCGGCTACACCCCCGCTGGCGTGGGCGGTGCCACCTACAGCTCCACCACCGGCGTGCTGTCGGGCGTGGCTGTGCAAGGCGTGGACCTGCCCGCCAACAACGGCCCGATCGACATCGACTTCGTGGACGCCGCCGGCCTGAAGTTCACCAAGACGCTGAACCCCAGCATCACCCTGAGCAACTTCAGCTTCGACCTGGCCACCAGCACCCTGACCGGCAACCTGCTGGTCGGCTCGGCCCTGCTGCCCGTGCTGAACCTGCAAAACCAGGAACTGCTGACCGCCACCGTCGTGACCTCGAGCTTCGGCGAAGAAAACGGCATGGCCGTGAGCACCTCTTCGGTCAAGCGCTCGATCGGCCTGGACGCTTCCAGCTTCGTGCTGGCCGACAGCTTCAAGTCCTTCCTGGTCGCCGCTGAACTCGACCCCGCCAGCTTCTCCTACGTTGCTGACATGATCAAGTCGATCAAGATCGGCACCGTGGTCCCGACCCCGGCCGTGCCCGAGCCCTCGACCTACGCCCTGCTGGGCGCTGGCCTGCTGGCCATGGGCACCATGGCCCGCCGTCGCCGCGAAGCCGCCAACGACTGAAGCCTGCGCGGCCCGGTCCTGTGAAAAGCCCCTTCGGGGGCTTTTTTCATGGGCGTGCGCACAACGATGCCGGCCGTGGGTGGCTTGCACAGACCCCCCAACGCACCCAACAAAAAAGGCTCCACGAGGGAGCCTTTTTCAGTGGCCGCCATCAGCGGCAGCGAAGATCAGAAGCGGTAGCCAATGCCGATGCCGAACAGCACGGGGTTGACCTTCAGGGTGCCGGCGTCTTCACCGAAGGCCTTGACCTTGGCGTGGATGTGCACCTTCTTGACGTCCACGTTCAGGTAGACCTGCTCGGTCAGCTTGTAGTCGAAGCCAGCGCCGTAGGCCATGCCAAAGCTCTTGCTTTCAACCGAAGGTTGCAGGGCAGCGCGAACCGCCGGGTCAAAGTCAACGTCGGAGAACAGCGTCAGGTTCACGCCCACGCCCACATAGGGACGGAAGTTGGACGTCGGCAGGAAGTGGTACTGGACCGACAGCGTGGGGGGCAGGTGCTTGAGCGAGCCGATCTTCGTGTCACCGGCCTTGATGTCGTGCTTCTGGGGCACGGTCAGCACCAGTTCCGCAGCGATGTTCGGGGTGAAGAAGTAGCTGATGTCCAGCTCGGGGATCACCTTGCTGTTGACGTTGAGGTCCAGACCGGTGGAGTCCTTGTTCGCCGGATCCAGGTTCACGGCGCGGGCGCGCACCAGCCAGGGGCCGTCAGCGGCTTGCGAGGCCACAGGGGCGGCGAGCGATGCGGCAGCGACAGCGGCCAGGGCGAGGCGGGTCAGAGCGGTGGTCTTGTTCATGGTGTGATCCTTCTTGCAGGTTGCCTTGGCGACGCGTCCTGCGATTCGCCATGGGTCCATTGCATCAGGGTCACCCCGGGTGAAACTTGATTCAGCGCAAGTCGGCGGGCTCACCCTCCCGGGGGCCGGCCTGGCCGTGGTCTGAATTTGACCAGGATCAGATGGCGCGCACGCTGCGGCGCGTGCGCGCAACAAAACGGGGCCTGGGGGCTTGCCAGGCGCCCGGTCAGGCTGTCAGGCCCAGCCGCTCACACAGCGCCTTGACGGTGGTGGCCTGGTTCATCGTGTAGAAGTGCAGGCCGGGCACGCCACCGGCGCGCAACTGGTCGCACAGGTCGGTGACCACGTCCAGGCCAAAGGCCTGGATGGACGCCTTGTCATCGCCGAAGCCTTCCAGGCGGGTGCGGATCCAGCGCGGCACCTCGGCACCGCAAGCGTCCGAGAAGCGGATGAGCTGGCTGGCGTTGGTGATGGGCATGATGCCCGGCACCACGGGGATGCGCGCACCGGCCTTCTCGGCGTCTTCAACAAAGCGGAAGTAGGCGTCGGTGTTGAAGAAGTACTGCGTGATGGCCACGTCGGCACCGGCCATCACCTTGGTCACGTAAGCCTTGAGGTCGGCCTGCGGGTTGCGGGCCTGGGGGTGCATCTCGGGGTAGGCGCCGACCTCGATGTGGAAGTGGTCGCCGGTGGCTTCGCGGATGAAAGCCACCAGCTCGCTGGCGTACTTGAACTCGCCGAAGCCGCCATAGCCGCTGGGCAGGTCGCCGCGCAGGGCCACGATGCGCTTGATGCCATCGGCCTTGAACTGGGCGAGCTGCTCGCGCACGCTGGCCTTGCTCGCGCCGATGCACGAGAAGTGGGGCGCGGCGTCGAAGCCCTCGGCCAGGATGGCGCGCACCGTCTGGATGGTGCCGTCCTGCGTGGAGCCGCCTGCGCCATAGGTGACCGAGCAGTACTCGGGCTTGAGCGGGTACAGCTGTTGGCGCACGGCGGCGAGCTTGTCCACGCCTTCGGGCGTCTTGGGCGGGAAGAACTCGAAGCTGATGGGCAAAGAAGTCATGGGGTCACGCGGAGGAGCTGGCTGATTCAGGCTTGGGGCGCCTCGGTGGGAGACTGCGCCCAGATGAAGAACTCGAGGTTGCCGTCGCCACCGGCGATCGGGCTGGCGAAGCCCTTGTGCACCTTCCAGCCGAGGTCGGTGCAGGCACGGCGCACCATGTCGCGGGCGCGGGCGTGCTGGGCCGGGTCTTTCACCACGCCGCCCTTGCCGACGTGCTCCTTGCCGACCTCGAACTGCGGCTTGATGAGCATGACGACCTGGCCACCCGGCTTGAGCCAGGGGCCCAGGTGCGGCACGATCTTGGACAGGGCGATGAAGGACAGGTCGGCCACGATCAGGTCGAAGCCATCGGCCGGGGCGTGCTCGCGCAGCGGGCTGTCATCGAGCTCGCGGGCGTTGACGTTTTCCAGGCAGACCACGCGGGCGTCGGCCTTGAGCTTGTCGTGCAGCTGGCCGTGGCCCACTTCCACGCCGACCACGCTGGCGGCGCCTTGTGTGAGCAGCACGTCGGTGAAGCCGCCGGTGCACTGGCCCACGTCCAGGCAATGCATGCCCGTCACGTCCAGGCCGATGTGGGACAGGGCGCCTTCGAGCTTGAGCCCCGCGCGGGACACCCAGCGCAGCTCGTCGTCGTTGGTCACGCGCAGCTGCGCGTCTTCGGGCAGGTCCTCACCGGCTTTGCGCAGCTTGGTCCAGCCCTTGGGGCCGAGCCATTGCGCGGCCCCCGCCTCCACCAGGCGGTGAGCGGCAGAACGGGTCGGCGCGTGGCCCCCGGCGACGAGCAGTTGGTCGGCTCTTGGCATTCAGTTCCTTTTGCGCGCGGCCTGTGCGCGCCGCGCCGTTTGATCCAGCAACCACCGCGGAACCGGCTTGGCCGGGCCGCTGGTGGTTGCCCCCCGGAGAGGGGGGCCGCCGAAGGCGGTAGGGGGGAGATCAATAACGATACGTGTCGGGCTTGTAAGGGCCTTGCTTGGACACGCCGATGTAGGCGGCTTGCTCGTCGCTCAGCTCGGTGAGCTGGGCGTTGAGCGTGACCAGCTGCAGGCGCGCCACCTTCTCGTCCAGGTGCTTGGGCAGCACGTAGACCTTGCCGTTTTCATACGCATCAGGACGCGTGAACAGCTCGATCTGCGCGATGGTCTGGTTGGCGAAGCTCGAGGACATCACGTAGCTGGGGTGGCCCGTGCCGCAGCCCAGGTTCACCAGGCGGCCCTTGGCCAGCATGATGATGCGCTTGCCGTCAGGGAAGATCACGTGATCGACCTGCGGCTTGATCTCTTCCCAGGTGCACTTGGCCTCGGCCTCCGCCACGTCGATCTCGTTGTCGAAGTGACCGATGTTGCAGACGATGGCGTTTTCCTTCATGGCCTGCATGTGCTTGAAGGTGATGACGCTCTTGTTGCCCGTGGCGGTCACGAAGATGTCGGCCTTGTCGGCGGCGTAGTCCATGGTGACGACGCGGTAGCCTTCCATGGCGGCCTGCAGGGCGTTGATGGGGTCGATTTCGGTGACCCACACCTGGGCGCTGAGGGCGCGAAGGGCCTGGGCCGAGCCCTTGCCCACGTCACCGTAGCCAGCGACCACGGCGATCTTGCCGGCCACCATCACGTCGGTGGCGCGCTTGATGCCGTCAACCAGCGATTCGCGGCAGCCGTAGAGGTTGTCGAACTTGGACTTGGTGACCGAGTCGTTGACGTTGATGGCGCGGAACATCAGGGTGCCCTTGGCACTCATTTCGTTCAGGCGGTGCACGCCGGTGGTGGTCTCTTCGGTCACGCCGATGATCTCGGCGCCCTTGCGGCTGTACCAGGTCGGGTCCACGGCCAGCTTGGCCTTGATGGCGGCAAAAACGATGCGCTCTTCTTCGCTGCCGGGGTTGGCCAGCACGGAGATGTCCTTCTCGGCGGCCTTGCCCAGGTGCATCAGCATGGTGGCGTCGCCGCCGTCGTCCAGGATCATGTTGGGGCCTTCGCCCTTCGTGCCCTTGGCGCCGAATTCGAAGATGCGGTGGGTGTAGTCCCAGTAGTCTTCCAGCGACTCGCCCTTGTAGGCGAACACGGGCGTGCCATTGGCCACGAGGGCGGCGGCGGCGTGGTCTTGCGTCGAGTAGATGTTGCACGAGGCCCAGCGCACTTCGGCGCCCAGGGCCTGCAGGGTCTCGACCAGCACGCCGGTCTGGATGGTCATGTGCAGCGAGCCGGTGATGCGCGCGCCCTTGAGGGGCTGGCTGGCGGCGTATTCGCGGCGGATGGCCATCAGCGCGGGCATCTCGTGCTCGGCGATGGTGAGTTCCTTGCGGCCCCAGTCGGCCAGGGACATGTCGGCGACGACACAGTCGACGCCTTGGTGGGAGGTTTCGAGGTTCTTCAACACAGCGTTCATGACTCAGCTCCGAAAGAGTTCTGAAAGCCGCCGTGCGCTGCCGGGAGGGGGAACAACTTCAGCGCCGACGAAACGGGACGTGGGAACGTGAAGCGGGAATGACTCACCCAGCGGGACACATGCGGGTGAGCGCCGTTGCAAAAGGAGAGGCTTTCGAGCCTGGGGCCTGCGGGTCGCGCCGTGTGGGACGGCGGGACGGGGCCTTGCAACGCTCCTCGAAAGTGGCGCGATTATAGGCACAAGGCATCAGGCTTGTCCTGCGAGAACCACACGGTTTCGACCGGCTTGTTTGCCTTCATAGAGCGCTCGATCGGCGCGCATGAGGGCCTGCTCGATGCTTTCGCCAGGGCGCAGCTCCGCCAGGCCCAGGGTGATGCTCAGGCCGATTTGGCGGCGGCCCTCGACCTCGACCAGCGCCTGCACCGCCCTGCGCAGTCGGTCAGCCACCTGCTGCGCCTCGTCCAGCTCGGTGCCGGGCAGCAGCACCAGGAACTCTTCGCCACCCCAGCGCGCCACGTGGTCGACCTCGCGCACCCCGTCGCGCAGCACCTGGGCGATCGCACGCAGCGCGCCGTCGCCAACCGCGTGACCATGCAGGTCGTTGATGCGTTTGAAGTGATCGATGTCCCCCAGCAAGACGCTCAGGGGCCGACCTCCACGCTCGACGACGGCGGCTTCGTGTTGGGCCACCTCCATCATGAAGCGGCGGTTGCGCAGCTGGGTCAGGGGGTCGGTGCAGGCCAGCTCGTGAAGGCCCTGCTCGGCACGCGAAACCAGGCGCTGGTAGACCGTGGCCAACACCCCCAGCATGAGCAACACCGTGGCCAGGTTGATGTAGTGCAGGCCGTCGATCAAGGGCTCGGGCACGGCCACCGCAGGCGTGGCCTCGCGGTAGCCCAGGTCCAGGCCCAGGTACAGCAAAGCCACGGAGCAAGCCAATAGAAAGCGCAGCGAATACCGATAGTAAGCGCTCACAATCACCACAGGGATGACCAGCAGCAGGTAGTGGTGAAAGCCCGAGGCCCAGCCGATGATCGCCGTGGCCACCACCCCGTGCAGGAGCACCTCCAGCACGATCAACAAGGTGGCCAGCGTGAGCCGACCGCGCCGGATCAGGATGGCCGTCAGCACGTAGACGAGCACGCTGGCGACGTTGGCCAGGGCCAGCGCAGGCACCTGCACACGCAGGAACAGGCCGATGAAGCCCAGGTGGGCCAGCCCGGCGATGACGCTGACGACCAGCATCAGGCGCGCGAACACGCCTGTGCCCGAGTCCAGGCGACCCGGGTCACCCGGCTTGCGCTCCATGCGGTCCATCGCGCCCATGCTCTCTTTGAAGATTTGCTGCATCAGATGTCGACCCTGGCACACCGAACTTGAGCCGGCGTGAGCCGCCCGGCGCAAAAAGCGGCCCGGCGATTCACGGCCGGTTCACGGGAGAACCCTAGATTCAAGGGCTTCAGCACGCCTTTACTGGAGTTTCCATGAAGTCCTTCGCCCTGTCCGCCATCACCCTCGCCCTGACCGTGGGTGCCGCCCAGCTCGCCCACGCCGAGGTCATCACCCAATGGTCGTTCAACTCCATCACGCCCGATGGCGCCACCGGCACCGGCAGCGCCCTGCCCTCCGTCGGCGCCGGCAGCCTGAGCCTGATCGGTGGCGTCACCACCCCCAGCTTCAACAGTGGCGTCGGCTCGTCCGACCCGGCCGCCAGCGACAACTCCGGCCTGCAGACCACGACCTACGGCAGCCAAGGCGCCGGCAACAACAGCCGTGGCATCGAAGTCAAGGCCAGCTCGGTCGGCTTCGAAGACGTGGTCTTCAGCTACGACCTGCGCCACAGCAACACCAGCTCGCGCTACGAGCTGGCCCAGTACTCGCTGGACGGTGTGAACTTCATCGACTACGCCGTGTTCGACAGCGGCCTGGGCGACACCTGGTTCAACGCCCGCACCATCGACCTGTCCAACGTGGCCGGCGCCGATGACAACGCCAACCTGGCCTTCCGCGTGGTGGCCACGTTCGCGCCTGGCACCTCGGGCTACCTGGCCTCCGACGCCAGCAAGACCTTTGCGGGTTCGGGCACCTGGCGCTTCGACATGGTCAGCGTGTCCGGCACGGCCCTGCCTGTGCCCGAGCCCACCAGTGCCGCCGCCGCCCTGGCAGGCCTGGCCGCCATCGGCTTCCTGGCCCGCCGCCGCCGCGCGGCGTGAACGCATCCAGCACCATCGACGGCCCTGGCGACCCCAGGGTTGGCTGACTCAGGCACCGCCGGGGTGACGTCTGCCCCCGCCAGCGCCTCGCCTCTTGGCAAGCAGGGGCCCTCGCCAACTGGCGCGCGGGCCCCTCATCGGCTAGCATCGCGGGTTTTCCTCGGCCCGGAGCCTTTGCCGTGTCCACCTCGCCTTTTGCCCCCGAAACCGGGCGCCGCCGCACCTTCGCGATCATTTCCCACCCGGACGCCGGTAAAACGACGCTGACGGAAAAGCTGCTGCTGTTCTCGGGTGCCATCCACATCGCCGGAGCCGTCAAGGGCCGCAAGGCCTCGCGCCACGCCACCTCCGACTGGATGGAGATCGAAAAGCAGCGCGGCATCTCGGTGGCATCCAGCGTGATGCAGATGCTCTACCGCGAGCACGTGGTGAACCTGCTCGACACCCCGGGCCACAAGGACTTCTCGGAAGACACCTACCGCGTGCTGACCGCGGTCGACTCGGCGCTGATGGTGATCGACGCGGCCAACGGCGTGGAAGCGCAGACCAAGCGCCTGATCGAGGTCTGCCGCCAGCGCGACACGCCCATCATCACCTTCGTCAACAAGATGGACCGCGAGGGGCGCGACCCGCTCGAGCTGCTCGACGAGGTCGAGCAGGAGCTGGGCATGCCCTGCGTGCCGATGACCTGGCCGGTGGGCCAGGGCAAGCTGTTCGGCGGCATCGTCAACCTGCGCTCGAAGTCGATGCGCCTGTTCGACGCCGGCGCCGACAAGCGCGGCGAAGACGACGAAGTGGTGTCGCTGGACGAGCGCGACAAGCTGGCCGAGCGCTTCGGCCACGAATGGGAGCTGGCCGAGCAGAACATGGAATTGATGGCCGAGGCCGCGCCCGCGTTCGACCTGGAGCTGTTCCTGGCCGCCAAGCAGACGCCGGTGTTCTTCGGCTCGGCCGTCAACAACTTCGGTGTGCAGGAGGTGCTCGACGCCCTGGTGGACCTGGCGCCCTCGCCCCGGCCCCGCTTCAGCACCGAAAAGGACGGCAGCAAGAAAAAGATCCTGCCCGAGATGGAGAACTTCTCCGGCGTGGTCTTCAAGGTGCAGGCCAACATGGACCCGTCGCACCGCGACCGCATCGCCTTCGTGCGCGTGTGCTCTGGCAAGTACACGCCGGGCATGAAGCTCAAGGTGCAGCGCAACGGCAAGGAGCTGCGCCCGACCTCGGTGGTGACCTTCCTGTCGCAGCGCCGCGAGGCCGTTGACGAGGCCTTCGCCGGCGACATCATCGGCTTCACCACGCACGGCGGCGTGCAGCTCGGCGACACCATCACCGACGGCGTCACCCTGCAGTACACCGGCCTGCCGTTCTTCGCGCCCGAGCTGTTCCAGACGGTGGAACTGGCCAACCCGATGAAATCAAAGCAGTTGCAGGCAGGTTTGCTGCAATTGGGCGAAGAAGGCGCCATCCAGGTTTTCAGACCCGAAGTCGGCGGCTCGATGCTGCTGGGCGCCGTCGGCCAGCTGCAGTTCGAAGTCGTGCAGCACCGCCTGAAAGCCGAGTACAGCGTCGACATCCGCCTGATGCCCTGTCGCTTCACGGGCGCGCGCTGGATCACGGCCGACACGCCCGAGGCGCTGAAAAAATTCACCGACGAGAACGCATCCAAGCTGGCGCTCGATGCCGCCGACACGCTGGCCTACATGATGACCTCGGCCTACGACCTGCGCCTGACGGCCGAGCGCCACCCGCTGGTGCACTTCCACCCGTTGCGCGAGCACGCAGGGCTGAGCCTGTCTACACAATAACAGGCAGCGATGTCACCGTGCGCCCAAACTCGAGACTGCCAACAACCAAACATCAGGGGCGGCGGTATTTCTTGTAGAGCTTGATCAGGGCGTTCCGCAAGCCCCGTTGATCGCCGATGTCAATCGCCAGCCGTTGATCCAGCAAGGACACATTTGCATTGCCCATCGATGCAATGGATGGCGCAATGCTGCGAACGTAGGCCAGGCCAGCCGCTTCCTGCTGCTGATTGAAGTAGTCCGTGGCCTGATTCGAGGCCTGTAGAGCGCCCAGCCCAGGCCCCGTCGCGTTCAGGGTGGCCGAGTGGATGGCCAGTGCACCCGCCACCCCGCCCCACATCTTCATCATCTGTTTGCCATATTGGCTGTACGCTTGGTCTCGTGTGCGCCGAAATTGACGCCCGAAGTCGCCGCCAAGGATCTCACGCGCGATCCGTTCGTCCCGCGCCCCGCGCACCTGGAGTTCCTGCGCCAACAGACGCCTCACGAGCTGCAGGTTCTCAGACTGCGCGGGGGTGAGCGCCTTGCCGCCGCGCAGGGTATCCGCCAGTGAGGGATCGAACTGACTCAAATAGCTCGATAAGGTTTCCGGCCGAGCCTCAACGGGCTCAATCGTGCTCAGCCCGCTTACAGTTAAGCGTGCAAAGCCGCTCACGATGGGGTGGGTGGGGGAGCGATCCGCGTCTGCGAGGCCTTTGGGTCGGCTGTCCTTGACGTAGTCGTTCATGCTGGCTGAAAAGGGCCCGCCATCCCCATAGTTGACCGTCTTCATGAGCACGACAGCATCTCGGCTTAACGGGGGGGTCGCCTTGTTGGGCAAAGCCGTCATGGGTCTGGGGCGGGGTTCGCCATCGAGGAGGAAGTGCGCCTGCATGGCATTTCGTGCGTCCAGGCCCGCAGAGCAAGGCACCTTCTCGATTGCGGACTGCAAGGGTTCGTGCCCAATCGTGGCCAGCAGAAGGCCGCAATTGCCCGGCGACCGAACAGGGGCAGATTGCAAGGTCAGTTGAAACTCTTGCGCCACCAGCACCTGCCAGGGAGGCGTGGTGACCCAGAGGTCCGCGACCACGTCAGCCGGGATAGAAACCTCCGTCAGCGGCTTCAATGATGCCGCTCCAAAGCGATCCATCTCCACAAGTTGCGGCTCAAGTAGCACCTGCACCGAGGGGTCTAGGCGCTTGATCGACCAATACATCTCTGCAGCGAAATTGGTTGATGAGGCCTCGATCAAGTCCGGCAAGGCCGCAAGCGGTGGGGTGTCTGACGCCAGCGATGGCAGCATCGACACGGCAATCCATTGGTTGCCATTGGACACGATTGCCTGCCGGGCATTGGGTGCGATGAGCGCAGGCCACCGTATCGCCACGATCCGGCTGTGAGCGCGCTGCACTGCCGCCTTCGCGGCGGATTCGTCGACGGCTTCTACTAGGGCGTCGTGCTCAGCCTTGCTCCTCGCGTAATAGTCGCCTGTGGTTCCACATGCTGAAAGCAAAGTCGCCAGGCTCAGGATGAATGGCAAAGTAAAGGGCTGCATGCGGAATCCTTTTAGGCTTCAGGACGAAGGTGGGCGTGGTCAGGCAAGTCAGCAACCTCGCTGTTTTCAAGACTCGACCGGTTCGGGACTGGCGGGTATCCAGCAAGAGGCCTCATCTATCTGGCAAGCATCTGTCACAGCCTGTCCCCCTTGAGGGGCTGGCTGGTGGGGTCGGTGACCTGGATGGCGGCGGGGCGCGTCTGGGTGTCTGGTATGGCGCTGCAGTCTGCGCAGGCCTGGATGGGGTCACACTGCCGCAGATCCTGCTCGCGTCTCCGCGGCTTTGCTGTAAGGCACCTTGAATGGACGGCATCTCCGCGCGTCTGTTGCAACGCTGCGCGTAAGCCAGAGCCCGCGCATAAATGTCAACGTACAGCTTGGCCGTTGCACACTCTTGCTGTGCTGGAGGCAGGGAGCGGATCACCCCCACGCGACTGGTCTGCATGTTTTCGGTGCCCCGACGTTCCGCCGCGTCATCGCAGCCATTCGTGGTGCCGATGTTCGCCTCCTCACCTACCGTGTTGGACAAGTCAGCCTGCGCTGCGACAGCCTCCAGTAGCTGCCCGTTCTCACCACCGAAAATCTGCGTTCCGCCAATGGAGCCGGCCTTCGGTTGTTGTCGCACGCCATCCTCCATGGCAGCAGTCAGGTCAGCGCCTGCCCGCCTGCGGGCGTTCAGCATCGCCTGAGCGGATGATGCGTCCCCCCCGGCGGCGGCCGGGCGCTCAAACTCCCCACGCTGGATGGCTGCCAATTCGTCCGCAAGCGGATCCTTCTTCTGGGAGCGCCCATCTTTCGCGGAGTCAGGTGGTATGAATTTGTCAGACTCGTCGCACTCTTCCCTAGAGCCATTGCC
The DNA here is from genome assembly GCA_005502875.1 of Comamonadaceae bacterium 2PF. GTDB lineage: Bacteria > Pseudomonadota > Gammaproteobacteria > Burkholderiales > Burkholderiaceae_C > Aquabacterium. The sequence continues at coordinate 18,806 of SCMV01000036.1, read as the reverse complement.
GGATTTTTCATCGACAACGATGTAGCTTGTTCCTGGCTTGCAGCGCTTCTTCGCGTCCAACTCCCGCTTCCTGATGAGATCATCCGGCTCGAACAAGGCTATCCAACGAGCTGGGCATCGTTTTTCCATGCGCCTGAAAACCTGCTCTGCTGAATCGGGGAAGCCTGGCTCGCCGCTGTGAATGATTCGCCAGGAGGCGATTTCGCATTCTTTTGAAAATCTCACAAACCCGTTTTGCCAGCGTCTCCAGCGTTCCGCATCCGCTGGATCTCCGCGCGGCGGTGAATAGTTGGCACCCCAATAAGGATTCCATACCGTCGCCATATTCGAATCGAATAGGCCCAACGGTTCAAACAGTTTTCGAGCATCACCCTCGCAATTTTCGAATCGTTCGGGCCATGCGAGCACAGTCACCCCCCGGACCTGTTTGACCATCTGCGCCGCCCCCGATCCGATGCAATCCTGTCGAAACCGTTCGCGTATGGCACGCATATTGGCCAAGTGGTCTTCGAAGGCCTTCATGCCGGACACCGGCGGGGGCGCCCCCTTGCCGGGTACCGCAACCCATTCACCCGTGGTCCTGGGGTAAAGCACGTAAAAATCCCGCGAAAGCCGATCCGTTGATGACGCCGCCGGGCTGGGCTTGGACAGACTGGGCTCGAACATTTTTGCCCAAGCACTGCCACTTCCGCAAAGCGGCAAGTACTTGTCAAAAATCTCTCCGGCCTTCGTTCTTGCCCCCTCTGCGAGGGCGTCTATGATCATGCCAGCCACGCCACTGCACACTGGTGGATCGAAGCGCGTCATGCTCTTGGCCTTGTCCCGCCATGCTTGCAGGTCGGCCGAATCGGCCCTTGGAGGTGAATAATCGGCATTCCAATAGGAATTAAATGCCCGCATCAGGCCAGGTATCACGGTCTGGTCATGCACCGAGCCTCCCAATGCCAATGTCTTGGCGTCGTTTTCGCACTTTGCGTACAAATCCGGCAACACAAGAATCGTTTGCCCCCCGAATGTCCTGACCATACGGCTGGATTGGTTGCCAATACACTGGCTTTGAAGCCGATCACGCGCGCCCCTCATGCGATCCAGGAATGCGTCGAGATTGGCCAGCTCGGCCTGCGTGGGTGGTTGGCCTTTACCGGGCTCTCGCTTGATGATCTCGTTGGCTGCCGGATACTTGGAATAGAACTCCCTTGAGAACGGATCTTGCGCCGCCGACGAATGGGGCGCGAACGTCACCATGGCAAGCATGAGGGTTGACCAGGCTGCTGGTTTTGGCCATGAATCAGTCAAGTCCCAGCCTGACTCGAAGCGATGTCGCGATCGAGGCGCAGCTTGAATATGATCGCGCCTCGCATACAAAACTGCGGCTTCATCCACTCGCCTCAGCTGCCTGCCTTTGCCAATGAATATCCTTGCTGCGCAGCTCAGCACTGTTGGCAAGGCCCTCACAACTGAAAACACGGTTAAGAACAACATGAAACCCCTGACGCTTGCCGCCCTCACAGGCATTGCTTACTGACGATGTTTCTTGTAGAGCCGACTCAAGGTCTGTCGCATCGCCGCTTGGTCAGCGATCGGGATCAGAACGGAATCGCCGAGAACCTGCAGGCTGGCCTCGCCAAGCGTCTTCAGCGAAGGCGCCAACTGGCTGATGAAGGCTTCGCCCTGTGCTTGCGTCTCGGCGTTGAATCGGTTCATCGATGCATTGGCAGCCGACAGCGGTGCGGCGCTCCCACCGGTTTGCAGTGCAGATCCGTACATGGCGGACGAAGCCAGTACGGTGCCCCACATGCTGGCGATGCGCTGATTGTAGCCGCGATAGGCTTCGTCCCGGGTCTGCCTGACCCGCCGACCGAAGTCTCCGCCGATGATTTCACTTGCGATCTGGAATAAGGCAATGGCCAGCCAGAGGCAACGAAATGGCCGTACGCGCCATGGCTTGCTGGATCGCATATTGCTTTAACGCTGTTTCGTATATTGCCCATGCTGACAAGGGCACACATTTCCGTCATCATCTAAACACATGATGACAATTTGCGCACGGGGAAGGTACGCAGATGACCCAGCTTCTTGGCGAGGATCGCCTGCACGAGATCATTGGCCTGATCTACGAGGCTGCCATCGATCCGGAACGGTGGATTGCCGTGATGGAACAGGTATCGCAAAGCCTCAATGCCGCCGCCATCACGCTGCTGATGCACGATTTCAGCACCAGCGGGGTGGCCGATGGCCCGCCGGGGGTTGTCATTCGAACGGTGGGCTTCGAGCCAACCTATGTCGCCAACTACATTGAGCATTACGCGAGCACCAACGTCTGGGTTCGCAACGAAGAAACGCTGGCGGAAGGTGTGGCGGTGACCTCAGAAATGCTGTACCCCGAAGCCAAACTGGATTCGACCGAGTTCTATGGCGACTGGTTGCGGCCACAGCAACTCAAGCACTGCATCGGCGGCATCATCGTGCGACACGGGCCCGTGGCTGTGAAGTTGAGCGCGCTTCGATCGGGCCATGTCGGCTGCTACACCGAGCCAGAACTGGATTTCTACCGTCGGCTTCTGCCCCACCTGAGACGAGCCTGCCAGATCAACAAGCGGCTGGAGCAGGAGCGCTGCCAAAGTGCCCCTGCGGTGGCTGCCAGCCAATGGGCAGCCAACTCCACACACCTGGGCATCCTGACCTTGTCTGAGAGTGGGCAGATTCTGGCCTCGAATCCTCGAGGCGAATCACTGTTGCGAGGACCTTCACCGCTTCGAATGTGCGAAGGCAAGCTGGCGGGTCAAGAGCCTCACGACACCGCGCAACTGATGAAGAGTTTGCAGCACACTGTGTCCAGCGGTGGAACCACACACGCCCGGCTCGGCGGTGAAAGCCCTTGGGGCACTTGCTACGTCACGATGATGCCCGCACCGACCACCACCATGTGGACGGCCTCGGAGTACCGGCAACTGGTGTTGTGCCTGATCACCGAATCGAGCCTCTCGCGCAGAGTCGCCTCAGCCAGGCAACTCATGGAACTGTTCACCTTGACGCCCGCGGAGGCCAGGCTGGCCCGCGCCATTGCCCAGGGTGACAGCGTAGAAGACCATGTTCGGGCCGAGGGCGTGCGGCCCAGCACAGCCCGAACCCAGCTTCAGAGCATCTTTGCGAAGACGGGCGTCACCAGCCAACGTGAACTGATCCTGCGGGTGCTGGCCTTGCCCCCCATCCGCTGAGCCTCGCCCGTGGACATCCACAGGAGCACTGCCAATCCCACCACCAAGAGGACCCAGTTTGCAGGTTCGGGGACGGCCGCAGCGTAACTCGTTCCGGACGAGGACAGAATCTGTGCCCCCGCATCACCTTGCACAGTGATACCAAAGTGGGCCGAGTTCATGGCCGACAAAGAACCTGTGTCATTGGCGAAACCATAGAGGCCGCTGGCCATCCAAAATGGTTGGCCATAGACAAATTCAATGGTGGCGACAAAGGTGCCGCCAAACAGGCTGTTGGGCTGCGCAATCAGAAAGCCGGGCTCCGAATAACCAGGGGCAGGAACCCATGCCTGGTAGGACAGCACCTTCGCGACGCCCACGTCTTCAGGATCGTCCAGCACACCTCCCAACCAAGTCAGCGGATCGGCGCGAAGCAACTCATCGCGTTCACGCTGCAGATCGGATGGTGTTGCCGTCCACAATCCGTACCCCCCCTGGGCACCAACACCACCGCCAAACCAGCCCGTCACATTCACGGATACCTTGGCACGGCCGACACCGGTCCCGCCCGTGATCGTGAACTCGTCCGTCCAAATGGACATCCCAACGGCCAACGGACCGCCCCACCCTGTCTCGCGAAGGTACTCGTCACTGACCCATATCGAGTTGGACACCGACACCCTGTTGACCCCGAACAGGGTTTGCGCCTGGGCGATGTTGCCACGCCCCTGCGCACTGGCCAGCTCTCCATTCAAGGCCAGGGACTCATCGCCGAACTCGTGGTTGCCTAGCGCCAGGTTCTGCGCGCTGACCCCGGCGTCCTTCACCGCCGCATAGGCGTATGTCTCGGCCAAGGCAGGCATGCCGAAAAGGCACAAAGTCAGCACGGCCAGTGCTCCGAGAAGCTTGCCCGACTGGCTCGCCGCCTCAGGCTGATCTTGACAACGCTTGTTCATTTCGCCTCCTGGGTGCCAACCTGGGTACCAAAAGTGTGAAGCTGATTGGCTCGTCTTGGGCTCACCACCCGCGCCAGGCGGCCGCCAGATTTCAAAAAAGCCCTTGAGAACCATGCCTGCAAATACGAAGACAAGGGCCATTTCCAACCCCACAACAAAGCGCGACCAAACGCCCACAGGCATCCCATTGGCGAGCAGCAAGACATCCAGCGGATGGGCCGCCTTCATTTGAAACACATACTGGGAGGGCACATGGTTTTTGTCATCATTCAAACAGATGATGCAGCCGGCTTGGACGGCGCCCTTCCCCATGACCTGCGCCTGACCACCGAGCGCCACCCGCTGGTGCACTTCCACCCGCTGCGCGAGCACGCGGGCCTGAGCCTTTCGAGCCAGTGACCCGGCTGGCGAGCGGCGCACCGCGCGGTGCGCCTGCCTCGCTGGGGCCTGGGCTCACCGGGCTCAGGGCTTCATCGCGTGCCGGTAAGCGTAGGCATCGCCCCGGAAGGTGCCTTCCACGTACTCCACCAACTGCCCCGTGCTGGCGTAGGTGTGCCGCTTGAGCAGCAAGCAGGGCCCTGGTCGCTCGAAGCCGAAGACGCGGGTCTCTTCGGCGTCGCTCATCACCGCCTCCACGCTCTGGTCGGCGCGCTCGAGCTCGATGCCGCTGGCGGCCTTGAGCAGGCCATAAGCCGAGCCCTGCCCGTCCCAATCGGCCAGCTCCGGCGCGGCCGTCAGGTCGTACCAGGCCACCTCGCGTGACATCGGGCAGCCATCGGCCAGGCGCACCCGCGTGATCTGCAGGAACTGCGCGGTCGAGGGGCGCTTGAACACCGAAGCCATGGTGCGATCGAGCACGATGCGGCGCGACAGCACCTGCGTGCTCGGCACCATGCCCAGCTCCTCCATCTCCCTGGAAAAGCCCTTCAGGCGCGCCAGCTCCGGCGCCACCCTGGGCGTGTGGCGCACCACCGTGCCGCCCCGCCCGTGCGTGCTCAGGTTCTGCGCCTCGCGCAGGTGGTCGTAGGCGCGCTTGACCGTGGTCCGGCTGACGCCCAACTCTGCCGCCAGCACGCGCTCGGCCGGCAGGTGCTGGCCTTCGGCGAGCACCCCCGTGCTCATCAGCTGCGTGAGCGCATCGACCAGCTGCAGGTAAACCGGCTGCGCACGACCAGCATCCAGCTGCACCAGGCCAGACCAGCCGCCAGGCGGCACCGAGGGGGGCAAAACAGGGCTCATGGCAGATCACAAGGCATGCATCGATTCTAGGGGTGGCCCCTTGCATCGACATGTTCGATAGTTTGGTATCTTTTTGGACTCCATAATGGCATCATGAAATCAAACCAATCAGGGAGGCCCATGGCCGTCTGCCCCACCACCCAAACCAGCCCCGTCGCACCGTTGCGCCCGGCCCTGGGCCTGATCCTGGCTGCGGCACTCGCCGCCCCGGGCCTGAGCCTGGCCGCGCCCTTCCTGCCCAACCCGGCCTACCTGAACGCGAGCACCTACACCGACGGGATCCGCCACGCCACCAACCCGGTCGAGGCCCCGGTCGATTCGAAGCAAACCAGCATCGAAGGCGCCAACCTGGTCAGCCAACCCGTGCTCAGGCAAAGCTCGGACACCTTGCTGAGCAACGGCGCGCGCGCCCACGCCCAGATCGAGGCTTCCATGGGCGTGCTCAAGGGGAAACTGAGCACCCACTATGAAAAGGCCTTCGACGCCGACAGCGGCTTCGTGGACGCCATCTTCTCGACCTCCTTCGAGGACTTCATCGAGGTCACCGCGCCCGGGCTGGCCGCAGGCACACCCATCACCTACACCTTCTCGCTGACCATCGACGGCACCAGCGGTGTGACCCCGCTGCCTGCCGCCCCCGGGGCACTGAGCGTGGGCTTTGCGGCGTCCATGGGGCCGGCGTGGCTGTCACCGGTTCCGCGCGTGCGCACGATCGACTGGCAGATGTCGCAGGGCGACGGCGTGTTCAGCCAGACCTTCGAAGCCGTGGTGGGTGAGCTGGTGCGCGTGCGCGGCACGCTGTTCGCCGGATCGCAAGCGGGCGTTCGCAACGGCACCAGCGACGCCTGGGCCGACTACATGAGCACCGCCCGCTTCAACCTGACGCCGAACGTGGCAGGCGCCAACACCGTGAGCGTGAGTGGCCACGACTACGCCGTCAGCGTGGTGCCCGAGCCGACCACCGCCATCCTGTTCGTGATGGGCATGCTCTACGCGCTGGCCGCCTGGCGTGGGCGGCTGCCGCACCTGGACTGAAGCCACCTAGACTGGGGCACCTGTTCTGCGCCCCGACATGTCAGACCCTTCGCCCCGGCCCGTCTTCGTCATCGGCAGCTTCGTGATGGCCTGCTGCTGGTTCACGCCTCGCCTGCCCGCGCGCGGCGAGCACGTGCACGCCGACGGCTTCCTGATGGAGCCTGGCGGCAAGGGGCTGAACGTGGCGGTGGGCCTGCGGCGCCTGGGTGCGCCCGTGCACCTGCTGCTCGGCGTGGGCGATGACATGGCCGCCCAGGCCCTGCTTGGCCGGCTGCGCCAGGAAGGCCTGAGCGACGCCCACGTGCACCGCTTTGCCGGCCCCAGCGGCCACGGCGTCGGCCTGATCGACCAGGCTGGCGACAACGTCATCGCCGTGCACCCTGGCGCCAACCACCTGCTCGGGCGCGAGCACGCGCGGGCAGCCGCCAGTGACATCGCGGCATCGGCCGTGGCCTACGCTCAGTTCGAGGCGCCCGACGAGGTCATCGCCGAGGCCTTCCGGCTGGCACGGCAAGCCGGCGCCAAGACGGTGCTCAACCCCTCGCCCTGGCGCCCGATCGCCAGCGAGGTGCTGCAGCAGGTCGACACGCTGCTGCTCAATGAGCACGAGGCACGAGCGCTTTGGGGCGCGCAGGCGGATGCAAGCGGGCCAACGAGTGCTCGGGACTCGGGAGAGGGCCCGAGCCCCGACGAATTCGAGTCGGTGCGGGCCTGGCGCCAGGCGCACACCGGCGTTCAGCTCCTGGTCACGCTGGGTGAGGCGGGTTGCTGGCTCTGGCCGGCCGGCGCCGACGTGGACGCACCGCGGCATCACCCCGCACGCCTCGTGCAGGCGGTGGACACCACGGGCTGCGGCGACGCCTTCGCAGCGGCCTGGTGCCAGGCGCTGGCAGCGGGGCTGGATGCCTCACCAGCGCTGCACCTGGCCACGTCGGCTGGCGCCTGGGTGGCGTCTCGGCAAGGGGTGCTCGGCGCCCTGCCAACAGGCGACGAGCTGAAGGCGTGGATGGCGGCGGCAGGCCCTTGAACGAACGAGCGGGCGGTTGGGCAGGTGGCTCAGGCCGCGCCCTGCGGCAGCCAGAAATCGTCGAGGTTCTTGAAGCCCCAGGTGGACGGGGCCTCACGCGAGACGATCTCGTCGCTCACGCGGCCCAGGTCCAGCACCTCGGGCACCAGGGGCTCGTTGGCCCGGGTCGAATAAAACACCTTGACCACCGGCTTGAGCAAAGAGCTGCTGCCCTGCTCCACGACGATGGCCAGCCGCCCTGACTTGAGCTTGACCAGCGAGCCAACCGGGTAGATGCCCACGCTCTTGACGAAGGCCTGGAAGACCTTTTCGTCGAAGTGCCCCTCCTTGGCCCATTGCGCCATCCTGGTGATGGACTCGGAAGGGTCCCAGCCCGCCTTGTACGGCCGGTTGGAGGTGATGGCGTCGTAGACGTCGCAGACCGCCCCCATCTTGGCGAACAGGCTGATCTCGTCGCCCTGCAGCCCATGCGGGTAGCCCTTGCCGTTGACCTTCTCGTGGTGATGCAGGCAGACATCGAGCGGCACAGGGCCCACGCCCTTGCCTTCCAGCAGCATGCGGTGTCCCGCTTCGGGGTGGGACTTCATGATCGCGAACTCTTCGGACGTGAGCGCGCCAGGCTTGTTGAGCACCTCCAGCGGCATCAACGCCTTGCCCAGGTCGTGCACCAGGCCGGCGAGCCCGGCTTCGCGGCAATCGGCCTCGCCCAGCCCGAGCTGCTTGCCCAGGGCCACCATCAGGGCACACACGGCCACCGAATGCATGAAGGTGTAATCGTCGCTGGTCTTCAAGCGCGCCAGGCTGACGATGGCGGCCGGGTTGCGCTCGACCGAGTCGGCGATGTCGGAGACCAGCGGCAGGCAGTGCTCGGTGTCGATCGCCTTGCCCAGGCGGACGTCGCGAAACAGGTTCTTCATCGCCGGGCGGGCCTGGGCGACGATCTTCGATGCGCGCCGGACCTCGTCCTGGAAACCTGCGGCGGGCTGCCCTGCGGTCGGCTTCGCGCCCTGCTCTGGCCCCCCCTCGGCAGGGGCCACCGGTGGCGGGGCCCCGCGCTCAGGGGGCGCCTCGGCGACTGGCTCGGCGGGCTGCGCCTCCTCGATGTCCAGGCCCTTGGCCGTGTCGATCACGACGTAGGCCACGGCCTCGCGCAACTGGGCCAGCTGCTTGTCCTCCACCACTTTGAACGCCCCCCGCCAGAACGGGTGCGACAGCCAGGAGCCCGGCACTTCGTGCACGAACATGCCAAGTCTGAGCTGGGCAGGGGAGATTTTCCTGAGCATGGTGATCGGCGTGGAGGACAGACCGTTTGGAGGACCCATTCTGGCCGGCATGGTCCGGATCGATCGCGGGAAAAATCGGCGCTCCAGACAGGAATTCCCGATTCGGTGCAGGAGAGTCGCCCATCCGCCCGTGCGTGGGACCCGTTCTCTGGCGAGACGCCTCCACGGGCCATTGCAGCTCGGCGCGATTCATGAAAAAGTACGCAGACTCAACACAAAGGGGGATCACATGTTCAGCTTCCACCGCGTGGCGCTTGCCGCGCTCGCCCTGTCCACCGGCATCGGCGCCGCCCAGGCACAGGGCCTGTCGTACTCGATGGAGTCGTCACTGACGAACATCCAGTACACCCTCACCGACCTGCGGCCCGACGATGGCATGGCCGCCAGCGTCGGCTTCAGCGACATCGGCACCCACGCCTTCCTGGGCGGCGTGGCCGTGATCGACAACCTCGTCAGCGGCGACCAGGTGGGCTACGAGACCCAGCACTCGGGCAGCTTCGGCCCGGCCAACCCTTTTGGCACGCGGGCTCAAACCGACTTCCTGCTGCCTGACAACACCAGCGCCGTGGCTTTCGTCGAAGGCAACCACCTGGCGGCCAACGTGCGGCTGACCCAGGTCGGCCAGGGCTACTACGCCGAGGCCGCTGCCGCCGCCGTCAACATCGACCTCGACAGCGACACGCCCCCCGAGCCCATCCAGAACACCGTGATCCTGGCGCCGCACAGCCAGTTCACGCTCACCGGCCTGGCCAAGGTCGGGCTGGTGCGCCTGGGCGAAGGCAATTGCCAGGATTGCGGCCTGTCCGTCGAGGCCATGTCGGTGCTGATCAGCAGCGATCTGTTCCCCGAGTTCTTCAACCCCGAGCTGGACAACGGGCTGTTCGATGCCTTCGACCGCGTCGAGGGCCTGTACGACTCCTTCGGCCTGAACAAGACCTTCGAAGCAGGCCTGCCCTCAGAGCTGCACCAGTCGAAGGAAATCAGCCTGACCTTTGTCAACGACACCGACGAGTTCAAGCGCTTCGGTTTCATCGCCACCACCTGGGTGCAGGCCCAGACATTCCAGTCACCGGTGCCCGAACCCGGCACCTGGGGCCTGACGCTGGGCGGCTTGCTGCTGCTGGGCGCCATGTCACGGCGTCGCCAGCGCTGAGGCGCACCTTGTCCCATTCACATCAGGCCCACTTCGGTGGGCCTTTTTCATGGACAAGCCCGCTTCAGTCCCACGAGCAAACGCCGAAGACACGAGGTGACGCAGGCCCCGCCTGCCCGTGTGCCTGACCCCGGAGCAGGCCCTCGGCCTCTTCGTCCGGGAAGCGTTCAAAGGTTTGCCGCCGTGTTTCGCCACCTGAGCATCTCCGCCAAACTGTGGGCAGCCGTCGCTGCCCTGATCGTCGCCATGACGAGCATCGTCGGCATCGCCGCCTGGCGTTCCGTCTCGCAACAACAGGCCGCCGAAGCCGCGCTGCGCTTGAGCGACGAGAAGCTGCGATACGCCTCGGAGTGGGCCGAGCTCAGCAAAATCACCATCACCCGGGTCGTGGCTGGCACGCTCAGCAGCGACCCCTTCGTCGGGCAGACCTTCTCCAAAGGCAACACGCAGAACATCGCCGAGATCACCAAGATGCTCGAGCACATCAAGGGCCTGCCCCTGACGGCGGCCGACGAGGCCCAGCTGGCCGAGATCCAGTCGCTGCGCGACCGCGTGCTCAAGCTCAACAAAGAGATCCAGGCTCAGCGCGACGGCGGTCAGATCGACGCCGCGCGCCAGCGTGTCATCGAAGAGTTCCTGCCGCTGACGCAGCAGTACGGCGACGCGCTCAAGGCTTTTCGCACTTTGCAGGAGGCCGACGCCGCCGGCATCCGCGCCGAGATCGCGGCTGGGCGGCGCAACATCACCGCCACCGCCGCCACCATGGTGCTGGGCGTGCTCGTGGCCACCGCCATCGGCGCCTGGCAGCTCATCCGCTCGATCCGCCGCCCCTTGCAGGACGCCATCGACGCGGCCTCGCGCATCGCCCAGGGCGACCTGACGGTCAAGGTCGACGTGCAAGGCAAGGACGAGATCAGCGAACTCATGCGGGCGCTGGACGTCATGGCGCGCTCGCTGGGCACGCTGGTGCGCAGCGTGCGCGAGAGCACCGACGCGATCTACACGGCCTCCGGCGAGATCGCCAGCGGCAACCAGGACCTGTCCAACCGCACCGAGCAGACGGCTTCGAGCCTGCAGGAGACGGCCTCGTCGATGGAGCAACTCACCAGCACGGTGACGCAGTCGGCGCAAGCGGCCGATGAGGCCAACCAGCTGGCCACCTCGGCCAGCGGCGCCGCCCAGCGCGGCAGCCAGGTCGTTGGTCAGGTGGTATCCACCATGCAGGAGATCGCCGACAGTTCGCGCAAGATCAACGACATCATCGGCGTGATCGACGGCATCGCGTTTCAGACCAACATCCTGGCGCTGAACGCGGCGGTGGAAGCTGCGCGCGCGGGCGAACAAGGCCGCGGCTTTGCGGTGGTGGCCGGCGAGGTGCGCACGCTGGCTCAACGCTCGGCCAACGCCGCGCGCGAGATCAAGTCACTGATCGCCGCTTCGAGCGACCGCGTCGAATCGGGGGCCCGGCTGGTGGGCGACGCCGGCCAGGCGATGGAGGAGATCCTGCAGGCCGTGCAGCGCGTGACGCACATGATGGGCGACATCCGCGCCTCGACCTCGGAGCAGAGCGACGGCATCCGCCAGGTGTCGCTGGCGGTGAACCACCTCGACCAGATGACGCAGCAGAACGCGGCGCTGGTGGAAGAATCGGCCGCGGCCTCGCAGAGCATGCGCGATCAGGCCCAAAGGCTGTCGGGGGCGGTGAACGTGTTTCAGACGTCCTGACCGAGGTCCGGCGCTGCAAAGCAAAAGCCCCGCAGTGCGGGGCTTTTTGTTGGGTGCTGGCGTCAGATTGGCGGCTCGGATACATTATTGAGTAAATTTACTCAATAAACTCATGGACTACCAGCGCCCCCTGCTTCAAGTCATCGTCGCCAGGTTGAACGAGCAACCCAAACGGATGCAGATCTTGGCCGGGCCGCGTCAGGTTGGCAAGACCACCCTGGTTCATCAGTTCAGAGCAACCCGCCCGAGCGACTCGGTCAAGGTGGTCGCTGCGGATGCATCAGAGAAAGCAGGTTTGAGCGAGGCAGATGACTGGGATTCGCCCACGCTGATGCGCAGCCAAGCAGCAAGCTTCGATGCCAATTGGCTGATTGATCAATGGGCCAAAGCCGAACGCGCCGCGAAAGCTTGGCGCGAGTCAGAACCCGGGCGAGCATCTCGCCTACCTTTCGTTTTGGTCATCGACGAGATCCAGAAAATCCCCCGGTGGTCGGATCACATCAAAGGCCTGTGGGATCGGCAAATCGCGACTGGACACCCGATGCAAGTGCTCTTGCTGGGATCGTCTCCGTTGTTGATGCAAAAGGGGCTGTCAGAGAGCCTGGCTGGCCGCTATGAGGTCATCCCCATCACGCATTGGTCGTTCGAGGAGATGAACAGCGCGTTCGACTTCACGCTTGACCAGTTCGTGTTCTTCGGTGCCTACCCAGGCAGTGCAAGCTACATCCAGGATGAAGGGCGCTGGCGCAACTATGTGCTGCGCAGCCTGATCGAGCCCAACATCGAACGCGACGTCCTCATGATGACAAGGGTGGACAAGCCCGCGTTGCTCAAGCAGCTCTTTGAAGTCGGCTGCTCCTTCTCGGGCCAGATCGTGTCGCTGGACAAGACCCTGGGTCAGCTCAACGACGCTGGAAACGTGACCACCCTGGCCCGGTACCTGGAGCTTCTCGCCCACGCCGGGTTGATGTCCGGTTTGCACAAACACGCCGCACAGGTGCTGCGCAAACGTCAGTCACCGCCAAAGTTCCAGGTCCTGAACAACGCCCTGATGAGCGCCAAAGGACAGCACAGCTTTGCCGAGGCCATGGCAGACAAAAGCCATTGGGGGCGGCTTGTCGAAAGTGCGGTGGGCGCCCACCTGATCAATTCCGCCGACACCGACACACGCGTCCACTACTGGCGAGAGGGCGGCCTGGAGGTGGACTTCGTGATCGAGCACAGAGGTCGCCTCGCAGCGGTGGAGGTGAAAAGCGGAAACGTTGGCGCAGGTGCCCGACACGCTGGGCTCGACGAGTTCATTCAACGCTTTCCAGGTTGCAATCGCTGGGTGGTGGGCAGCGAGAGCCTTCCCCTGGGCGAGTTCTTGCGGTACGGAGCCGCACATTGGGTGGGTTGACCATGGCGCAGACAGGCGAGATCCGCATCCCGCGCCACGCGACCGCTCGCGAAGGCCAGGGCCGCTCGGCCAAACTGCCCCTTTCAAATTGGCGCTCCACGCGCGCTTATGTCTTGCTGGCTCCCCCTGGCACCGGCAAGACGGAAGCGATGAAGGCAGAAGCCGCAGCGCACAACCAGTCCCCCTTCGTTGAGGCGCACCTCATGATGCGTCCCGGCTGGCGGGCACCCACCTTGGCCGAAGGGCAAGCTCTGTACATCGACGGGCTGGACGAAGCCAGAGCCAGCAATGTGGGTGGACATCGCAATCGCCCGCTGGACGAAATCTGCACCAAATTGATCGAAATGGGGTCGCCCCCCTTTCGCTTGAGCTGTCGCGAAGCGGACTGGATTGAAGCGCTGGATCACGGTGCAATCAAGCTGCTGGCAGCAGAGCGCGACGTTGTCGAACTCCGGCTCGAACCACTGAACGAGCAAGAGATCCGTCAGATCTTGGAAGACGCGCTGGTGCAAGCAGATGCGGTGGATCGCTTCTGGCATCAAGCCCAGCAACAAGGCTTGTTGCCTGTGATGGGCAACGCACTGTTCCTTCGTCTGATGATCGCGTCGGCTGGGTCAACCGGTCAGCTGCCTGCAACCAGAGCACAGACGTTCGCAGCGGCCTGCGAGAAGCTGGCATCGGAAGACAACCTCGTTCACCGAATGGCAAAGCGGGACAGCGCACCCAACACGTATGAACTGTTGAGACGCGCGGGCACGCTTTGCGCCGTTCAACTGCTGAGCGGCGCAGAGGCATGGTCGGACGGTGTGGCAGATGGGATCAACGAACTGGCTTTGAACGCCTTGCCCTTGGACATCCCGACGAAAGACCTGCGGGCAGCCCTGGCAACCAAGCTGTTCAAAACCGATGGCGATCGAATCCAAGCTGCGCACCGCAGCATCGCCGAGTACCTTGGGGCCAGGGAAATCGCCCGCCGCATGGGCGAAAGCTCCTTGCCCGTCGCCCGCGTCATGGCCCTGATGTGTGCAGAGGACGGCGGCGTTGCCCCTTCCTTGCGGGGCCTGCATGCGTGGCTGGCGGTGCACAGCCACGAACACCGGCAGACCTTCATCGCTCATGACCCGCTGGGCGTGGTGCTTTACGGGGATGTGAGTCACTTCAGCATCAACGAGAAGATCCAACTCCTACAGGGCTTGGAGGGCGAGGCGAAACAGTTCGCCTGGTTCCGCAACGGCGATTGGGCCGATCACCCTTTCGGCGGCCTCGGTACCGCAGACATGCAGCAGACGTACCAAGGGTTCTTCGAGAACCCAGACAGGTCCGAAGCGCATCAGTCGATGCTGCATTGCGTGTTTGACGCCATCGCACACGGTCAACCGCTGCCCGATCTCCTGCCTGCGCTGGATCGGGTTGTGCGTGACCACAGCCACACACCCTACACCCGCACCAAATCAGCAGTCGCGTGGCTGGCTCAAGCGCGGTTGCTGTCGCTGGACATGCAGACCGCGTTGACATGGCTGTGTGACGTTCGCCAGGGCGTCATCGACGATCCGCAAGACCAACTGGCGGGAGCGCTGCTGGAGGCGCTGTACCCCGATCACATCGCGCCGAGCGAAGTGATGCAGCACTTCAGGCCACCGAAAGCGGAGCACTTGCACGGCCACTACTCGCGCTTCTGGGGTCGTGAACTGCTTCCCCGCACCCCCACTGTTGCGCGTCCCATCCTCGCGGATGGTCTGGCAGACCTGGCTCCGGACATCGACTCGTTCCGAAGCCACTTCGAGATGCCTCGGGTGATGGGCAAGATCATTGCCGCAGCTTTGAACAGCTTGGCCGAGCCGATCGACGCGCCTCGGGTTCTCCGCTGGCTCACGGCTTGCGTGGACGAGCACGGGTTCTGGTCTCTCAAGGGCGACGAAGGCCAGGGAATCCGGGACTGGTTGAGCGCACACCCGCAGGTTCAGAAGTCGGTGCTGACGCTGGCCTTGCCCACGTCCACCCCACCCCACTTCTGGGAAGCCAGCCAGTTGCTTCATGGCGCACGGCTTCCGAGAGACTGGCACCGGTGGCTGCTGACGCTGGCCTCTCAAACCTCTTCAGAAGCCATCGCCAAATGGTGTGTTGAACAAGCCGCGCACCAGGCCATCAACCCCTCCGTCGATTCAGACATCACGATGCGTGACGTGGAAGATTGGTGTGAGGCTCAGTGCGCAAAGTGGCCAGCGGCAGACGCTTGGCGGGAGGCCATCTGGAGCTGGCCCATCGATGCAGCTCAAGGCGAGTATTGGCGGAATCAAGAGGAATGGCGAACCACGCAGATGCTTCAGCAAGCGAAGCGCCAGGAACGCATCGCGCCACACTTGGAGGCCATGGCCGCGGGAACTGCGCCTTCAGGCCTGTACCACCAGATGGCCATGTCTTACCTCGATCGGTACACCGACATCCATGGTGCAACGCCGGAGGACCGGTTGTGCGATTACCTCGGTGATGCGGCGTTGTTGCCTGTGGCGCTTGAAGGCATGAAGAAGGTGCTCGACAGGACCGATCTTCCGGAAGCGACCGCCATCCTTCAAGCTGGCCGTGAACTGCGGATGCACCCCCTCGATCCAGCATGCCTCATCGGTGCGGAACTGGTTGCCAGCGAAGACCCAGATGCCACCAATGGCTGGCCGGATGAACTGCTTGAACGCTTGGTGGCCATGTGGCTGACAGATGGCACAGGCAATGTGCCCACCTGGTATTCATCCATCGTGCGGTCCCGCGTCGATTTGGTCTCCCAGGTGTTCACTCAATATGTGCAAGGCATGCTGCGTCAGCGGGCAGAAGGCTCGATCACAGGTTTGTGGGCCTTGAGCAGCGACGAGGGCTCGGCAGAGCTCGCAAAACGGTGCGTGCCAGCCATCCTGGAGACCTTTCCTGCAAAAGCCAATCAGGCGCAGTTGAGCCACCTGAACCAATCCCTTTTGCCAGCAGCCATCCGGCATGTGGACAAGCATGCGCTTCTCGACATCATTCAAACCAGGCTGAAGCTCAGAAGCCTGGATGCGCCACAACGGATTTCATGGCTGGTGGCGGGGCTCAGCCTTGACCCCGAACCCATCGCAATGGCGTTGATCAAGTTCACGGGCAGCAGTCAAACACGCGCGGTTCAGATGGCGAATGCATTGAGCAGCATGGACGCGCGATTGCCACACCGACTGGAGTTGCCGTCAGCCGTGTGGGAAAGCTTCATCGTGCGGCTGGCACCCCACGCCGAACCAGACCGACCAGACGGAGAACCTTGGGTTGGCGAAGCGGATCACCGCCGCGAACTGGTGCGCAGCATGATCACGGGGCTGGCGGAATCCACTGAAACTGCGGCAGGCGAGGCGCTTCGCAGGCTACGCGTCAATGCCCACACATTGCGCTGGCGCCATGCGCTGGACGCCGCGTTGGCGGCCCACACACGCGCCGTGCGAGAAGCTGGGTTCAGGCACGCATCAGCCGCTTCGGTGGTCCAGACCTTGTACAGCAGAGCTCCTGCGAACGTCGCAGATCTGGCCGCGTTGACGGTGGACCACCTGCGTCAGTTGGGCAAAGAGCTGCGTGGCGCAGAGTGGAACGGCGTGGCGAGCTTCTGGCGCTACTCGGCCACCAACAAGGCCAAGTCGCTAGAACAGCGCACACCGGAAATCGAGAACACCTGCCGAGATCGGCTCATGGCACTGTTGCGAGATCGCCTGATCAACATGTCGGTGCAACTGGAGAAAGAAGCCAGCGCACAACAAGACACGCGAGCCGACTTGCGTGTCAGCGCGGTCATCAACCATCGTCGAGTGGTCGTGCCGATCGAAATCAAGAAAGAAAACCACGATCAGATTTGGCTGGCCTGGCGAGACCAGCTAGAAGGCCGATACGTCACTGATCCTGCCGCCCAAGGTCACGGCATTTACCTGGTGCTGTGGTTCGGACACTCACCAGAGAAAAGCCCAGAAGGCATCAAGCCAAAGAGTGCTGAGGACCTGGAACGGCTTCTGCGAGAGCGCATCCCAGAGGCGGATCGGCATCGCCTGAAGGTGGTGGCGCTTGATCTCAGCCTCTGAGGCCTGGAATGAAAAAGCGGGGCACCCTGGCCCCGCTTTGGCTGCGCATCAGGTGAATGACGCGCGAATCTCTTACAGCCCAGCCGCCGCACGCAGCGCAGCAGCCTTGTGAGTCACGGCCTGACGGCCGCTCCCCGCAAGGCCCAGGGAGCCCTGCTGCCGCAGTGCTCAGCCCTTCAGGCCAGCTGCGTCCCGCAGCGCCTGGGCCTTGTCCGTGCGCTCCCACGTGAACTCCGGCTCTTCACGCCCGAAGTGGCCATACGCAGCGGTCTTGGAATAGATCGGGCGCAGCAGGTCCAGCATCTGGATGATGCCCTTGGGGCGCAGGTCGAAGATGCCGCTTTCGGCCACGATCTTGGACAGCTTCTCGTCGGAGATCACGCCCGTGCCTTCGGTGTAGACCGTGATGTTCATGGGCTGGGCCACGCCGATGGCGTAAGCCACCTGCACCTGGCACTGCTTGGCGAGACCTGCGGCCACGACGTTCTTGGCCACGTAGCGGGCGGCGTAAGCGGCCGAGCGGTCGACCTTGGAAGGGTCCTTGCCCGAGAAGGCGCCACCGCCGTGCGGGCAGGCACCGCCGTAAGTGTCGACGATGATCTTGCGGCCCGTGAGGCCGCAGTCGCCTTGCGGGCCACCGATCACGAAGCGACCGGTCGGGTTGATCAGGTAGCGGGTGTTTTGCAGCCACTCCTTGGGCAGCACCGGCTTGATGATCTCTTCGATGATGGCCTCGTTGAACTCGGGCTTCATCTTGTCGCCCAGGCTCCATTCGGGGCTGTGCTGGGTCGACAGCACCACGGTGTCGATCGAGTGCGGCTTGCCATCGACGTAGCGCATGGTCACCTGGCTCTTGGCGTCGGGGCGCAGGTAGGGCAGGCGGCCGTCCTTGCGCAGCTGGGCCTGGCGCTCGACCAGGCGGTGCGCGTAGTAGATGGGCGCGGGCATCAGCTCGGGCGTTTCGTCGCAGGCGTAGCCGAACATCAGGCCCTGGTCGCCGGCGCCGATGTTGAGGTAGTCGTCAGAGGCGTGGTCCACGCCCTGGGCGATGTCATTCGACTGCTTGTCGTACGCCACCAGCACGGCGCAGCCCTTGTAATCGATGCCGTACTCGGTGTTGTCGTAGCCGATGCGCTTGATGGTGTCGCGCGCGACCTGGATGTAGTCGACGTGCGCGTTGGTGGTGATTTCACCGGCCAGCACCACCAGGCCCGTGTTGCACAGGGTTTCGGCGGCCACGCGGGACTTGGGGTCTTGCTCGAAGATGGCGTCGAGGATGGCATCCGAGATCTGGTCGGCGACCTTGTCGGGGTGGCCTTCAGAGACGGATTCGGAGGTGAAGAGGAAGTCGTTCGCCACGGTGTGTGCTCCAGAAAAATGTGTCCATGAACCTCGGCGTCGCCGGGGCTGTCGAGACGGTTCTCTGTGCAGCGGCGAACGCTTTAGCGGCATTTGTGAATCGCCCCGCAAGTTGTCCTGTTAACTCGGCGATGGGCATGAGTGTAGTGGAAAGCATCGCCGTGTGTGTCCAGGATGTGACGGGTGTTCGGGGGTCCGGCGAACCGAACGCCGCGCGCCGGCATGCGTTCGGAATCCCGAACAAATTCGCTCGCTGCCCCGCATCACCCCCAATGAAATCAAGCACTTGGCGGTGGCAAGCTGTGAAATTCACGCTGGCACGCGCCCTGCGATGTGTTGTGCACCCGGCCC
>SCMV01000035.1 GCA_005502875.1 Comamonadaceae bacterium 2PF | reverse complement strand
GGGTGGGCGGCTGGGGCGAGCCCGGTGCTCCGCTGTCGGCGCCCACGGGTGCGGACGTGCCGGTGTTCAGCTTCCTGGGCACGCCCGAGATGCACCCGCGCCAACTGCCGTGCTGGATCACGCACACCAACCAGCAGACGCACGACATCATCCGCTCGGGTTTCGACCGCAGCCCGATGTTCACCGGGGTGATCGAAGGGGTGGGGCCGCGCTATTGCCCGTCCATCGAGGACAAGATCAACCGCTTCGCCGACAAGGACTCGCACCAGATCTTCCTGGAACCTGAAGGCCTGACGACGAACGAGTTCTACCCGAATGGCATCAGCACCTCGCTGCCGTTCGACATCCAGTTGGCCGCGCTGCGCACCATGCCGGGCCTGGAGAACGCCTACATCCTGCGCCCCGGCTACGCCATCGAGTACGACTACTTCGACCCGCGCGAGCTGAAGGCCACCTTCGAGACCAAGGCCATCGGTGGGCTGTTCTTTGCCGGCCAGATCAACGGCACCACCGGCTACGAAGAGGCCGCAGCCCAAGGCCTGCACGCCGGGGCCAACGCCGCGTTGCAGGCTCAGGGCAAGGAAGCCTTCACGCTGCGCCGCGACCAGGCCTACCTGGGCGTGCTGGTCGACGACCTGATCACCAAGGGCGTGACGGAGCCTTACCGCATGTTCACCAGCCGGGCCGAGTTCCGCCTGCAGCTGCGCGAGGACAACGCCGACATGCGCCTGACCGAATTGGGCCGCCAGATCGGCTTGGTGGACGACGGACGCTGGGGCGCATTCAACCGCAAGCGCGACGCTGTTTCACGTGAAACAGAGCGCCTGCGCGGCACCTGGGTGCGCCCGGCCACGCTGCCTGCGGCCGACGCCGAACGCTTGGTGGGCAAGGCCCTGGAGCGCGAATACAACCTGGCCGATCTGCTGCGCCGACCAGGGGTCGGCTACGACCAGGTTGCCGAAGCGGGTGCGATCGCGGCAGGCAACCAGGCGAGGTTGCGCGCTGAGGCCAGCAGGGTGGAGTCGCCCAACTCGGTCCCGCTCTCGTCGGGCGAGCCGCGCGATGTTTCACGTGAAACCGCCGGCCGCGTGGCTTTGGGTGAGGCGCTCGGACCCAAGCTGGCCGAAGCTGTGATCGAGCAGGTCGAGATCAGCATCAAGTACGCAGGCTACATCGACAAGCAAAACGAAGAGGTGGAACGTGCTGCGTACTACGAGAACCTGCGTCTGCCCGACGAGCTGGATTACATGGCCGTGAGCGCCCTCAGCCACGAGGCTCGGCAGAAGCTGAACAAGCACCGTCCTGAGACGCTGGGGCAAGCCTCACGCCTGTCGGGCATCACGCCGGCCGCCATTTCCTTGCTGTTGATCCACCTGAAGAAAGGGCGGTTCAAGGGCTTCACCGGTCAGCCTGGCGAGCAATTGGCGCCACAGGGGCAGGCGCAAGCGACGGGGGAGGCGGCATGATCAAAGGCTTCAAGCGCCCGCTGGGGCACAGCAACTACACCGGCAACGGCGCCCCCAAGGGCCCCAGGCCACAACCCCGACAGGGCCCCAAGCCCGGCGCCTCCCGCGTGCTGAGTTGGTCGGAGGCCCAGTGGCTGGAGGCGATGGCGCCCGTGCTGGGCGCCCTGGAGGTGCTCCTGGACGATGCTCAGCGTCAGCGATGCGCGGCCTACATGGGCATGCTCTCGCACTGGAACGCCACCTACAACCTGACGGCCTTGCGCGACGCGCCGGACATGTTCACCCACCACCTCAGCGATTGCCTGGCGGTGCTGCCGCACCTCGCGAAGCACTTGGCAACGGCGTCGGGTGAGGCCGGTGACGGCGCCGAGGGGCAGGGTGGGGCGCCTCGGGCTGCGGCTGCGGTGCGCTTGCTCGACGTTGGCAGTGGCGGGGGGCTGCCCGGGGTGCTGCTGGCCATCGCACGGCCCGATGTGCAGGTTTGTTGCGTCGACACGGTCGGCAAGAAGGCCGCCTTCATCCGCCAGGTGGCGGCCGAGTTGCGCCTGCCCAACCTGCGAGCCGAACACGCTCGGGTCGAAGACCTCAACTCCCGCCACGACATCGTCACGTCCCGTGCTTTCGCCTCCCTGGCAGATTTCGTTGCGCTCACGCGCGAGCGCCTGGCGCCGGGTGGCGTGTGGATGGCCATGAAAGGCAAGACCCCGGACGAAGAGCAGGCCGTGCTGCCCGACGACGTGGAGGTGTTTCACGTGGAACCACTGCACGTGCCAGGGTTGGATGCCGATCGGTGCCTGGTCTGGATGAGGGTGCGCGGATGAGCGCCGCGTCGAACGTGCCGCAGCGATGGTTGTGCTCCTCGGCATTCGGGGTGTGCTGCTTGGTGTCGATGGCGATCCATGCCGCGCCCCTGGGACAGTCCGTGAGACCGGATGTGAGCCGTGCGGTGGAGGTGTCGCCGCCTGCCGACTGGCATCCCGATGCCCCCCAGTTCGCCATCGATGGCGGCGCAGCCCCGGCGCCTGCGGTCCAGCGCATGGCGGACCGACCCAAGGAATTGCGCAAGAGCCGTGAGGGCCGTGCGGCCGTTGCTGGCAAGCCGGTGCGCAAGTCGGCCAGCAAGTCGGCAGGGCAGGCCAGGCCCAAAAATCCGCCCGTCGACGTGGCCCAAAAGGTGCGCAAAGAAAAGGCGAGTTCGAAGGCCGTTTCACGCGAGGTCCGCAAGCAGCGGGCCTCAGCCTTGACGCAGAAAAAAGCCACCGCAAAACCCGAGACCCTCGCGGCGGCTGCGAGCAAGGTCCGGCGGCCGCGCGGGGCGGCTGCCGTTCAACCCAAACAGGAGCGAACCCGGCTCAAACGTGCTGCGCCGCAGGCCCCGCGATCCGCGAAGCCGGATCGCTCGCCTCCGACGCGCGCCACACGCCAAGGTGGCCGAGGCGACACAAAAGAAACCGTCCGCCGCGCACGCTGACAAACGCCCGTCATGTTCCGGCTCAAGAGTGGTGACTTTTGTCACAACCTGAGCAGGAATCCAGATGTCCATCCTGAACCGCACCGTCCTGGCCGCCACCTTGAGCGCCGCCATGGCCTTCAGCCCCACCGCCCACGCGGCCATCGAATTCGTCAACGGCCTCGTGTTGCCTGGCGCCCTCCATGACCTGTCCGGCGGCACCTCGGCCAACGACGGCCGCGTCGGCTACTTTTCCGACATCTACTACGACGCAGGCCGCAACGAGTGGTGGGGCCTGTCCGACCGCGGACCGGGCGGTGGCAGCCTGAGCTACGACACCCGCGTGCAGCGCTTCAGCCTGGACGTCGACCGCCAGACCGGTGCCATCTCCAACTTCCAGATCACCCAGACCGTGGTCTTCCGCAACGGTTCGGCCACGATGAACGGCCTGGCGCCCAGCCCCAGCAGCAACCTGGGCAACGCTTTCGACCCCGAAGGCTTCGTCGTCAACCCCCGCACCGGCACCTTGCTGGTGTCCGACGAGTACGGCCCTTCGCTCTACGAGTTCGACCGCAGCGGCAAGAAGCTGCGCAGCTTCAACACCCCATCCAACCTGCTGCCGCGCAACGCCAGCACCGGGGTCAACAACTTTGCAGGCGACACCGGCAACACCGCCGGCAAGCGCACCAACCGCGGCTTCGAAGGCCTGGCCATCTCGCCTGACGGCCAGTTCGCCTACGCCATGCTGCAAAGCGCCACGCTGGACGAAGGCGGTGGCAACGGCCGCATCAACCGCATCGTCAAGTTCGACATCGCCACCGGTGAAGCCGTGGGCCAGTACGCCTACGAGATGAAGCGCAGCGGCCAGGGGCAGGGCATCTCGGCCCTGGTGGCCCTCAACGACCACGAGTTCCTCGTGCTCGAGCGCAACAACCTTGGCCTGGGTGCCGGTGCGGCGCTGAGCAGCGGTGGCGGCGCCAACGTGGCCGACAAAGAGGTCTACAAGGTCGACATCAGCGGTGCCACCGACGTGAGCAACATCGACCTTGACGCGCCGGGTGCCACCTTCACCAAGGTGGCCAAGGGCGCCAAGGTCATCGACCTGGATGCCGACACCGTGGACCTGGACGGCAACGGCAGCGTGGAGGCCGCCGGCAAGTCGCCCGAGAAGTGGGAAGGCCTGGCCGTCGGCCCGCGCCTGAACGACGGCAGCTACATGGTGCTGGCCGGCAACGACAACGACTACAGCGTCACGCAGAACGCCAGCGGCGACCAGTTCGACGTGTACTTCCGCTTTGGTGACGCCGACCCGTTCGCCAATGGCATCCAGTGCCCGCTGGACCAGACCACGGGTTGCTTCACCACCGCGTCCGTCAGCGATGCCGATGGCTATACCACCCGCACCCCTGTGGACCTGACGAGCGACTACCGCCTGTTGCCCGGCGTGCTGCACGCCTACAAGGCCGGTGCATTGGACCTGGGCAACTACATGGCCCCGGTGCCCGAGCCCGAAACCCTGGGCCTGCTGCTGGCTGGCCTGGGCGCGCTGGCCGTGACCGCGCGTCGCCGCAAAGGCTGACGCCAGCGGGGCAGGGGGCGGGCCACAACGTTCTCGCCCCCGCAGGCCCCGTGACACGGCGCGCTGGCCTGCGCGCCGTGGATAATCCCTGCATGCCGCACATCTTCTGCATCGCGAACCAAAAGGGCGGGGTGGGCAAGACGACCACCACGGTGAACCTGGCTGCCGGCCTGGCCAAGGTCGGCCAGCGGGTGCTCATCGTCGACCTCGACCCACAAGGCAACGCCACCATGGGTTCGGGCGTGGACAAGCGCACCCTCGCGCAGTCCGTCTATGACGTGCTGCTCGAAGACGCCACCATCGCCGAAGCCCGCGTGCGCAGCGAGAAGGTGGGCTACGACGTGCTCGGCGCCAACCGCGAACTCGCCGGGGCCGAGGTCGAGCTCGTCAACCTCGAGCGCCGTGACCGGCGACTCAAGACCGCCATCGAAGCGGCGGCCACCGAGTACGACTTCGTGCTCATCGACTGCCCGCCGTCCCTGAGCTTGCTCACGCTCAATGGCCTGACCTGCGCGCATGGCGTGATCGTGCCGATGCAGTGCGAGTACTTCGCGCTCGAGGGCCTGACCGACCTGGTCAACACCGTCAAGCAGGTGCACGCCAACCTCAACCGCGAGCTGCAGCTCATCGGCCTGCTGCGCGTCATGTTCGACCCGCGCATCACGCTGCAGCAGCAGGTCAGCGACCAGCTCAAGACGCACTTCGGCGACAAGGTGTTCGACACCGTGATCCCGCGGAATGTGCGCCTGGCCGAGGCGCCCAGCTACGGCTTGCCTGGCGTGGTGTTCGACCCGTCGTCCAAGGGCGCGCAGGCCTTCGTGGCCTTCGCGCAGGAGCTGGTGCAGCGCGTGGCCAACGAGCGCAAGGCGCCTCGCCCAGCGGCGGCGTCCGCCTGAGCCATCGGCTGGCGCCGCTCGGGGGCGTCCCCAGGCGCCTGCGCCACGTCAAGGGTGACCCTGCTTGCCTCACCCGCCGTGAAACACCGCGGAAACGTCGGACAATCACGCCCATGGCGACCAAGAAATCCAAAGGCCTGGGCATGGGCCTGGAGGCCCTGCTGGGCCCCAAAGTCAGCGACACCCCCTCGAGCACCGCACCGGGCGAAGGCACCCCTTCGACCTTGAGGCTCGACCTCATGCAGCCCGGCAAGTACCAGCCGCGCACGCGCATGGACGAGGGCTCGCTCTACGAGCTGGCCGAGAGCATCAAGGCCCAGGGCATCATGCAGCCGATCCTGGTGCGCCCGGTGGGTGGCGGCCGCTACGAGATCATCGCCGGTGAACGCCGCTCGCGCGCCGCCAAACTGGCCGGCCTGACCGAGGTGCCGGTGCTGGTCAAGGACGTGCCCGACGAGGCCGCCGCGGCCATGGCCCTGATCGAGAACATCCAGCGCGAAGACCTCAACCCGCTGGAAGAGGCTCAGGGCCTGCAGCGCCTGACGGCCGAGTTCGGGCTCACGCACGAACAGGCCGCCCAGGCCGTGGGCCGCTCGCGCAGCGCCGCCAGCAACCTGCTGCGCCTGCTCAACCTGGCCGAGCCCGTGCAGTCCATGCTGATGGCCGGCGACCTCGACATGGGCCACGCCCGCGCGCTGCTGCCGCTGGACAAGGCCGTGCAGATCACCACCGCCACCGAGGTGGTGGCCAAAAAGCTCAACGTGCGCGAGACCGAAAAGCTCGTCGCCAAAGCCCAGGGCCTGGGCCGCCAGACCCCGCTGCTGCGCGTCAAAAGCGAGAAGACGCGCGACGTGCTGCGCCTGGAGGAAGAGCTCTCCGACTTGCTCACAGCGCAAGTGGGCATTCACATCCGTCGCAAGTCGCTGCGCGGCGAGCAGGGCGAGCTCACCATCCAGTTCGGCAGCCTCGATGAGCTCGATGGCCTGATCGACAAGCTGCGCCGCGCTGGCGGCGGCGAGGCGGCCTGAGCCGGTGCCAAGCGGGCGCCAGCGCTGGCAGGATGAGCCGTTCGCGCCAGTGCTTCACGGCATGACACCACCTGAGCGACCATGAGCGCGATCCGGCCGCTGTTGACCCAAGCCCTTGGCTGGCCCGTGCCGGCCGTGCTGACCTGGTTGGCGGCCTGGGCCCTGGCCTGGGCGCTGCGGGCCGCTGGCGCCCCCTTGTGGGCCTCGCTGGTGCTGCCCACGGCCCTGGGGGCTTGCGCGGCCTTGTTGCCCCTCGTGGCCACCACCGCCTGGCGGCGCGTGTTCGTGGCGGCGGGTTTTCCGCTGAGCGTGCTGGCGCTGGGCCTGACGAGCGGCTCGGGTGTGTCAGGCGTGCCGGCCGGGCAGGGCGGGGCGAGCGCGGCCTGGTGGTGGCTCGCGCCGCTGGCCTTGCTGCTGCTGGCTTACCCCCGCCGTGCCTGGCGCGACGCACCCGTCTTCCCGACCCCGCGCGGTGCGCTGGTCGAGCTGACCCAACACGTGAAGTTGCCTGCTGGCGCGCGCGTGCTGGACGCCGGCTGCGGCATGGGCGACGGGCTGATCGAGCTGCACCGTGCGCTGCCCCAGGCGCGCCTTGAGGGCGTCGAATGGAGCGCCCTGTGGCGAGCCGTGAGCGCCTGGCGCTGCCCCTGGGCCACCGTGCGCCGAGGGGACATGTGGGCCGACGACTGGTCGGCCTTCGAGTTGGTCTACCTCTTTCAGCGCCCGGAGACCATGCCGCGGGCCATGGACAAGGCCCGCCGCGAGATGCGCCCGGGCACCTGGCTGGTCAGCCTGGAGTTCGAGGCACGCGACGCCGATGGCCGAGCCTGGACGCCGGTCGCGCGCTGGGAGCTGGGCGGCGAGCGGCCGGTGTGGGTGTACCGGGTGGGGCGCTCAGCTGCCTGATCCCGGGGCCAGCTTGAAGCGCTCGACCGTGTGGTTGAGCTGCTGTGCGCGGTCACCCAGCGAGTCCACCGCCGATGCGGTCTCGCCCACCAGGTCGACGTTGCGTGCGGTGGCCTGATCCAGGGCGTTGGCCGCGCGCATGACCTCGGCGATGCGTTGCTGCTGGTCCTTGCCCGCCTGGTGGATCTCGCTGATGAGGCGCTGCACGCTTTGCACCTCTTGCACCACCTCGTCGATGGTCGTGCCCGCGCGTTGAACGATCCCGTGCCCCTGCTCGACCTTGGTCACGCTGTTGCTGATCAGCTCCTTGATTTCGCGCGCGGCAGAGGCCGAGCGCTGCGCCAGTGAACGCACCTCTGCGGCCACCACCGCGAAACCGCGACCTTGCTCGCCGGCCCGGGCCGCTTCCACGGCGGCGTTGAGCGCCAGGATGTTGGTCTGAAAAGCGATGCCATCGATCACGCCGATGATGTCGCTGATGCGCTGGCTGGCGGCCTGGATGTCGTTCATGGTGCTGACCACCTCGTTGACCGCCGCTCCGCCTCGCGTGGCCACATCGGATGCGCGTGAGACGCGCTCGTGTGCCTCGTCCGCGGTGCGGCTGGCTTGATCCAGCGTCGACGCCATCGAGGTGACGGCCTCGAGTGTGGCGCTCACGCCCTGTGCGGCGTGGCTGGTGCGGTCGTGCAGGTCCCGGTTGCCGTGCTTGATCTGCTCGGCGGACGATGCGATGCCGGCTGCCTGCCCACGGATCTGTCCCACCATGTCGGCGAGGTTGCCGGTCATGCGATCGAGGTCGCCCATGAGCTGTCCGAACTCGTCGCCGGAGCTCGTGTGCGTGCGCCGCTGCAGGTGGCCGTCGGCCACGGCGCGCGCCAGGAGCACGCCTTCGCTGGCTTGTTGCAGCAGGCGCCTGGAGACGCGGAAATAAAGCAGGCCCGCGATCGACAGCAGCACCAGCGTGCTGCCGAACAGGATGGCCTTGACCCGCGGTGCGAGGCTTTCGATGTCGGCCATCGTGGAGGCGGCGAAGGCATTGCCTGAGGCCACGGTGCGGTCCACGCCTTCGCGGTGACGCGCGTACAAGGCGTGGGCCGCCGTCAGGTTGTCCCGTGCGGCGGCGGCATCACCACGCAGCAGGGCGCTCACCACGCCTTGCTCGGCCGAGGCCATGAAGGCCTGGGCGGCTTCGTGCTGGGCACCCAGCAGGTCCTTCTCCAGGCCGTGCGGGGGGTGACTTTGCCAGTGCTGCACACGCGCTTCGTACTCGCCCTTGAGGCGCTGGAACTGTTGCTGCACCTCTTTGGGTGCCATGGACTGTTCCACGCCCTGAGACAGGATCAGGCGCATCTCGATGAGGTACATCGGGGGCGGCAGGATGTCGGCCACGACGTCCTTGGCCACGAAGACCGTGTGCGCCGCGTCATCGAGCTTGCCCAGCTGGTGAACCCCCAAGGCCGTGACGACCAAGGTGGACACGAGCGACGGCAATGCGATGGCGAACAACTTCCAGCGCAGGGAGACTTGCATGGTGGACTCCGGAAACGGTGTGACACCGGGGGCACGTGGGCCCGGCGGTGCAGGGACAACCAGTGTCCGCCCGGGGCGCTGAGTTCGTGGCGTGAAAAGTGCCGAAAGCACATGGCTTTTCAGCGGCCGACTAAACTGGGCGCTTTTGTACGCTCAGCCCATGCCGTCGACGCCCGATTCCACGCCCGGTTCCACCGCGCCCTTCACGCCCGAGGAATACCGCGCTGCGCTGGGCCAGTTCGCCACCGGTGTCACCATCGTCACGGCGCGGGGGGCCGACGGCCGCTTGCTGGGCCTGACGGCCAACTCCTTCAACTCGGTGTCGCTGGCGCCGCCGCTGGTGCTGTGGAGCCTGTCGCGCCAGTCGAGCTCGATGCCGGGCTTCCTGGGCGCCACGCATTACGCCATCAACGTGCTGGCCGCCGACCAGCGCCTGCTGGCCGAGCGCTTCTCGCGCAAGGGCATCGACCGCTACGAAGGCGTGGCCTGGCGGGCTGGGCTCACCGGCGCGCCCGTCATCGATGGCGCCGTGGCGGTGTTCGAGTGCCGCCACCGCAGCCAGCACGACGAGGGTGATCACGTGATCTTCGTGGGCGAGGTCGAGCATTGCCGGCGCCGCCTGGGTGCCGCGCCGCTGGTGTTCCACGGCGGGCGCTTCGTCACCGACTTCTCGGGCTGATCAAGGCACCTCGCCCCGCGCGCAACAGTCGAGCAGGTTCAGCAGCCGCGAGACGTCCAGCGGTTTGGTCAGGTACTCGACGAAGCCGCGCTGGCGCGCCTCGGCGATCTGGTCGGGCATGACGTCGGCGGACAGCGCCACGCGCGGGATCAGGGCCGTGTGCGTGTCCATCATCAGGGCGTCGGACACATCGAGGCCGCTCATGTCACCCAGGTGCATGTCCAGCAGCAGCAGGTCGGGCGGCTCGGCCCGCGCCATGGCGATGGCGGTGTGGCCGTCGCGGGCGATTTCGAGGTGCCACTGCGGGCGCATGCGCATGACCTGGCGCAGCAGTTCGACGTTGATGGCGTTGTCTTCGGCGTAGAGCAGGGTCAGCGTGGCATCGACCCCGGTGTCCAGGCTGCCGAAGTTGGTGCGGATGCGTTGACCGAAGTCGCTGTCTTCGGCCTCGACCTGGCGGGCCGCGCGTGGCAGCCAGATGCGAAAGCGCGTGCCCGCCTCGGGCTGGCTGCTGACCTCGATGCGCCCTTGCATCAGCTCGACCAGGCGCTTGACGATGACCAGGCCGATGCCGGTGCCTTCGATGGGCGTGCGCTCGGCGCCCAGGCGGTTGAAGGGCTCGAAGAGGTGGGCGATTTGCTGCGCGTCCATGCCCCGGCCGGTGTCGCTGACGCTGATGACGACCTCGTCACCCACGCCCATGGCCTCGACCAGCACCTGGCCCGAGCGGCGGTTGTACTTGATGGCGTTGCTCAGCAGGTTGACCAGCACCTGGCGCAGTCGCAGTTGGTCGGCGCGCACGCGCAAGCCGGCCTCGGGCGGGGTGGCCAGCAGTTGCACGCTGGCGTCGGTGGCCTGGTTGCTGGTCATCGCCAGCGCGGCCTCGATGACGTCGTTGACCGCCAAAGGCTCGATCGACATGGGCAGGCTGCCGGCCTCGATGCGCGACAGGTCGAGCACGTCGGTGAGCATGGCCAGCAGGTGGGCGCCGGCGCGCTCGATGTGGGCGACCTTGGTGCGCTGGTCGTCGTGCAGCGGGTGGCGTGGGTCGACCCGCAGCAGCTGCGCGAAACCCAGCATGGCGTTGAGCGGGGTGCGCAGCTCGTGGCTCATGCGCGAGAGGAACTCCGTCTTGGCCTTGCTGGCGCGCTCGGCCGCGCGCGCGGAGTTCATGGCCTCCTGCATGCGCTGGCGCTCGGTGATGTCTTCGATGACGGCGACCAGCTCGCGGGGCTGGCCGCTGTCGTCGCGCAGCAGCACGACGTTGACGGCGGCCCACACGGCCTGGCCGTCGGGGCGCACGTAGCGCTTTTCGGTCTGAAAGCCCTCCTGGCCACCGCCCAGCACGTTTTCCAGGTGCGCGCGGGAGGGCACGATGTCTTGCGGGTGCGTGATGTCTTCGGCATGCAGGCCGATGAGGTCGCGCGTCTGCCTGCCGACGATGTCGGCAAAACGCTGGTTGACTTCGAGGATGGTGCCCGACAGGCTCAGGCGCACCATGCCGATGCCCGCGCGATGGAAGATCAGGCGATAGGGCGCTTCACGGCGGTCGGCGAGGGCCTGTTGCGGGTCGACCAGCAGGTCGTCGATCGAGGCAGGTGGCGTGCCGGGTGGCTGGCTGGGCATGGGCGGCAGGAAGCGTCACCACCCACGACCCTCGCCTGCCAGGCCCCTTGCGGGGCGTTTGATCAGGCGGCGGCCGCCTCCACTGCATCGCGTCAGGGGTGGTGTGCCCGGCGCGACCGTCATGTTGTCGTTGCGTGCAGGCAGGTGTGTCTGGATGTGTCCGAAGGGCCCACGACAGAGAGACCCCTGCAACGCGCAGTCAGGATAACCGTTAAGGCGCGCTTGCAACAAGCGCCCATGCGGGCGAGGCGCTCAAGGCGCCATGAGGCCGTCGTCGTCTTCGCTGTCCTGGCCCAGCAGGGCGGCGGCCACCAGGCTGGCGCTGTCGGCGCTGCCGTCTGGCAGGGGCGCCGTGGCGTGGGTCGGCTCAGGCTTGCGGGGTGGTGGGCCGTGGTGGATGACCGTGCGGTTGCGCCCTGCGGCTTTGGCTTCGTACAGCGCGCGGTCGGCCCGCTCGATGCAGACGTCCAGCGGCTCGCCCGAGTCGTAGGCCGTCAAGCCTGCAGAGAAGGTGGCCCGCAGCTCGGGCACCTCGTTGGACAGGCGCGCATCGGTCAGCAGCTCGCGCACGCGGTCCAGCCCGATCTGGGCTTGTTCGGCCGTCGTGTCGTTGAGCAGCAGCAGGAACTCTTCGCCGCCCCAGCGCGCCAGCACGTCGGTGTCGCGCAGGCCTTGCTGGGCCACCGCCGCAAAGCGACGCAGCACCTCGTCGCCCACGCCGTGGCCGTGCGTGTCATTGACGCGCTTGAAGTGGTCCAGGTCGATGATGGCCAGGCAGAAGCGGTGAAAGCCCGAGCGCTGCAGGCGCTTGCGGTGCTGCTGCAGCACGTCCATCATGTGGCGGCGGTTGACCAAGCCGGTGAGTTCGTCGCGCGTGGCCAGGATCTGGATGCGGGTGAGCGCCTGCGCGAGCTCGTCTTTCTGGCTTTGCAGGCGCTGGCGCATGCTGCTGAGCTGCGCGGCCAGGCGCGAGATGGTCGGCACGATGGCCGCCGTCAGCAGGAAGTGCACGATCTCCAGCTTGAAGGGGTAGTTGACCGGGTCGGTCTGCATCTTGATGAGCTGGGCGCAGCCCATCAGGCCCACGGTGTAGGTGGCGGCGATGCGCGCGCCCTTGGGGCTGAGGTTGAAGACGCCGAAGACCAGCACCAGCACCAGCAGCATCATGGTCGAGCCGTGCACGGGGCCGGTGATGGAGTAGGCCCCGACGATGATCGTCAGCGCCGCGATGATCTGGGGCAGGGTCAGGGCCGGGTCGGCAAAGCGCTTGTTCAAGCCTGAGCGCAGCACCGCGTACCAGAGCCCGCAGTTGGCGGCGATGGCCGCGCAAAGCAGGCGCACGTCGTGGGGCTCCATGAACCCCATCCACGCGGCGTAAATGGCCATGACGGCGCAGGCGCCGAACACATTGGCCGCCAGCAGCGAGCGCTTGATGCGCAATCGCTGCCGGGGTTCGCTGCTGAACAGCCAGGATGACCACTTCGAAGGGGCGGCGGATTCCATGGGGTTGTTGACCACTGTTGGAAACGACTTCGACGCAGCACGGGGGGCCTGTATCAGGGTCAACCCTTGATTTGCCCCGCCTTGGCGTTGTGAGTTCAGAAAATTTGAACCAAGGGGACAAACCCGCTCAACCCAACTGAAGCCAGGCACCGTACGCTTCACATTGTGATCCACAAGCCCCACAGGTGGTCTGCCATGAAACCCGCGTCCGCTCCTGCCCGTTCTGCCGCCGCACGCTACACGCTCACGGCGATCGCCCTGCACTGGGTGCTGGCCGCAGCCATCCTCACGGCCTTCTTCGTTGGCCTGTACCTTGAGGACCTGCCGTTTTCACCGGCCAAGCTCAAGCTCATCAACTGGCACAAGTGGGCCGGGGTGACGATCCTGGCGCTGTCGGTGCTGCGCCTGCTGTGGCGCCTGATGCACCGCCCGCCCGCCTTGCCCGCCAGGATCGAATCGGCCATGCCGGGCTGGCAGCGCGCGGCCCACCACGGCACCCACCACCTGATGTACCTGCTGTTCTTCGCTGTGCCGCTGCTGGGCTGGGCCTACAGCTCGGCCAAGGGCTTCCCCATCGTGTGGTTCGGTGTGCTGCCGCTGCCTGACCTGGTGGCCCCGAACCCCGATCTGGCCGAGGCCATCAAGCCGCTGCACGGCCTGGCCGCCTGGGGCCTGATCGGCTTGGTGGTGCTGCACGTGGGCGCCGCACTCAAGCACCAGTTCATCGACCGCGACGGCCTGCTCGAGCGCATGCGCCCAGGGCGCGGTGCCTGACGGGCGGGTCTGCGCATCCAGCGTGAGTTCCCCTCTTGCCGCTTTGTTCACCTTCTCCTGCAGGAGCCTGACATGACTTTTTCTTCTCACCTGCGCGCCTTGAGCTTTGGCGCCGCTGGCCTGTTGCTCGCCTCGCTGAGCCCGATCGCTGGCGCCGCCGGCCCGGTCATCGCCCTGGTGGCCCCGCAAAGCGAGGTCGGCTTCACCATCAAGCAGATGGGTGTGCCGGTCAGCGGGCGCTTCAAGCGTTTTGCGGTTCAGACCAACTTCGACCCGAAGTCACCGCAAACCAGCCAGGTGAGCCTGCGCTTCGAGCTCGCCAGCGCCACGATCAGCGCCGACGCCGACCCGGAGCTGGGCAAGCCCGACTGGTTCGCCACCGCCAAGTTCCCGCAAGCCACTTTTCAGTCCACGGGCATCAAGGCCCTGGGCGGCGGCAAGTTCGAGGTGGCTGGCAAGCTGAGCATCAAGGGCAACAGCCGCGACGTGGTGGTGCCGATGCAGCTGGCGCAGGCCGGCGGTGTCAGCACCGTCACCGGTGGCCTGCCGATCAAGCGCCTGGACTTCAAGGTGGGTGAGGGCGACTGGGCCGACACCTCCTTCGTGGCCAACGACGTTCAGGTCAAGTTCAAGCTCGTGCTGCAAGGGGTGCCTGCGCAGTGAGCGCAAACCTCGTTGCGCCACCCCGTTTCCCGTCAACGCTTTTGCCCTTTTCCCCGGTCGATCGGGCTCGATCTTTGCCGATTCGTTCGACCTTTTTCTTGCCTTCCCCCGTTCAACCAAGGAGCCGTTCCATGATCCGCACCACCAGCCTGACCCGCCTGTTTGCCGCCACCGCCCTGGCCTCGGCTTTCGCCACTTCGGCCTTCGCCGCACCCGTGAGCTACGGCGTCGAGCCCAACCACACCTACGCGAACTTCTCGTACAACCACATGGGCTTGTCGACCCAAATCAGCAAGTTCAACAAGACCAGCGGCACGATCGTCTACGACAAGGCTGCCAAGACCGGCTCGGTGGACATCACCATCGACATGACCTCGGTCGACACTGGCTCGAACCTGTTCAACAGCCACATCCAGGGCGCCGACTTCCTGGACACGGGCAAGTTCCCGACCGCGACCTTCAAGTCGACCAAGGTGGTGTTTGAAGGCGACGCGCCCTCGGCCATCGAAGGCAACCTGACCATCAAGGGCGTGACCAAGCCCGTGGTGTTGAAGGTGAGCCACTTCGCCAACATGGCTCACCCGATGGCCAAGAAGGACGCCATCGGCGCCAACGCCAGCACGCTGATCAAGCGCAGCGACTTCGGTGCCGGCAAGTACGCACCGATGGTGGGTGACGAGGTCACCATCACCATCTCGCTGGAAGCCATCCAGCAGTGATGCGTTGAAGTTCAGGCCGCCACGGCCGATGCCGTCGGCGGCAGGTGCCGTTGCAGCACCGCCAGGAGCTCTTCCACGCGGAAGGGCTTGGGCAGGTGGTCGTCCATGCCGGCCGACAGGCAGCGGGCGCGGTCGGTGCTCAGGGCATTGGCCGTCAGGGCCACGACCGGGATGGGTTCGAGCCGCTGGTCGTTCTCCCAGCAACGCAGGCGGCGCGTGGCCTCCATGCCGTCGAGCTCGGGCATCTGCAAGTCCATGAGCACCAGGTCGAACGGCCGCTCCAGGTGCTGAAGCATCGACAGCGCCTGGGCCCCGTCTTCGGCGCGTGTCACGTCCAGGCCCAGGCGGGCCAGGTTGGCTTCGGCCACCAGGGCGTTGACGGGGTTGTCCTCGACGAGCAGGATGCGGCCGCTGAAGCGGGGCACCGCTGTGGCACCGATCTCGTTGCCCGCCGGTGCGGCCTGGGCCATGCCGAAGGCCGGCATCGCCGCGACCGGGGACACCGCTGCGGCAGGCGCCTGGGCGGGTGCGGCCATCGGGTGCAGGGGCACCTTCAAGGTGAACACCGAGCCCTTGCCGACTTCGCTGTCACAGGCCACGTCGCCACCCATGGCGCGTGCGATCTCGCGCGTGATGGTCAGGCCCAGGCCCGTGCCTTTGTGGCGCCGCACGAAGCTGCCATCGACCTGATGGAAGGCGTCAAAGATGAGCCCGAGCTGGTCCGACGGGATGCCGACACCCGTGTCCTGGACGTGGAAAGCGACCGTGCTGCCTGCGCCCTGGGGCTCGGTGGCCACGCGCACGCGGATCTCGCCGACGTCGGTGAACTTGATGGCGTTGCCCAGCAGGTTGTGCAGCATCTGGCGCAGGCGCGAGGCGTCGCCGCTGACCCAGCAGGGGTGAGGCAGGCGCACGTCGGCGAGCAGGCGCAGGCCCTTTTCCTGGGCGGTGACGCGCTGGAGTTCGACGATCTCGTCGATCAAGGTGCGCAGGTCGAAGGTGGCGTGCTGGATCTGCAGCTTGCCCGCCTCGATGCGCGAGAAGTCGAGCACGTCGTTGATGATGTGCAGCAGGTGTTCGCCCGCGCGCTCGATCAGCTCGACCTGGTGACGCGACTCGTGCAGCACGCCAGGGCGCTCGGGCAGGCGGTCGCGCAGCAGGCGCGCCAGGCCCAGGATGCCGTGCAGCGGGGTGCGCATCTCGTGGCTCATGGTGGCCAGGAACTGGTCTTTGACGGCGCTGTGGCGCTGCGCCAGCACCAGGGCGTGGGTGCGCTCGCGGGCGATGCGGTCGGTGGTGAAGCGCAGCCACAGCAACTCGGTGATGCGGCGCTCGGCGCGGCGGCTCTCGAACAGCATCAGCGCCATCAGCGACAGCAGGCCCAGGCCGCCGAAGAAGCCATACGTGTCCTGGCGCGACAGCAGCATCAGGCTGGCGGGCACCAGGGTGGGCAGGTTGGTGGCGAGGTTGGGCCGCAGGTGGGCCTGCAGCGTGAAGGTCCCGATCGCGCAGGCGCCCACCAGGGTGGAGGCGAGCACGGCGCTGGTCACCATGTCCTCGATGGGCATCATCATGCCGATCAGGCCCCAGCAGCTGCCATGCAGGGCGCACATGAGCGTCAGGCTTTGCAGCCACATGGGGTGGTCGCGCTGGCTGCTGCGGCGGTAGGCACGCAGGTGCAGCAGGCGCACCATGGACGCGAGCACGCACAGCACCGCCCACGCGATGGCCCAGCTGCGGCCGGTCTGGTCGGAGATGGCCACCGCCAGCGCCACGCAGACCAGGGCGCTGACGAGGGCCACCGGCACCGTGGGCGCGAACAGCATGCGGATGCGTTCACCCCGGATCTGGCGGTTGAGCTCGGGGTCTTCGGGCTCGGTGTGGGGCTCGCCCCCGAGCAGGGGAAGCATGAAGGCGGGGAAACCGAAAGGCATGCTGGCTGGCCTGCCCTGCAAGCGCCCCGCAGTGCGCTGTCCAGGCTGCCCTGATGTTTGTGAATTAGGACACCGATCCTGCGACGGCTGGCAGGTCGTGTCAACGGGACAAACATCGGGAAACGCCGCTTTGCCACCCCGTGAAAACGGGGTGTGCCAGCGGTTGGGGTGCTCAGACCTCGTTGGCGCCGAGGTTCAGGCGTTCGCAGACCCGCATGGTGGCCAGCTGGAAGGCCTGAAAGTGCAGGCCCACCTGGTGCGAAATCGGCTCGAGCTCGGCCCAGACGCTGGCCGGGTCGCTGGAGCGAACCGGGTTGAGCAGCAGGGCGTCCACCGCGGCGCTGATGGTCAGCAGCTTCTGCACGGGAGGGCGCTCCTGGGCCCACTGCGTGGGGCTGTTCGGGCGGGCGCGCACGCAGTCGCTGACCTCGCGCGAGAGGCCCCAGGACTGGCACAGCGCGCCGCCCAGGGCGGAGTGGCTGACGCCAAAGGCTTCGATCTCGGCGGCGCAGAGCATGGATTCGTCGGCCGGGTCGACCTCGAGCGCGGCGTAGCGCTGGCGGTCGTAGGCGTAGAGCACGGCGCGGCCGCTTTCGGCGAACAGGCCGGTGGTGTGCGCCAGCCAAGGGTCCACATCAAGCTGGCGGGCGATGCGACCCATGGCCAGGCCGCGCACGCCGGCGCGGTCCCAGATGCTTTGCAGCAGCGGGCTGGGCGGGAAGGCGCCACGCAGGCCGATTTCGTAGGTCAGGCCCGCCACCTGCGCCATGCCCAGGTAGCGGATGCCCTCGTGCACGGTTTCGACGCGCTTGAGCAGGCCGAACAGCGCCGAGTTGACGGTGCGCACGACGGCCGAGGACAAGGCCATGTCGGTCTCGATCAAGGCGGCGAGCTGGTCCGTCGAGCTGTTCTCGTCGGACATCAGCAAAGACAGCTTGACGAGCGTGCTCGGACAAGCCGGCAGGTCGATGTTCAGGTTGCGCAGTTGGGGAGAGATGCTCATGGCGGGAAACCTCGGTCGCTTGCCCGCAGTCTAGGCGCGTGACGGCGCCGCGAACCGTGAAACAGTTCGCATCCAAGCCGCCTTTATGGGCTTTCAGCGTGGGATGAAGCGCCGCCTGACCACCGGCCCGCCCGGGCGCTGCAGGCCCTGTGCCTTGCGGAATTCGCTGGGCGGCACGCCCTTCCAGCGGCGGAAGGCCTCGATGAAGGTGGTGACGTCGGCGTAGCCCAGGCGCTCGGCGATTTCCGAGTGTGTCAGGGAGGCGGTGGTCATCAGCTCTTCGGCCAGCGTGGAGCGCACCTCTTCGAGCAGGGCGCGGAAGGAGGCGCCCTCGGTGGTGAGGTGGCGGCGCAGCGTGCGCGAGGTGATGCTCATCTCGGCCGCGATCTCTTCCATGTCGGGGATGCGGCCCGGGGTGCGCATCAGGCGGTCGCGCACCTGGGCGGCCACACCGGTGCGGCTGCTGCGCGCATCGACCAGCTTCTTGCACATCTGCTCGCACAGGGCGGCGGTGTGCGGGTCGGCTTGCGGCAGTGGCTCGTGCATCAGCGAGACGGCGAAGACGCTGCGGTCGTGTGCCTGGCCGAACTGCGGGCGCACACCGAAGAGCTCGGTGTAGGCCTGGGTGAGTTCGGCCGAGGGCTCGGCGCGGCGCATGTGCACGGCCAGGTAGGGCATGGGTTGCCCCAGGATTTCGCGCTGCAGGGTCAGCACGGCGGCGCGGTCGCGGTCCACGACGAACTGGCGGATTTCGGGGGGCAGGTGGTCGGCGTGGTAGGTCACGAGCACCTGCTCGCCCACCTGCTCGACCTCGTTGGTGGTCAGCGAGAAGGTCTGGTTGAGCATGCGCGAGGCCATGCTCACGGCCATGCCCAGCGTCGGGCTCGAAAGCACGGCGTAGCCCCACAGGCCGTAGGTGGTGACGTGGTAGCGGCAGCCGGCCTCGATGCCCAGTGTGGGCACGTGGGGCAGGGCGCTGATCAGGTTTCGGATCACCTGGATTTCTTGCTGGGCTTCGATCTCGCCCTTGGGATCTTCCAGCTGAGCGCGGCTCAGGCCGGTGTGCAGCAGCAGTTGCTCCAGGCTCAGGCCATGGTCCTGGCCAAGTTGGCAGAGCACGCGGGCCGTGGCCATGCCTCGGCGGAAATCCCACAACTGCCTGGGAAGGCTTTTGGCGTTCATGGCTACATCCAAACGATTCACATTCTCATCCGATTATGTCCGAGGGGCCAAAGACCCTGGCCGTCCAATTGTTGTCCAACTGAACAATACCGTGAGATTCGTCAGGTGTTCGTCGATTCAAGCCTTGCGGACGATGGCCAGGCCTTTGAGGTACTCGCCCTCGGGGAAGGTGATGGTGGTCGGGTGGTCGCTGGTGGCCTCCAGCCGGCGCAGCAGGTAGCCGTCGACCTGGGCGTCCAGGCCGGCGCCCGCGACGATCTTGTGGAAGAGGTCGGCGCTGATGCCGCCCGAGCAGGAGAAGGTCAGCAGCAGGCCGCCGGGGTTCAACAGCTTGAGGGCCAGCCGGTTGATGTCCTTGTAGGCGCGGCTGGCGCGGTCGGCGTGGGCGGCGCTGGGGGCGAACTTCGGCGGGTCCAGCACGATGGCGTCGAAGGTGCGGCCGTCTTGGAGGAACTGGCGCAGCGTGCCGTTGACGTCGGCGTCCAGCGCGGTGTGGGCTGCGGGGTCGAAGCCGTTGAGGGCGACGTGGTTCGTCGCGCGCACCAAAGCGGGGCCCGATGAGTCGACGCTGGTGACGTGCGAGGCGCCACCGGCCAGTGCGGCCACGCTGAAGCCGCCGGTGTAGCTGTAGCAGTTGAGCACGGTCTGGCAACTGAGCTCGCGCACCCATTTGGCGAACAGGCCGCGGTTGTCGCGCTGGTCGAGGTAGTAGCCGGTCTTGTGGCCCTCGGCGACGTCGAGCGTGAGCTTCCAGCCGTTTTCCTCGATGGTGACTTCGGTGGGGCGCTTGGCCCCGTCGGCCACGCCGGCGGTGTCGGGGTGGCGCAACCAGCCGGTGACCGGCGCCAGGCCCTCGAGGCCGCGCACGCTGGCGTCGGAGCGTTCGTAGATGAAGGGGCAGCCGGTGGCCGCGACCAGCGCATCGGCGATGGCGTTTTTCCAGCGCTCGGCGCCGGTGCTCAGGAACTGCGCCGAGAGCACGTCGTCGTACTGGTCGACGACGAGGCCGGGCAGGCCATCGGCTTCGCCATGGATCAGGCGCACGCCGTTGGAGGCGATCGCCAGGCGCCGGCGCAAGGCCACGGCGGTCTGCACGCGGCGGGCAAAGAAGGCGGCGTCGATGCGCTCGGCCTCGTCGAAGCTCCAGGCGCGCACGCGGATCTGCGAGCTGGGGCTGAAGGCGGCCCAGCACAGGAACTGGCCGTCGTGGGACTGCACGCGCACGGTCTCGCCCGCATCACCGCCGCCCTTGGCGATGCTGCCCTGGAAGACCCAGGGGTGTCGGCGCAGCAAGGAGCGCTCTTTGCCTTCGCGCAGGGTGATCGTTTTCATCTTCGGGGTCCGCAGGTCGCATGCAAACCCCGATTCTCCTCCAAGGCCCCCCGGACAGCTCCGGGGCGCATCGTCAGGTTGTGATCACGCCGGGCTCTGTTCAGGCGGGCTCACGCGGGCTGCCGCTGCGCTGGGCTGGGCTGCGCCCGCGTAGGCGCCCAGGATGGCCTGGTCCATGCGCGCGGGGCTCAGGCGCTCGCGCACCTGCTGGCGCGCGGCCTGGCCGAGCTTGTCGCGCAGGGCCGGGTCGTCGATGAGGCGGCTGACCTGGGCCAGCGCTTCTTCTTCGGAGCGGTAGAGCAGGCCGGTGGCGCCGTCGCGGATCAGGTCGCGGTGGTGGGGCGTGTCGGCGGCCACGCAGGGCAGGCCCAGGGCCATGGCCCAGCTCAGCATGACGGGGAACTGCTCGGCCTCGCTGGCGGCCATGAAGATCCAGCCGGCAGACAGGCGCGAGACGAGCTCGGCGGTTTCGTCGATGGCGTAGCCGCCCACGTTGGCCGCCTTCAGGCGTGCGGCGGTGAGCTCGTCGGTGGGGCCGAACCAGTTGAAGCTCAGCCCCAGCTCGGCGGCGCTGAGCAACACCGCCAGGCGGCAGAACAGCTCGACCGAGCGCGGGTTGCCCTCCGCGTCGCCCGAGACGAGCAGGGGGCGGCGGGCTTCGTGGCGCTCGGCGTCGAAGAAGCGCTCGTCAACGGGCGTCTCGGCCGTCTTGATGGCGGCGGCGACCAGGCCTTTGAGCCGCTGGGCGTCGGACAGGCTGCTGGCGATGACCTCGGGCTGGCGCACCCCGGCCATCGACATCAGCGCGCCCACCGTGGTCTGCAGCGGGCGCAGCAGGCCGAGCGTGCGAGAGCCGTGCGGCGAGTAATAGACACGGGTCTCGCGCGGCAGCAGCCGGCCCATGCGCGTGCCCAGGGCCCAGGGCAGGAAGCCATGCAGGTGCACCGCGCTGAAGGCGTGCTGGCCGATCTGCTGCTGCACCACGCCGGACAGGGTCAGCCAGTGCCGACGGCTGCGTTCTTCACACGGCACGGTGACGAGGTGGATGCTTTTGTGAAAGCGGCTTTGCAGGTGGCGATGCCGGGGCTGGTCGAGCATCACCACGTTCTGCCGGTAGCCGGCGCGCGCAAGGGTGTCGGTGGCCGGGCCCATGAAGCCGAAGACGGCTTCGGTGAGGTCGCCCACGATGTGCAGGACGTGACCTGGTGGGGGCGACAAGGCGTGTTGAACGTCGGAGAGGTTGGTCATGGGGTCGACGGGGTTCAGCGCGCGCCACCTTTGCCCAGGACCACGGCGATGGTCTTGACCAGGATCACCGCGTCGCTCCAGAGGCTGCGTTGCTCGACGTAGTCGCGGTCGAGCTCGACGCGCTCTTCATAGGTGGTGTCGCTGCGGCCGCTGACCTGCCACAGGCCCGTCATGCCGGGCATGGCGTTGAGGTAG
This sequence comes from Comamonadaceae bacterium 2PF, assembly GCA_005502875.1. Classification (GTDB taxonomy): domain Bacteria; phylum Pseudomonadota; class Gammaproteobacteria; order Burkholderiales; family Burkholderiaceae_C; genus Aquabacterium. Next base: position 18,808 of record SCMV01000035.1, on the reverse strand, counting down.
TGCCAGCGCGCTTCGCCGTAGCGGTCGAGTTCGGCCAGGGTGATGGGGCGGGGGCCCACCAGCCGCATCTCGCCCTTGAGCACGTTGAACAGCTGGGGCAGCTCGTCCAGGCTGGTCTTGCGCAGGAAGGCGCCCACGGGGGTGATGCGGGGGTCGTTGGTGAGCTTTTGGTCGCGGTCCCACTCGGCCTTGGCGGCCGGGTCGTTCTTGAGCAGCTCGGCCAGCATCTCGGCCGAGTTCAGCACCATGCTGCGGAACTTCCAGCACTTGAACATCTGGCCGTCGCGGCCCACGCGGTAGTGCCCGAAGAAGATGGGGCTGCCGTCTCGGCGCCAGATGAGCCAGGCGACCACGGCCATCAGCGGGGCGAACAGCGTGAGCAAGATGGCGGCGCCCAACTGGTTGAGCCAGGTGATGAGGCGATCGAAGCGGTTCTTCTCGCGCAGGCGTGACTTGACGCTCAGGCCTGTGACCACATAGGACGTTGAGCTGGGCATGTCTGGAGGCTCCCTTGAGGATGCAGGTTTTCCTGCCTTGCTTTTCTGTAATGCATGTGGTGTGCCATGTGGCCGGATGGGTGAGGCGCGGCCTGAACGGGTCTTCACTCGCGATGGCGCACCAACTCCGGATGCTTTTTGACACAAGGCGCCTGCTGTTGGTGCGCCCCGATGCGGGGCGAGGGCCTGACGTTGCGCAAGTCCGGGGCGTCACCCCCGGCCAAAGGGGGGCGTCTCGCAAAGATGAACCACGAGTGGGCATGACCTGTGCTTATGTTCTGGAAAACCCGTGCCCGTTCAACCCGTCACGATCATGGAATTGCCCCACACCCTGGTTGTCATCCCCACGCTCAACGAAGCCGCGCACATCGAACAAGTGCTTGGCGAGTTGTGCGTCGGTTTGCCTGCCGCTGCGCCCGTGCAGTTCGTTGTGGCCGATGGCGGAAGCACCGATGGAACACCGGAGATCGTGCGCAGGCTCTCAGCGTCGTTTCCCTGGTCGCTTGTGCTGATGCACAACCCGCGTCGCTTGCAAAGCGCCGCAGTCAACCTGGCTGTCAGGCACCATGCAGCGGGGCGCAGCCTGCTTGTGCGATGTGATGCCCATGCCAGCTACCCGCCGGGCTTCCTGCAACGCCTGCACGAGTCGATGGTCGAGCATGGCGCTGACGCCGTGGTGGTCCCGATGGACTCCGTGGGTGAGTCGCCCTGGCAGAGGGCCATCGCCTGGGTCTCTGACACCTTGGTGGGATCGGGTGGCTCTGCTCACCGTGGCGGCGCGCGAAGCGGCTTTGTCGATCACGGACATCACGCTGCGTTCAGCATGGCCTCGTTCTGCCGCGCCGGGGGGTACGACGAAACCTTCAGTCACAACGAGGACGCCGAACTCGATTGCCGACAGCGTGCGCTGGGCTCGAAGATCTACCTCGACAGCGACATCCGCATCGGGTACCTGCCGCGCGACAGCTTCGGTGGCTTGTGGCGGCAGTACCAGAACTACGGAGCAGGCCGCTCACGAACGATCCGCAAGCACCCTGGGTCATGGCGACCAAGGCAGTTGCTGGTCCCGGCGAACTTCTTGGCGCAGGTCATGGCCCTGGGCCTCGGTTGCGTCTGGCCTGCTTTCTGGCTCTTGCCATTGCTCTACCTTTGCGCCATCGCGGCCACGACCGTTCATCTGCTGGCGCGTCACCGCCAAGTGGAGGCGATGCTGGCTTTCCCCGCAGCCCTGGCCTTGCACAACGCTTGGGCTTTCGGCTTCTTGCGCGGGCTCGTCAAAGAGCGCGAAGACCGGTGGGAGCCGGGCATGGCGCAGCCCTTGAACGCCTGTGGCACAACCTGAGTCAGACAGCATGACGATTCACCAACTGCTCGCCATGATTTTTGCCAGACGCCGCTTGGCGCTGGGCGTTTTCTCGTTCGTCCTGTTGGCCGTGATCGTCATCACCTTGGTGACGCCCAAGACCTACGTCGCCTCTGCTGCCATCCACGTTGACGGCAAGCCTGCGGCGGTCGATCCCATGGCTGGTGTGGTGCTGCCTGGCGTGGTCGCCACGGGATTCATCGCCACGCAGACCGATTTGATTGCAAGCGAGCGGGTCATCAAGCGCGCCATCAGGGCCACTGGGCTCGACGCCAGCGATGCGTTCAAGGAGCAATGGCAGGCGGCAACCGGTGGGGTGGGCGACCGACAGGCTTGGCAAGCCGATGTCATGCGGCGAGACCTTGTGGTCAAGCCGAGCCGCGAGTCCAGTGTCATCCAGGTGTCGTTCTCGTCTCGCAGCCCGGAAATGGCCGCTGCGATGGCGAATGCCGTGGTGCAGGCGTATGTTGATTTGACCCTGGACATGCGTGTCGAGCCTGCCAAGCAGTACCGAGCCTTCTTCGAGCAGCGTGCTGAGGCCCTCAAGCGCCAACTTGACGCTGCGCAGAAGAAGGTCCGTGACTACCAGGAGCAAAACGGCATTGTTCCGACCGATGAACGCATGGACATCGAAGGTGCCAGGCTGGCGGAACTCAACTCTCAGATGGTGGCGCTGCAGGCGCTCACGTCGGAGGCGGCTGCAAGGCAGCAACTGACGTCAACGCAGACAGGCAATGCCCAGGAGATCCTCAACAACCAACTGGTGACGGCGCTGACCTCCGAGCTCGCTCGGCAAGAGGCTCGCCGAGAAGAGCTCATGCAGAGGTATGGAGCTGAGTACCCTGAGCTCAAGGCCGTGACAGCCAACGTGGCACAACTCAAAGGACGCATCGCGGCAGAGTCTGCGCGCGTCTCGAGTGGGTTGAACGTGACCGGTGCCATCAATCGGGCCAAGTTGGTTCAGTTGCAGCAAGCAGTCAATGAACAGCGCCGCCGCATCCAGGATCTCAAGTCAAAACAGGACCAGGCGTCGATCCTCATCAAGGACGTCAGCAGTGCCCAAAAAGCCCTGGATGCGGTCCAGGCCCGGATGAGCCAGGTGGACCTTGAAAGTCAGAACACGCAAACCAATGTCACAGTGGTCAAGGCTGCTTCGGTGCCAGCGGGGGCCTCATCGCCGTCCTTGCTGCGGAACATCTCGTTGGGCGTCCTGGGTGGTGCGATTTTGGCCATGGTTGCCGCGTTCGTGCGGGAGCTCATCTCCCCTCGCCTGCTGACCCGAAGGGACGTGGAAGTCGACCTGAACATTCCCTTGCTGGCGGAGTTGTCTCACGTGGCTTCGATCGCTAAAAAATCCGGCGCAGTGAGCCCCGCGTTGACCGTGCCGGCCTCCTTCCTTCACCTGCCTCGCTGAAGAATGGCCGACATGTCTGAATCCCTCGCCTTGCCTCCATCGCGCGGTCTGCCGTCCAACGAGCGGCCCTTGGCGGCACCAGCCAATGAAGAGCGCTCGATCGGCGCGTACCTGCAGAGCGTCAGGCGCTTGTCTGAAGAGCAGCTGGCCCAAATTGGCGAGCACCAGCGCAAGACAGGCCTGCGCTTTGGCGAGGCGGCTGTCGCCTTGAAGATGGTCAGCGAGGGTGAGGTGCTCTGGGCCCTTTCCAAGCAGTTTGCCTACCCGATGGCCGATGCGCGCGAACCGATTTGCCAGGAACTGGTGGTGGCGACCGACCCGATGTCGCAGGCGTCGGAGGTGTTTCGCGACTTGCGCAGTCAGCTGATCATGGGCGTGCTCAACCCGCGCTCAGCCAAGCGAGCCCTTGCGGTTCTTGGCGCGGAAAGCGGCGCGGGTTGTTCGTTCTTTGCTGCCAACCTGGCTTTGAGCTTCAGTCAGATGGGTGCACGCACGTTGCTGATCGATGCCAACCTGCGCAGGCCCCGGATTCACAAGATGCTGCGGGTGGATCCGGACAGGGGGTTGACCGCCATCTTGGCGGGACGCACCGGGCTGCGGCCTGAGCGACCTTTGAAGTCTTTTCCTGCACTGCACGCCCTGTCGGCAGGGATCGTGCCGCCCAACCCGCTGGAGTTGCTGCAGTCGGTGACCATGGATGCGGTGATCAACGAGGCGTTGGCTCAATACGATTTCGTGATCGTCGACACCCCAGCGCATGAATTGGGAGCGGATGCGCGCGTGGTTGCCGCCAAGTCGGGCGCGGCTTTGCTGGTCGGACGCAAGGGCATGACGCCCAAGCCGGCGCTCAAAGCGCTCGTGCAGGCGATTGGTCGAGACCCGGTGGCGGTTGCCGGGCTGGTCATGAACGACGCGTGAGCGACACCATGGCTTCAAACATGCGCGTGATGCTGGTGGACCCTTCCCTGTTCACGGGTCCGTACGATGGTGCGCTCACGCAAGGCTTGGTTGCTCACAACGTGTTGCCGCAATGGGCCACGCGACCGCTGCGAAAGGGAGACCAGGCAGAAATCGAGGCTGAATTCGTTGACCCGTACTTCTACCGCTGGGTGGACGGGCTTGATTTCTTGCCCGAGAAATTGCGTCTTGCGCTCAAGGGTGTTTCGCACATCTGGGGCTTGAGCCAGCTTTTGTTCAAGGTCTGGAGGCGTCGCCCTGATGTGGTCCATTTCCAGTGGGCGGTGCTGCCGAAAATCGACGCATGGTTCATCCGGCAGCTTCGTCGCTGGTCTCCGGTTGTTCTCACCGTGCACGACACAGTGCCCTTCAACGGTGAAAAGATCTCGACCTTTCACAACAATGGCTTCGATCAACCCCTGTGGTCGTCGGACCGCCTCATCGTGCACACGCAGGCAGGGCGCGCCAACCTGGTGGCGCGTGGCCTGCCCGCCAGCAAGATCGATGTGGTTCGCCATGGCCCCCTCGCACTGAAAGTGGCGCCGCCAGCCGCGGCCACATCGGCCTTCCATGAGGATCGGGGACGCTACACCCTGGTTTTGTTCGGCGAGATCAAGCCCTACAAAGGCGTTGATGTGATCCTGAGTGCGATGGCCACTCTGCCGCAAGAGATCAAATCCAGTTTGAGGTTGATCGTTGCCGGGCGTCCTCGCATGGACATCGAGCCATTGCAGCGCCAGGCGAGTGAACTGCAACTCGACGGCGTTGTGGAGTGGGTCCCTCGCCGCCTTTCGGACGAGGAGATGGCCGACCTCTTTGCCGTGGCCGACAGCCTGGTCTTTCCATACCGACAGATCGACGCCAGCGGCGTGTATTACCTGACCAAATCGCTTCGACGCTGGATGATCGCCAGCGCTGTCGGCGTCTTCAAGGAAGACATGTTGGACGGCCAGGAAGGCCGGCTGGTGCCCAGCGAAGACGTCGCGGCCCTGGCAGCCGCCATCGAAGAAGCCTGCCTCACGCGGCCTTCTCCTGACGCCGCAGGCGGCGGTGGCAGTTGGACAGAGATCGGAGACCGAACCCGGCAGGTGTATGACAAGGCCATGGAGTCCTGGCGACATGAGCGGGGGTGAAGGGGTTCAGCGCATTCACGCCCTGGACGGATTGCGGGGCTGGCTGGCCCTGTATGTGGCGGCTTATCACCTGGCCGCTCCGTTGACGACGCCTGGCTCGGCCCTCGCACCCATCAAAGCCTGGCTGAGCGGGGCATGGTGGACGGTGGACATGTTCTTCGTCATGAGCGGCTTTGTCATGATGCACGTCTACCGGCAGGTCTTCGCGCATCGAATCGAGGTGGGCGCATGCTGGGGGTTCATGAAAGCAAGGTTTGCCCGGCTCTACCCGGTGCACCTGCTGGCCCTGTTGCTCATGTTGCCGGGCTTCATGCGCATGCCTGATCACGAGGCTCTCTGGCTGGTGGAAGACGGTCGCTACAGCGCAGATGCCTTCGTCAAATCGCTGTTGATGCTGCACGGGCCCTGGATCGAGTCCCGCAGCTGGAACTACCCTGCGTGGTCGATCAGTGCCGAGTGGCACGCCTACCTTGTCTTCCCATTGCTGGCCTGGCTTCTTCAACGACTCGGTGCGGTGTCTGGGCGTTGGGCTGTTTGGGCGTGTTGTGCCGTGCCGCTGGCGTTGTACGCGCTCGTTGATGGTCACGACGCCCACCCCACCAACGGCGGCCTTCTGATGTTGCGAGCCCTGCCTTTGTTCCTGGCCGGCATGCTGTGTTGCACGCAGCCACGTTGGGGCTCATCCTGGTTGTGCCTTGCGCCCGTCCTGACGTGCCTCGTGCTGGCGGGGCCCTGGCCCGAGCTGGCCGTGCTGGCCTGCCCGGCCATGCTGATGTGGGCCTTGACCAATCAAGCGGGCGCATGGGGGCTGTCAAGTCCGGTCAGCGTGTGGCTTGGCAGGGTCTCCTACAGCCTCTACATGACCCACGCGCTGGTGGAAATGTACGTGGTGCAAGGAGGCTTGCGCCTGGCCGCGAAAGCCGGTCACGGGCCTCTGAACCTGGACGTCTTTGGATCGGTCGCGCTTGGGTTGCTGGCGCTGGCGTTGGCCCTTGTTCTGGCTGAGGTGGTGCAGCGCTGGGTGGAGGCGCCATGCAGGCGTGCGCTGCTGCGCACGGGCTGGAAGCGGAGGGCGTTGGCGTGACCCAGCCGCTTGCGCCCCCCTTGGCCAGGTCAACCACCCTTCATGGCTTGAGGGGCGCGCTGGCTTTTGCCCTTTTTTTGTTCCACGTTGCCAATTCGGGTTTGGACCGCCCTCAGGGGCTCGCCGCCGATGCACTCGATCACGTTCTCAGGTGCCTTGAGTTCGGGGTGGAGCTGTTTTTCTGCATCAGTGGTGTGGTCATCCTGCAATCGTTCCGATCGTCTCCCACCCTGTTCGACTTTGCATGGAACCGCGTCACCCGAATTTACCCAGTGTTGTGGGTCACGGTGTCGGTGATCGCGGTCCTGTCGGTGTTCAAGGGGGTGCCCAGGCCTTCGTTGGAGGTCTGGGTGGCGAACCTGTTTGCGTTGCCCCCGCTTTTGCCCATCCCACTGATCCATCCGGCAGCATGGTCCATCAGCTACGAGTTCGCCTTCTACGGCTTGTTCGTGGTCCATGCGCTGCTCAACCGTTGGATGCCAGGGCCGATGGCCAGGGCCATCCTGATCGCGCTGGTGGTCGGTCTGATCCTCACCCACCTGCGTGCGGCCTGTTTCCTGGTTGGGCTGGCGTTGGTGTGGCGTCCCCCTGCTGAGGCGGCTCCCCTCGTGCAAAAGGCCATGTCCAGACCCGGTCTTTGGCTTTCGTTGGCGCTGTTGGCCTGGTACGAGGCCTTTGAGCGCTGGGACTTGCCCTGGAGCGTGAGCCACTTGCCGGACCAGCCTCTGTGGGTGTCTTGCGTCGCGCTGTCGTACCTGAGCCTTGGCATCGGATTTGCATATTTGGGCATGGGAGGCATCTTGCTGCAAGCAGGCACCGTGAGCCGCTGGCTCAAGAGCCCCACCCTTCAATGGTTGGGCACCATCAGCTTCAGCTTGTACCTGTGGCAAACCATTGTGATGGCGCTGGTCAAGCACGCGATGTCGCGCGTTGGTCTGACCGATGCAGTGGGTGATGGTGCTCAGTTCTGGTTTTTTGCCCTTTCCTTGGCGCCAACCCTGTTGGTGTCGCACTTGTCTCAACGTTGGCTGGAAGACACTTTGACGAAAAAAATGAGGCGTGCCGTCAGACCTGTGAACGCATCGAGCGTCCGCTGCCCGCAAGGGGACAACACATGAGTGGAATCGGGCGAAAGCTCCTCAAGCTCGCTGCCTATGGTGTTGCTTGGCTCCCATTTGCCATCGTTCGCCGAAGCCTGCTGGTGTGGGTGTTTGGCGCGGACATTCACCCGTCTGCGCGAATCGCGTGGGGCGTGATCATCGCCGTTCAGCGGTTCAAGTGCGGCCAGGGGGTTGTCATCCGCCGCGGCACTTCTTTCATCGGGCCCTTCGCAGTGGAGTTGGCGGACAAGGTGTTCATTGGTCGCTGGAATCGCTTCGAGTGTGGTGAAGCGGTTGCCGACCCTTCCCAGGCGCACATGGGGTACGCACGTCGCCTGGTGGTCGGAGAAGCTGCGCTGATCAATGACAGCCACATCTTTGACGTGGTGGGCGAGGTCCGCATCGGTGCCGGAACCTGGGTCGCCGGATACCAGTCCCACTTCTTGACGCATGGGGCCAGTGCGGTGGAGCGTGACATCCACATCGGTGAGCGCTGCTACCTGGGCTCTGCGGTTCGTTTCGTGCCCGGCTCAGGCGTTGGCGATGGGTGCATGGTTGGCATGGGTGCAGTGGTCACCAAGCGACTGCAGGCGACCAACGCCGTGATCGCTGGTGTGCCTGCCAAGGTGTTGCGCGAGCGTGCCGAGGGCGAGTACCGCTTCGAGCGGTACTGGTGAGCGGGGCGACCAGCATGAGCGCGCATCGACCGGACATCGATGGACTGAGGGCGCTGGCGATCTTGCCAGTCGTGCTGTTTCACGTGGGGGGAACCCCGCTGGTGGGCGGCTACGTCGGCGTGGACGTGTTCTTCGTCATTTCGGGCTTCCTGATCGCAGGCACCATTGACCAATCCCTGACCAAGGGCGCCTTCGCGTTGTCCGAGTTCTATGTGCAGCGCTTTCGCCGCCTGTGGCCTGCCATGGTGTTCATGCTGGCCGTCATGAGCGCGATTTTTGCCGTGGTCCTGGCGCCTGTGGACCTCAAGGCATACGGCCAAAGTGTGTTGGCCACGGTCTTGTCTGCGTCCAACTTGTACTTCCACTTCAAGGCGGGCTACTTTGACCCGGCCTCGGAACTCAAGCCGCTGCTGCACACCTGGTCCCTCGGGGTCGAGGAGCAGTTTTACCTGCTGTTCCCGATTCTGATGATGTGGTCGCGGAGCTGGACATTGGCGTCGCGACTGCGCCTGCTGAGTGGTTTGGGTGTGCTGTCGTTTGCCTGGTCGACGTGGGCCGGCTGGTTCCGCCCTGATTGGGCTTTTTACTTGCCCATGTCTCGTTGGTGGGAGTTGTCCATCGGCGCCTGCCTGGCGCTGGCGGCGCCGCACTGGGGCTGGTTGCAGCGCGGGCAGCGCTGGCTGGCGTACCCAGGTGTGGCGCTGTTGCTGCTGTGCATGTTCGGCATGCCTGCGCCTCAAGGCTACCCCGGTTGGCAGGCGATGCTGCCGTGTTTGGGTACCGCGCTGGTGCTCGCAGCAGGGGTGAGCCCTCAACCGCATGGCTGGGCGCAGCGTGCCTTGGCCAACGGCTTTTTGCAGCACATCGGCCGGGTGTCGTATTCGATGTACCTGTGGCACTGGCCTTTGCTGGTGCTGGCGAGGTACGTCCTGTTCAGAGACCTTGAGCTGTTCGAGTTGCTGGCTTACGGCTTGGTTCTGTGGCTGGTGTCATGGATGAGTTGGCGGTGGATTGAAAGCCCGCCACGCGGCATGCTGGGTGCGGTCAGGTGGAGCCGTCCCAGGGTTGTGTCGCTCGTGGGTGCGTCGGCGGTGGCGGCTGTGGTGTGGGCAGTGAGCCTGCAACTCACGCACGGCTTGCCTCAGCGCTGGGATCCAGTGGCTCAGGAGTTGGCACGCGCAGCCCTGGACGTGAACCCGCTGCGTGCAAGGTGTGACAGGGTGGAGCCGTCCAAGGTCACGCAGGGTCTCGCTTGTGAAATGGGCCAGGCGGCTGACCCGTCGGGCACACTGATCAATCCCAGTTATGCCTTGTGGGGTGACAGTTTTGGCGACGCGCTGGCTCCGGGCCTTGATCAACTGGGCAAGGATGGGGGCAAGCAAGGCGTGGTGCTCACGCACAGCGGCTGCTTTCCCCTGTTAGGCGTTCGTCAGCAGGATCCCCGATGCGAGGAATTCGCCAAAGCTGCGGTGGCATACCTGAAGTCGAACCCTGAAATCAAAGATGTTGTCTGGGTGAGTCGCTGGACTTCCGCGCTGCTGGGCACGAGGTTCGGCCAGTTCCATCAGGGCAACATTTTCATCACCGATGACCAAAGCCTCGAGAAGAGCTATGCCGAAAACCGTCGGGTTTTCGTGCGGGCGATCGAGCGAACCGTCGCTGAACTCGAGGGGCGACGCATCACCCTGGTGGCCCACATCCCTGAGCAGCAGTACGACGTTCCCAGGGCCTTGGCGATGAAGCACCAGTTCGACATGAGGATGTCGGTGCCAGTTACCGTGCAAGAACATCAGGCTCGCCAGCGCGAACTCCGAGAGCTTCTTGCGAAAGCCAGCCTGCCCAAAGACCGAGTTCAGGTGGTTGACCTGGGCAGCCACCTTTGCGACCAGGTGTTGTGCAACGTGCAAAGCTCGGCGGGGGTGCTCTATGCCGACGACAACCACCTGTCACGCACAGGCGCGTTGACCGTGCGTCAGTGGTTGCGGGGGGCGATCGATGGCGTCTGACCCCGATCGATCCGTCTTGCACAACGCGCAGATCTTGCGCTTCGTTGCAGCGTTCATGGTGCTTTTCGGGCACATCCAGCATGAGGCCACCGAGGCCTTGTTCACGCGTGGTCGCGACCTCGACCCCTGGGCCCCGGTTTTTCTGCCAGGTGGGGTGGACATCTTCTTCGTCCTGAGCGGTTTCATCATGCTGCATTTGGGGCATGCCAGCTATGGCAAGCCCGCAGAGGCCTGGCGCTTCCTGGTTCGGCGTGTCGTGCGCGTGGCGCCGATGTATTGGTTGTTCACCACCCTCATGTTGCTGGCGTTGTTGCTGTTCCCGGCACACGTTTCCCACAAGAGCGTTGACTGGTCCCACGTTGTCGCTTCCTACGTGTTCTTGCCCTGGGAGAACGCCTACGGAAAGTTTTATCCGGTCCTGATCTTGGGCTGGACGTTGAACTTCGAAATGTTCTTCTACCTGTTGATGACCTTGTCGTTGCTCTTGCCCAGGCGTTGGGGCTTGATGGCATTGGTCGCCGTGCTCGGGGTGCTTGGCTTGGGTGGGGCGCACAAGGTGGCGTGGTCAGGACTGCTGTCGCCCATGAACTTCTGGTGGAACCCCATCGTCCTGGAGTTCCTCATGGGCGCCGGGGTGGCCATGTTGCGCCTGCGGGGCTTCAGGCTTTCGGGCATGCAGGCAGCGGCCTTGACGTCGGTGGCCTTGCTCTGGATGGTTTTCTCGCATCAGTCTGGCATCACCGGTGCGAACTGGCTGGCCAGGCCTTGGTGGATGGGCCTGCCTGCCGCCGCCTTGGTTCTTTCTGCCGTGTGCCTGCCCGAAAGCCCTCGGCTGCCAACCTGGAAGCGTTGGCTCTCCAGGGGGGGCGACTGGTCGTTCGCGATTTACCTGTCTCACCCGTTCTCCCTGACGGTGGCTGCCATGGTCTGGCACCGGATGGGTTGGACCTCTGTGGAGGGCTACATCGTGGTCTGCATGGCCGCCGGGATCCTGGGTGGCAAGTGGGTGCACGAGTGGATCGAGCAACCCGTGACACGTTGGTTGCGTCGCAAGGTGGACGCGGCGCTCATGCAACGTCCTCGCACCGACGAGGCCGGCAAGGTGGCAGCGTGACACGCGGCCTTTTGCTCTTTCTGTTGTGCGGCTTGGGTGCCGCCATGTCTGCGTGTTCAGGTGAACACCTCGACCGTCCGCTGCCGCCACAAGCTCCGGCGCAAGCCATTGTCTTGCCACTCACAACATCGGCGGTCAACCAGGCGTGTGAATCCGCCGTTGGTGCACCGACCCTGGATGTCGAGCTCAAGCGCACGTTCTTCGATGACTTTGAGCAACTCGACAAGGGCTGGAGCAGATGGCATCCGCACTACGACGGCGGCTGGGACGCGAACAAGCAAAGATGGCTGGGTTACGACTGGCCTGTCAAGCGCACCCTGCAGGGCAACCAGGAGCAACAGATCTACGTTGACCCAGGGTACAAGGGCACAGGCAAGGAGGCGTTGAAGCTGGACCCGTTCCGACTGGTGGACGGACGCCTGGAGATCACGGCGCAGCGAACACCTGAATCGGCCAAGGCGCACCTGATGGGCTACGAGTTTGTCTCGGGCCTGCTGAGCTCCCGGCCGTCGTTCACTCAGAAGCACGGTTTCTTTGAGCTGCGCGCTCGCATACCCGCTGGCAAGGGCTTGTGGCCAGCCTTCTGGCTGCTCCCCGACAACAAAAGCTGGCCTCCGGAGATCGATGTTTTCGAGGTGGTGGGGCACAAGCCCGACGTCATCGTTCAGACCACGCACTGGAAGGATCCGCAAAGCGGCGTCAGAAAGGTGTCTTCATGCAGGACGCGCCTGGCGAGTGCGACAGAAGGCTTTCATCAGTACGGCGTGCTTTGGACCCCGGACAGGCTGGTTTACTACATCGATCGGCGTCCTGTTGCCCACTTCAAAACACCCGCCGGACTGGATCAACCGATGTACATGCTGATGAACTTGGCCGTTGGGGGGACGATGGTTGGAAAGGCCGACCAGGACACCCCCATGCCCTCGGTGCTGTCCATCGAATGGGTGGCGGCGTATCAGCTCTCGGACAGCCTGCGCTGACCCCGGGCTTGACCTTTGCAACAGCGGATGCACCACGGCATGAAGAACACAGGCGCACTTCGGAGCACCGCGACGGCACCCGCGCTGGACATCAAGTGGGTGTGGATGGCGTTGATGGCTGCCGCCATGATCAAGTTCTCCAACTCCTGGATCTGGACCGGGGGCACGATGACCAGCGTTGGGCTCATCTTTCGCGAGACCGACGTGCCGCTCTACATCTTTCAATCGATCCTTTGGGTCTCCATCCTGGCGGCACTGGTGTGGGACGTGAGCAGCCACGGAACCGGCCCCATGGTGAGCATCCTCAAGCCTGTCACGGTCCTGGCATCCGTGGCGCTGGCCTGCACCTTGTTCGGCGAAGACCCCATGATGTCCATGCGGGTGACGTTGCTTTGGGTGGTGACGATCGTCAGCGGCAGCCTGGTCGGTCGACACCTCAAGACCGAGGACGCCATTGCAACCATGCTGTGGGTTTTCTTCGTGATCTTGTCGCTTTCGGTGGTGCTGTCCGGCAGTGGGCTGCAAGAGGATGCCGACATCCAGAAACAGACCGGATGGCGAGGGTTGTTTGTTCACAAGAATGCCTTTGGGTGGGTGGCCTCGCTGATGCTGGCGGTCGGGCTTGCCACCTGGAGACGGCAACACTGGCGGCTGCCCACTGCGGTGTGTTTGTTGGCGGTCGTCAGCCTGATCGGCGCCAAGTCGGCGACGTCCCTGGTTGCCGGGGCGTGCGTGCTGGGGCACGTCTTGATCTACCGCTCTCTGGCCGGTCGTGTCTCATGGGGGCTGTCCGTGTTGTGGCAGGTCTGCTACCTGTTGTTCCTGGTGCTCATGTCCCAGTTCGTGATGCCCATCGCGCTGGACCTGCTCGGCAAAGATCCGACCCTGACCGGGCGAACCGAAATCTGGGGCATCTACATCGAGCATGCGATGGAGCACCCCTTGTTTGGCCAGGGGCCTGGCACGTTCTCAGGCAAGAGCGTGGTGACCGAAGCCTTGCTCAACCGGCTCGGACACCTTGGTGAGATCTACACACCGCACAACATGTACATCGCCGTGCTGGGTGATTCAGGGCTCTTGGGGCTCGCCACCTTCCTGGTCACCGTGTTCCTGCTGGTGTTTGGCCTGGGGCATCAGCTTCACCCCCTGTGCGCTGGCGCCATCGCTTCGCTGGGCGTGTTGTTTCTGATTTCGGGAATGGCCGAAACGCGCGAAGTCTTCAACGCAGGCTTTCACTGGTTCCTGATCTTCGTGTTCCGCTCCATGGGCCTGCAGTCACAGGAGAAACAAACGTGAGCCAGAGCACGCGCCCTGCCCACCGTCCGGACGTCGACGGCCTGCGAGCGATCGCCGTGCTGGCCGTCATTTTCTTCCATGCAGGCGCGCCCGGTATCTGGGGTGGCTTCGTCGGCGTGGACGTGTTCTTCGTGATCTCGGGCTTCCTGATCACGGGCATCTTGAAGCATCAGCTGGCAGATGGCTCGTTCTCGCTTTTGCGCTTTTATGAGCGCCGCGTGCGACGGATCTTTCCCGGCATGATCTTCCTGCTGGTGGTGGTGATGGCCTTCGCATCGTTCACGCTGCTGCCGATTGACATCGAGAAGCTGGGCTCATCCGCCGTGTCGGCGGCTTTCTTCGTCTCCAACCATCATTTCCTGTCCTCCTCTGGGTACTTTGCCGGTGCGGCGCATGACCAGGCGTTGCTGCACACCTGGTCCCTTGCGGTGGAGGAGCAGTTCTACCTGGTGTGGCCGGTGTTGATGCTGGTGGCGTTCAGGCTCGGATGGCGCAGCAGCACCTGGTTGGCGGTGGGGATCTTGCTGTCCCTGGGGGTCAGCGAATTCATGGTCAGGCGGGACATCGATGCCGCCTACTACCTTGCGGTCTCTCGCGCCTGGGAGTTGGGCGTTGGCGCTTGGCTCGCCATGACCCCCATCGGCACAGGGGAGCGCAAGCACCTTCCTGCCGCCCCGATGGCCCTGCTGGGCTTGTTCATGATTGCCTATGCGGTGCGCAGCTTCAACAGCATGACGGCGTTCCCCGGGCTGGCTGCGCTCGTTCCAGTGATCGGGGCAGCGCTGGTCATCCGGGCAGGCCGCAACAGCGGCACAGGCAACGTGGTTTCACGGGCTCTGGGACACCCTGTCCTGACTTGGGTGGGCCAGCGCTCATATGCGTTGTACCTGTGGCATTGGCCCGTGATGGTGTTCAGCCGCATGGTCTGGTTCAGCGAGGACGGCTGGTCTCATGTGGCACTCACCGTGGGCCTCTCGTTTGCCTTCGCGGAGGTGAGCCATCGCTTCGTCGAAGCGCCTTTGCGGCAGGCCTGGCCAGGTCTGGCGCCAGGCAGGGTCGTGTTGCTGGGGTTGCTGCCCTGGTGCCTGGTCGGTGGTGTCGCCTGGGGGTTGAGCCAAGGGCACAGCACCCGCACCGACCTCGATGCCAGGCAGCTGAGGCTGGCGGGGTACGTGGCGTACGACGGGGATGCGGCCTATCGGGGCGGCAGCTGCTTCATCGTCGGTCAAAAAGGCACCTTTGACAGCGCGCGCTGCTTGCGTTCCACGGCTGACAAGCCGCGCATGTTGCTGGTGGGGGACAGCCATGCCGCGCACCTTTGGCCTGGTCTCGAAGGGGTGTGGGGCAAGCAGTTCCATGTTTTGCAGGCCACCGAGACCGGGTGCCGGCCATTGGTGTCCGCACCCCACGGTGTGCCTGCGTGCCGCGAGTTCATGCGCCACATCCTGGTCGATTGGATGAAGGACAACCCGGTCGACGTGCTGGTGCTCGCGGGGCGGTGGTCTTCGGTGGACCTGCCGCACCTGAAAGCGACCCTCCAGGCCGTCAAGCCTCATGCGCGCGAGGTGGTGCTGGTGGGGCCAGCGCCACAGTACGTGACGGCCCTTCCTCGTGTGCTGGTCAACTCCGGCGGCGACCCGCAAGCGGTTCGCAAAGCCCTGGTCGACAAACTGTTTGCGCTTGACGATCAGATGCGAGCGGTGTCCTCGGGCCAGGGCATCCGTTACGAATCGCTGCTGCGATCGCTTTGCGGAAACGATGTTTGCAAGACCTTGGCGGGTGCAGACGTTCCCATGCAGTATGACTACGGCCATTTCACCGTCGAGGGCTCGATCGAGGCGGTCAAGGGCCTGCGGTTGGGTGGCGCTTTGTCGCCGGCGTTGTGATGCTTGCTCAAACCATTTCCATGAACACCTCCCACTCTGATGTCGTCATCGGCATCCCCACGTACCGGCGACCCGAGCTGCTCTCGATTTTGTTGCGCTCCCTCGCTGCCGAGTTGTCTGGCACCGGGGTGAAGGTGATCGTCGCCGACAACGAATGTGGCACTGACGCCCCGGCGGTGGTTGAAGCGGCCCAGGCGCTGTTTCCCCACATCGAGTGCATTGCGGTTCGCGAGCGCGGTGTTTCCCAGGTGCGCAACGCCATCGTGGCGGCGGCCGATCGCGTCAGCCCCGGCTGGCAGCACCTGATCATGCTGGACGACGACGGACGGGTCACCTCGGGCTGGCTGGCTGCACTGCTGAGTGCCGCTGGCCGTTGGGGTGCCGATCTCGTGGGTGGTCCGGTGGAGGGCGAGCTGCCGCCTGGCGCCAACCTCCTTGCGCGCAACAGCCTTTTTGCCAAACGCAAGCGCTGGCCCACCGGCGTGGTTCAAACGTTGAACACCACCCAGAACCTGCTGATTGCCCGATCGACGGTCGAGAAACTGGGACTGCCCTTGTTTCGCAACGACTACGGAGCGTCGGGTGGAGAGGACTACGACCTGTTTCGGCGAGTGGCCAGGGCGGGTGGCGTGCTGGTGTGGTGTGACGAGGCGGTGGTCATCGAGCCAGCTCCGGCCGAGCGCCTGACCCGAAAGGCCTTGCTTTCGCGTTACGCGACCACCGGCTCGTACATGGCCTTGATCGACGCCAGCTATGACGGAAAGTGGCGTGTTGTGTTCGGCGCGGTCAAGGGCCTGTTCACGTCGGTTCTTCGTGCGGCCTGGGGTGGATTGCGGCTGGATGGCCCCGATTTTGCTCTCTACGTTCTGATGGCGGCGCATTACGCAGGCCGCCTGGCTGGTCTGGCGGGTGCCCGCACCAGTCGGTATGTCAAGGCAGAGACGGCCTGATGGTTGTCACGGGAGCAAACATGGACGCGAACGCGGTGACTTTGGATGGGCTGGCAGTGGGCTTGTGCACCTACAAAAGGCTGCCCTCCCTGCAACGCTTGTTGGAGCACATCGCCGTGGCTGCAAAGTCGCTGGCTGAACCTCCCCAGGTCATCGTCGTTGACAACGATGGCAACGACCCCGAGGTGGGCAAGGCCGTTGAGGCTTTTGGACTGCACTCGGGTTTGACGATCCATTACCTGATCGAGCGTCGGCCTGGCATTTCTGCTGCGCGCAACCTGGTGTTCGATACCGCTGACCTCTTGAAGGTGCGATTCGTGGCGATGATCGACGATGACGAGTGGCCGAGTGAAACATGGCTGACCGCGTTGCTCGCGGAGCAGGCCCGTGCCCAAGCGACGGTCGTGGGAGGGCCAGTGGCACCGGTCTTTCCGGCTCGTCACGAGCACTTGCAGCGTCACGCCCGCTACTGGTCCGTTCAGCAGCAGACGCTGGACGGGCGCCCCTTCGTTTTTTGCACCTGCAACTTCCTGATCGACATGGCTGCGATCGCACGATCGCCCAGGCCGTTGTTCGACGACGCGTTCGGCTTGTCCGGGGGCGGTGACACGGTGTTCTTCAGGACGCTGTTCTACGCTGGCCACCCGATGG
The DNA here is from genome assembly GCA_005502875.1 of Comamonadaceae bacterium 2PF. GTDB lineage: Bacteria > Pseudomonadota > Gammaproteobacteria > Burkholderiales > Burkholderiaceae_C > Aquabacterium. Next base: position 1,700 of record SCMV01000035.1, on the reverse strand, counting down.
CCTGGACGAAGGAGGCCCTGGTGAACGAGGAAGTCCCCGAGTCGCGTGCATCGTTCAAATGGTTGCGCCAGCGACGTTACCGTGTCGGCAACCACGCGGTGCGTTGGGAGATGGTGGGCAGTGGGCCCGTTCGCAGCTTGCTCAAAACATTTGGATTGACCGCGAGGTTGTTGTTTTATCCCTTGCTGCGTCGCGAACCCGAATCGCCCTGGGTGGGGTGGCTGCTGGAGTACGACAAGGTGCGTGGGCGCTATGCGTCTCACTGGGGTGATGTGTTCGTGGAATACGCTCGCAACCCTGCGCCGGGAGAGAAGGCCTGTAGATGATTCGGCTTGGGGCATGGTGGCAAGCCATGCGTGGCGCGACATTCCTTTGGTCCATGCTGCCAACGGTGGGAGCCTTGGGCCTGCAGTTGGTCACGTTTGCCTTGACCGCCCGAGGCCTGGGCATTGAGCAGTTTGGACGTTACACGGCCTTGGTCGCCATCGTGGGCGTCGCGGTCGAGCTGATCGGCTTGGGCAGCGCAGACTTGCTGGTGCGCGCGGTGTCACTCAAGCCTGATCAACATCGCCCCTGGTTGGGAACGGTGCTCACCTGGTCGGCCATCACCTTTCCGCTGGTGCTGGTGGGCAGCACGGTGCTGGCCACAGGCCCAATGATGGTCGACATCCCATGGGGACATGTTGCGATGGCGCTGGGCGGTGAGGTTCTCCAGGCACGGTCCCTGGCGTCGGTCGAGTTGGCCCTGGTGGCCCATCGGCAAGTCTCAACGGCGGCATGGGTGCGATCGACCGTTTTTGCGGGTCGCCTGGTGCTGGCAGCCGTGGTGTTCCTGGTGTTTGAAGTGACCGATTTGCTGGCCTGGATCGAAGCGGTGCTGCTGCAGTCTCTTTTGGTCAGCGTGCTGCTGTGGTGGTGGCTCATCCGCGAGCGCGGGGCGCCCATGTGGGTGGCGCACTGGCGCGACTTGGGCCAAGGCATGACGTTCGCGGCGAACCAGACGGCTCGGGCGCTGCAGGGCAACATGGATCGCATGATCTTGAGCAGGTACGCCGACGCATCTGCCCTGGGTGCATACGGTGCGGCAACGAGGTTCATTCAGTTGGGCCTGTTTCCGATCCAGGTGGTCACCCGCATGCTCTACCCACGCTTTTTCCAAAAAGGCGCGGAAGGGGCCGACGCGGTCTGGCGTTTCACCTGGAAAACCGCCACGCCTGCCTTGCTGGGTGTGGGCGTGATGGCCGGTGTCGCCGTGGCGTTGGCGGGCCAATTGGCGCCTTGGGTGCTGGGCGAGTCTTTTCGCTCGGCGGTTGACACCACGTCTCGTCTGGCCTGGGCCTTGCCTTTCATCGCGTTGCAGTACCCGCCTGCAGATGCGCTGACCGCGACCGGTCGGCAGTGGGCGAGGACGCTGATATCCACGTCGTCCGCCCTGGGGTTTGGCTTCGTGCTGGTGTTGGGTGCCCACTGGGGCGGGGCTGACGGCGTTGCCCACACATTCGTGCTGGGCCACGCCCTGCTGGCGCTGGCCTTGTGGGCGGCGCTGCGTTGGGTCCCTCCAGCTCGTCCTCCCGCATCGGCTGTGAGCTGAGGCGGCCCCGAACTTGCAGGGCCGCAGCTTGACTTGCTGCGCCGCACAAACCGAACCCGGTTAGCATCCCACCCTGACCCCGACTCCACCGATTCACCCCGCCATGACC
>SCMV01000034.1 GCA_005502875.1 Comamonadaceae bacterium 2PF | reverse complement strand
CCCATTCCCCCCCAACCACCCACCAACGCGCCATTTCACGACAACCACCGAGCTCAATCACTCGCGCGCCACTCATTTCCGGACACAAGACGAGTAATTTCAGACAACACCCGAGCTCCAGCACCCACTCACACCCCATCGAGGTGCATTCACCGAGTTCCAAGCTCGGCACGCCGAGCAAAAAGCCCCGTCACCCGAGCAAAACACTCGGCACGCCACCAAAATAGCTCGGCGCACCACCCAAAACACTCGGCGAGCCACCCCAAACACCCCACCCGCGCCCCAAAAACCAAAAAAGGCCGCACAGCCCCCGGGTCCTCCCCGGCAACCATGCGGCCCCTGCCCTCAGGCAGCTTCAAACGTCACCCGGCGGGCGTCACCTCTCGCGCGCCCGCACCGCCCTGCCGGGCAAACCGCGCCCCGATGCCCTGGCGCAGCTCCTCCAGCCCCGAGCCTTTGCCCAGCACCTTGAGCAGGGCGTAGCCCTCCAGCGCCGTGCTCATCACGTCGCTGCCCAGGGCCAGCTCGGTGTCGTCGCAGCGGCCCAGCAGGCGCATCAAGCCTTGCCGTCGCGCGGCGCGCCCAGGCGCCACTGCAACCCCCCCACCACAACCGCCATCACCATCACGCACAGCGCCAGCTCGGTCATGGCCACCTTGTCGCCCAGCGTGCGGGGCGCTTCAAACGCGGTGTAAGGCGCCTGCACCAGGCGCACGAAGCCGAACACCATGGCCGTGAGCACCAGCTGCCAGGGGCCGAACACCGCCCACAGCGGGTAGGCCAGCATGGCTGCGTACAGCACGGCCACCAGGGTGCCGGGCACGAAGACGGCCAGGTAGCGCTCCAGCGAGCCGGGGGGCGCGGCCTTGATCACCTCGTTCATGAAGTCCAGGTTGCCCACCAGCACCGCGTACACCTGAAAGCCCACGAACAGGGTCGTGAGCCACAGCAGCAAACGCACAGGCCAGTTGGGCTGCATGCCCCGCGCGCGCCAGCGGTGGGCGCCCCACCAGCTCAGGGCCAGCAGGGCGAGCAGCAAGGCCAGGCCGTTGGGGTTGCGGTCCATGGCGCTGGACCACCAGGGTGAGCCCACCAGCCAGGCCAGGCACAGCAGCGCCGTCAACTTTTGAACCATGGGCCCTCCCCTCACCTTCGTGCGGCTCAGGCCTTGGGGCCCTGGGCCGGTGGGGTGAACCACTTGGCCTTGGGCACCAGCTTGGGCTCGTGCGGGTCGAGCACGTAGTGCGGCGACATGATCTGCACGCCGTTTTCGTTGAACAGGTCCTGGATGTTGGCGTGCAGGGCGCTGAGCACCTCGGCGCGCGGGCGCGGCTGATCGGGGATGGCCTGGGCCACCAGGCGGTACTCGGGGTACCAGTCGCTCAAGGCGGTTTGGTACACACGCGGCGCGGGGGTGCCCAGCACGCCGGGGGTGCGGCGCGCGGCTTCGATCAGCATGGCTTCAACCTGGCGCCATGGCGTGTCGTAGCCGATGGTGACGGTGGTGTCGACGATGTAGCCGGGGCCCTGCACCTCGCGCGAGTAGTTCTTGGTGGCGCCGTTGGCGATGATGTTGTTGGGCAGCACGATCTCTTCGCCCAGGCCGGTGCGGATGCGGGTGTTGAAGGCGCCCACTTCCAGCACGGTGCCTTCGTGTTCGCCCACGCGCACGTACTCGCCTTTGCGCAGGGTGTTGCTGTAGGTCAGGATCAGGCCCGCTGCGACCTGGGCCACGAAGCTGGACGCGCCCAGCGACAGCATCAAGCCCACCAGCACCGACATGCCCTTGAAGGCCTCGGTTTCAGCGCCGGGCAGGTAGGGGTAGGCCATGGCCAGCGCGAAGATCCAGATCACCCAAGAGGCCACGCGACGGGTGGGCGTGGCCGCGTCGGGGCGCAACCAGCTGAGCGTGAGGTGGCCGGTTTCAACGCGATGGAAAACGCGCGCCAGGCCGCCCACCACGGCGCGCGCCAGCAGCAGGATCAGGCCAGCCACCACCAGGCCGGGCACGGCGTGCACGATGCCGCTGCCCAGCTCCAGCACGGCCCCCACCAGGAAGCGGCGCAGGCCTTCGCCCCAGGGCCGCGTGTACGGGAACTGCTGCAGTGAAAAGCTCAGCCAGCCATAGGCCACCAGCAGGCCCAGGCCCCAGCTCAAGGCGGTGTCGAGGTGGCCCACGGCCTGGCGCACACGGCCACGGCGCAGCACCTGGGCGTCGGCCAGCTTGCGGGTTTTGGTGTCCAGGTAGCGCTCGAGCAAACGCAGGGCGGCGTCGCGCAGGTGGCCCAGGGCCCACAGCAGCGCGGCGGCCACGGTGGTGGCGCCCAGCACCCAGGCCAGGCTGGTGAGCAGGCTGCGGGTGTCGCGGCCTTCTTGCGTTTCGCGGATGGCCAGGTTCAGCGCGGCCACGGTGCGATCGATCAGGCTGGTCAGGGTGTCGCCCAGCAGCGGGTCGGCGTCGGCGGCGTGCAGCACGATGGTCATCACGCCGTCGATGAAGATCAGCTCGCCTTCGGGCGTGGAGCGGGTGGTGACGCGGCCCGGCCCCCCAGCGGCCAGCGCCTGGTCGATGTTGTGGCTGGCGCGGCGCACGCGCTCTTCAGGCGTCATGCCCAGGAAGGCCGTCTGCAGCGTGAGGATGGGCCGGTTGGCCAGGTGCAGCGTGGCGGGTTCTTCGATGACAGCTTCGGGTGGGCGGGCAGCGTTGGCACCTGCGTTGGGCGCCGTGTTGGCTGCGACCGGCTGTGAGGCGCCCTGCGAGGCCGGGCTGGACGCGTGGCTGGCGGTGTGGTGCGGCTTCGCCTGCGCAGGCGTGGGCGCCACGGCGGCAAGCGTGGCACCCAGCCCGAAGGCCAGGCCCAGGATCAGGCTGAACAGACCGGTGCGGAGCGAAGGCTGGTGGCGCATGTGAGGCAAGGCAAGGGGCTGAGGGTGCCCGGCCCCGCCTGCGTCAAACCACCAGGCGCGCCGGGTCCAGGAACTGCTGTCGGTACGCCTCGAATGTAAGGCGGTCTGTGGCTTCGATTTCGGCCTGGGCCTGCCACGAGCGGTTGGCGCGCAACAGCGCGGCTTCGCGCTCGGCCGCACTCAAAGGCTGGGCCAGCAGGGCCTGGCCCACGCGCTCGGAGGCGGCCAGGCCAAAGGCCGCGTGCTCGCCCGCGTGCAGTTGCCGCATGGCTTGCAAGGCGCGGGCCGAGGGCAGGTGGTCGGCCTGTTGCAGGTCTTGCGTGGCTTTGCGCCAGGCTTGCGAGAAGGCGTCGGTGTGGTGCACCTCGTCGAGGTGGCGCGCCAGAGGCAGGCCTTGCGCCATGACGTCGGCGGCCCAGTCTGACAGCAGCACGCTGTCGCCGTTGCGGCGCAGGCTCAAGCCGGGCTCGCGGCCGCGCGAGGCCACCAGGCGCTGGTTGTCGACCAGCTCGCGGATCTCTTGCGGCGAGTCGGGTGGGCTCTCGGAGGTCATCGCCCACAGCAGGAAGACGTCGAGCACGCGCAGGGTGTGCTCGTCGATGCCCACGGTGAGCTCGGGCTGCAGGTCCATGCAGCGCACCTCGACGTACTCGACGCCGCGCTCGCGCAGGGCGTGCAGCGGGCGCTCGCCAGGTTGGGTCACGCGCTTGGGGCGGATGGGGCTGTAGAACTCGTTTTCGATCTGCAGCAGGCTGGTGCCCAGCTGGCGGTAGCTGCCGTCGGGCGCCTGGATGCCCAGGGCCTCGTAAGGCGGGTGCGAGCCGATCAGCGCGCCGTGCAGCGAACGGGCGTAGCCGTCGAGGTGGTTGTAGCTCACGCACAGCGCGCTTTGCGCGTCGCTCTGGTAGCCCAGGCGGCCCATGCGCAGCGAGGTGGCGTGCGGCAGGTGCAGGGTGTCGTCGCCCAGGGGCTGCAGGCCGTGATCGAGCCCGGCCACGAAGCCCTTGGTGACGGCGGGCGAGGCACCGAACAGCATCAGCAGCACGAAGACGTGGCGGCGGAAGTTGCGGATCAGCGCGAAGTAGTCCTCGGTGGTGGCGCCTTGCACCGACCAGTTGTAGTGGATGCCGCTGATGGTCTGCATGCGCGCGCCGTAGCGGTGCACCAAACCATTGCGGTAGACGCGCTTGGCCTGGCCCACGTTGGAGCTGCCGTAGTAGCCGATGGGGATGGCGCCGTCGGGCGGCAGGTGGCCGGGCATGGAGCTGGCCCACATGCGCTGCGGGCCGATGGCTTGCAGCACCTCGCGGTGGATGTCGGTGAGCTCGCGCAGGCAGTCGCCGATGCCGGCGTGCACGCCCGTGACGAGTTCGAGCTGCGACTCGCTGAAGTCGGTGGTGATGTGCGGGTGGGTCAGGGCCGAGCCCAGGGCGCGCGGGTGGGCGTCGGCCGCCAGGGAGCCATCGGGCAGCACGCGCAGGCCTTCTTTTTCGATGCCACGCCGCATGGCGGACACATCGAGGCGCTGCAGGCGATCGAGTGGGCTGGGCACGGGCGGTCTCCTTGGTGGCATCGGGCAGGCGCACCCTCGGGGCACGCAGAGGGCGCGATTGTGCGCCATCGCGTGTGACCTTGCAGGAGCGCCCGCCTATGGCCTTGGAGCCCAGGCAAACCGCTCGGATTTCACAATCCGATGCCAAGCGCCGTGGCCGTGTCCCAGATCAGGCATTGGTGCTTGGCGTAAACGCCGCCGAAGAGGTTGGTCGACACCTTGGGCGTGGTCAGCTGTTGCGTGGGCGAGGTCAGCTTGTTGAAGCGCGGCCAGTTCGGCTGACCGCCTCCGTTGGGGTTGCCCGTGGCGGCGAAGCGGCCCCAGTACTGCGCCATCTGGGCCGACAGCTGCAGCTGCGCCGGCGAGGCCACGTCGGCCGGGTCGGGGCTGGGCGGCGTGGTCGCGATGCGGGACTGGAACAGGAAGGGCAGCTCGGACGCGTGGTAAGCCCCCCAGTTCATGAAGGGATCGGGTGCCAGCTGGGGCACCTGCGGCTCCTGGAACTCGTAGGCATAGGTGGGCACGTGGACCGACAGGCTGCGCGCGGCCGACTGCGTGCCGCAGGCGAACATGGCGTCGGTCAGCAGGGCCGATGCGGCCAGGTTGGGCGAGCCCAGGCGCTTGCTGGAGTAGTCCAGCGTGACGATGGAGGCCAGCGTGGCGCTGCCCGCGATGTCGGTGACCAGGGCCTTGTACTCGGCCTCGGTCAGCGGTGAGCCGCGACGCAGGTCGTAGGCCAGCGCCACGAACAGGCGGCCTTCTTCTCGGGTGGCGCCCACCATCGTCGGCACGCGGTGGAACTTGCCTTGCCGCACCAGGTCCTTGGGCGCGGCGGGCAGGATCACGCCGTCCACCCAGGGCGACAGGCCCAGCAGGGTGCGCGGGTCTTCGAAGTCGATCGAGGGCGCGGCGTTGAAGACCTCGTCGGTGGACTTGCTGCGCAGGCAGGCGAGCTGCGACGGGCCCGCCGGGCAACCCAGCTTGAGCGCCAGGGCGTTGCCCGTGGCCACGGCCTGCTCTCGCTTCAAGGTGCCCAGGGTGCAGGGCCCGCTTTGCAAGATGGCGCGCTGGAACAGGCCTGCCGCAGCTGGCGAGACGAGCTGCTGGCACACGCTGATGCTGCCGGCCGACTGGCCGAACAGCGTCACCCGTTTGGCGTCGCCGCCGAAGTTGGCGATGTTGCGCTGAACCCAGCGCAGGGCGGCCTGCTGGTCCTGCAGAGCGTGGTTGCCGGCCGGGTCTTCGGCGCTCAAGGCATCCAGCGCCATCAGGCCGAAGATGCCCAGGCGGTAATTGACGGTGACGACGATGGTGCCGGTGGTCTGCGCCAGTCGGCTGCCGTCGTACTGGGAGCCGGCGCCCGTCAGGAAGGCGCCGCCGTGGACCCACACCATCACCGGCGCGTTGCTGCCGGCTTGCACGCCAGGCGGCACGTGCACGTTGAGGTAGAGGCAGTCTTCGCTGGAGCCGGGCACGCCGGCGGGCGGCAGCAAGGCGTCCTGCTTGCAGGCGGGGCCGGCGCGGTCGGCCAGGCGCACGCCCTGCCAGGGCTGCACGGGCGCGGGGGCCTTCCAGCGCAGCTCGCCCACCGGTGGCTGGGCAAACGGCAGGCCCATGTAGACGGTGCCGCCATCGGTGCCATTCAGGCCCTGCACCCAGCCGGCCTGCGTGGGCACCGGCGCGGGTGCGGCTTGCGCGGACCCGACCCAGTTGGACAGGGCCAGGGCGAAGGTGACCAAGGTGGCCCGGGTGGCCCCGGTGATGCGCCTGTCGGCGGGTGATTGCGGCATGTGTGCGTCCTCCTGGAGGGTCAAAGGTGGGCGCATTGTGGGCAGGCGCTGTCGGGTGCAGGTTGTCATTTCCCTGCATCGACTTGTCATTTCTCCGCAGCCAGGCGCGACACTGGTGAAAGTCCTTAAGTCGCCCCCCTGCGGCGCTCCCGCAGCATGACCTGCATGAGCAAAACAAGCAAAGTTCCGGCGCGCTACGTGGCGCTGCTGGTTCAGATCCTCGAAGAACAAGGCATCGATTGCACACCGGCCCTGGACGAAGCCGGCGTCGCGCGCGCCAGCCTGCGGCACAACGACGCGCTGCTGTCGCCCGACCAGGTCATCGCGGCCACGCGCCTGCTGACCGAGGCCAGCGGCGGCCAGCGCGACCTGGGCATGCGCATCGGTGCGACGACGGGGCCAGGCCAGTTCGGCGAGCTGGGGCTGGGCATGCTCTGCTGCGCCAACGTCAAAGAGAGCCTGGACCTGTGCGCCCACTACTACGTGCTGGTCACGCCCAGCTTCTCGATGCACACGCGCCAGGTGGGCTCGGCTTACGAGTTGAGCTGGCAGCCCATCCAGCCCGTGCCCTACGACGTGATGGTGCTGGCCTACGACCTGACCTTGATGAGTTTTCACACGCAGCTGCAAGGCCTGTTGCGCGACGACATGCCAAGCTACGACGCCTACCTGTTCTCGCCCGCGCCGCCCGACACGCAGCGCTACGACGCGCTCAAGCCGGGCCGCTGCCACTTCGGGCAAGGCGGGCTGCCCACGCTGCGCATCGTCATCGACGCCGAGGTGCTCGCGCGCACGCCCATGCCCCTGGCGCACGCGACGAACCTGGCCGAGATCCGGCAGCGCCTGGACGTCAAGCTGATCCACCACCTGGAGCAGGACCAACGCGACTGGCGCGAGTGGGTCGCGATGATGCTGTCGCAGGCCCAGGCACACCAGCCCACGCAAGACGAACTCGCCGCGATCATGAACGTCTCGACCAGCACGCTGGCGCGCCACCTGGCGGCGCAGGGCACCACCTTCCGCGAGCTGGCCAACGAGATCCGCCACGAGCGCGCCTGCCAGTGGTTGCGCGAGGGCCAGCTGCGCGTGGCCGACGTGGCCGAGCTGCTGGGCTACACCAACCCGGCCAACTTCATCCGCGCCTTCAAGGCACGTGCCGGTGTGAGCCCGGCGCAGTACGGCAAGGCGAACGCCGCCGGCGTCTGACGGGCCCGGCGGACGGTCCAACGGGGCGCGGGGCAAGGCCTGCGCAAGGCCTGCAAAAGCGTGCCAGGGCCCGTACGTCAAACAACGTATTGGGCGCGTGCAGGTGGCTTCGAACAATGGCAGGGCTTTGTTCCGTCTGCCCTTTTTGAGGAGCCCGCCATGCTTCACGGTGACATTTCCAGCAGCGACGACACCGTCGGCGTCGCAGTCGTCAACTACAAGATGCCCCGGCTGCACACCACCGCCGAGGTGCTTGAGAACGCGCACAAGATCCGACAAATGATCGAGGGCATGAAGCTGGGCCTGCCCGGCCTGGACCTGGTCATCTTCCCCGAGTACAGCACCCACGGGATCATGTATGACAAGGCCGAGATGATGGAGACGGCCGTCAACATCCCCGGTGACGTGACCGAGGTGTTCTCGCAGGCCTGCCGCAACGCCAAGGTGTGGGGCGTGTTCTCGCTGACCGGCGAGCGCCACGAAGAGCACCCCAAGAAGGTGCCCTACAACACGCTGATCCTGATGAACGACCAGGGCGAGATCGTTCAGAAGTACCGCAAGATCATGCCGTGGACGCCCATCGAAGGCTGGTACCCCGGCGACCAGACCTACGTGTCGGACGGCCCCAAGGGCCTGAAAGTCAGCCTCATCATCTGCGACGACGGCAACTACCCCGAGATCTGGCGCGACTGCGCGATGAAGGGCGCCGAGCTGGTCATCCGCTGCCAGGGCTACATGTACCCGGCCAAGGAGCAGCAGGTGATGATCTCCAAGTCCATGGCCTGGGCCAACAACTGCTACGTGGCGGTGGCCAACGCGGCGGGCTTCGACGGCGTCTACAGCTACTTTGGACACAGCGCCATCATCGGCTTTGACGGGCGCACGCTGGGCGAATGCGGCGAAGAGGACTACGGCATCCAGTATGCGCAGCTGAGCAAGCGCCTGATCCGCGACGCGCGCTCCACCGGCCAGTCGCAGAACCATTTGTTCAAGCTGCTGCACCGCGGCTACACCGGCAAGATCAATTCGGGCGAGGGCGACAAGGGCGTGGCCGAGTGCCCCTTCAGCTTCTACCGCGAGTGGGTGGCCGACCCGCTGGGCACGCAGGCCAAGGTCGAAGCCATCACGCGGCCCACGGTGGGCACGGCGGAGTGCCCGATAGAAGGCATCCCCAATGACGCGCGGCTGAAGTACGAGTGAAGCCGCCGGGCCGCGCGGCTGACCATCACCAGATGGAGTGGTGGTCTTCGGTGACGCCGAGCAGGTCTTTGACAGGGCGCGCGGGCGCGGTCAGCGATGGCCGCACCGTGCCCTCGAACAGGCCCACGGGCTGGATGTAGCGGCTGGCGGCGATGACCACGCGCTTGTCGCCACAACGCGCGCCCAGCGGCTTGAAACGCAGGTCAACCAAGCCATCGTCGGTGCGGATGCGCCAGTCGGCCAGCGGCTGGGCCGCGTCGAACTCGAAATGCGCCGCGCCCAGCGGGATGATGTCGCCGTCGAGCCAGAGCGCGTTCTCCTGGTCACCGAAGAAGCCGGACTGCAGGTTCAAGCCCAGCCCCGGCCGGTGCGCGCTGGCCCAGCGCCAGGCGGTGTTGCGCGCCAGCAGGCCGTTGGAGCTGTCGATGCTGGCGATGCCTTCGTGCAGGCCCTGGCGCTGGCCGTCCACCGACACCCAGCCGCGCACCGACAGCGCCGACGTCTTGTGCGTGGTGTGGGCCAGGCCGCCTGCGGGCGTGCCAATGGCCAGCAGGCTGGGCGGCGTGCGGGCGAGGTCGAGTTCAGCTTGCAGGCTCACGCCCTTGGCACGCCAGTCGATGTGCAGCGTGTCGTCCGCCGCGGGGCGAAAGGCCAGCCGGCCATTGAAGGAGCGAAACCAGGCCTCGCCAGACTGCAAGGGGCCGTTGGTGACCTGGCCCGACAGCTTGGGCAGGCCCACCGCGTCCCAGTCGACCACCAGGCGCTGGCGCAGGCGATCGAACACGTAGGCAAACGCCGTGTTGGACCAGCCCAGGTCGACGATGGCCATGCCGATGAACACGGTGGGGGTGGCCATGCCGACGTACGTCCAACGCTTGTGGTGGCAGCGCAGCCACCAGTCGGGGCGGGCCCGGGCTTCGTTCAGGCCAGACCAGTCGACCTCGGACAAGCGCCCGACATAACGACCGGCCTGCAAGCGGCCGCCGACGACCGCCGCGTCTGGTGCGAGGGGCAGGGCTTCGATGGCGAGGTGAGGCAGCGCGGCGTTCACGGTCGGACCAAGGCGGTGGTGGGCAGGGACAGGCTCTTCATGCCGATTCAGGCCGCTTCAAGGCGATGGCGGCGGCGCCACTGCGCAGGCGGCAGCCCCGTCCAGGCGCGGAAGGCCCGGGTGAAGGCGCTTTGCTCGGAGTAGCCCAGCAGCAGCGAGATCTCGGCCAGGTCAAGGTGCCCATCCAGCAGGTGGGCCTCGGCCAGGTGGCGTCGGGTGTCATCCAGCAACTGCTGGAAGGTGGTGCCCTGCTCGGCCAGGCGGCGCTGCAGGGTTCGCGGGCTGCTGTGGTGGGCTTCGGCCAGCGCAGCCAGCGAGGTGCGGCCTTCGCGGATCAGGGGCACCAAGGTGAGCCGCCAGGCATCGACCACGGCCGGCACCTTGGAGACCTGCTGCAGCAACTGGCGCGCCTGTTGGTCGAGCAAGTCGGCCAGCGCCGGGTCGGACTTGCGCAGCGGCATGGCCATGTAAGCCATGTCGAAGACCACGCGGGTGATGGGCATGTTGAACAGCACCTCGCCCCCGAAGAAGTCGTGGTACGGCTGCACGTCGGCCGGCGGTGGGTTGACGAAGGCGACCTGGCGCACGGGCCAGTAGCGCCCCGTCATGTCCCGGGCGAGCTGCACCAGCGAGGCGATGGCGGTCTCATCGACCAGAGCACCCGGGCGCCCCCGCTCGACGCCCCATTCGATGGTGACGCCTTTTTCATCGAGCGAAACGTGCGCGGGGTTCACGTCGTAAACAGAGGCATGGTAGCGCTCCATGCGCTGCATGGCTTCGGCGAGGTTGCTGCAAGCCAGGGCGGCGTAGCCCACCACGCCAAAGTGCCTGGCGCTGACGCCTTCCGCGATGCGCAACCCAAGCCCAGGCCGGCCTTCCAGGGCGTCAACCCGGCGCAGCCAGTCCTGCCACTGGCTCATCGGCACGAAGTGCTGCGAAGGCTCGGGGCGGGGGCCCAGCACGCGCTGACCATCGAGCCCCTGGCGGTCCAGGTACTCGTACAGCAATTGGGCAAAGGACGCGGCGATGCGGGTTTCGGCCATGGCAACAGCACCAGAGGCACAACAGTGGATCGTGAATGATGCACGCCCACCCCCACCCTGCCCATTCGGGCTAGACGGGAGGCGGCGCACCACACATTGACGCCATACGTCAAGAAAATGTCTGAGCAGGTCAAGCCAGGATCGGCCGAAATGACGAGCATGGGAACGTCAAACGCTGCCCACCGCAGCGGTTTACCCCGATTGCCCGTCGCCCGACATGAACCTGCTGAGCACCCTGCCCGACCTGCTGTCTGCCTACGTCACCTCTTCGCTCACGCCTTTCGGGGGGGTGGACCCGCACGTGGACTGGCGCGACGCCTTCTTGATGCTGCTGTCGCCCTTGTTCTTCGCGGTGGTGGTGGCCGAGTGGCTGCGCATGCGCGGTGAAAAGCGCCAGGGCAAGGCCGTCTACGACTGGCGCGACTCCCTCGACAGCATGGTGCTGGGCGGGGTCTACACCTGGGTGGACGTGGTGCTGGTGCTGGTGTTCGTGCTGCCGGCGATGAACTGGCTGTACGCGCATCACCGGCTCGCCAGCATCGAGCTGACGCCGCTGAGCTTCGCGGCGCTCTACCTCGGCGTGGAGTTCTGCTACTACTGGTTCCACCGCGCCAGCCACCGCGTGCGCTGGTTCTGGTGCGCGCACGTGGTGCACCACGGCTCCGAGCACATGAACTTCACGGCCGCCATGCGCCAGAGCTGGCTCTACAGCTTCGCGGGCAACTGGCTGTTCTACCTGCCCATGGTGTGGATCGGGTTCGAGCCCAAGGCGGTGCTGCTGGCGCTGTCGTTCAACCTGGCCTACCAGTTCTTCGTGCACACGCAGTGGGTGGGCAAGCTGCACCCGCTGATCGAGCTGGTCTTGAACACGCCCTCGCACCACCGCGCCCACCATGGCCGCAACGAGCGCTACATCGACAAGAACTATGGCGGCACGCTGATCGTCTTCGACCGGCTGTTCGGCACCTTCGTGGAAGAGACCGAAGCGGTGGACTACGGCCTGGTGCGCCAGGTGCGCACGCACAACCCGTTGTGGCTGACGCTGCACGAGTGGGCAGACATGATCCGTGACGTGATGCGCCCCGGCCCGCTGGGTTTGCGCCTCAAACACATCTGGGCGCCACCAGAATGGCAGCGCCCGGGCACACAAGCAGCGGATAATCGCGCCCATGCATCCGAAAGCGCTCCTCGACCTCACGACCCAGCTCATCCGTGAGGTGCTCAAGCTTGACGCCCCGGCCGACAGCATCGTCTCCTACTTCTTCCGCAAGCAAAAGGCCCTGGGCCAGCGCGAGCGCCACGCCCTGGCCGAGACGGCCTACGCCGTGCTGCGACAGCGCCTGCTGTGGGCCCACCTGGCGCAATCGGGCCACGGCCCGCAAGAGCGCCGCCTGGCCTTGCTGGCCTGGCAGGGCCTGCCCCATGTGCTGAAAAACGGCGCCACGCCGGACGAACTCGCCTGGCTGGCCCGCACCGCCACCATCGACCGCACGCAGCTGCAAGACAAGCTGCGCCACAACCTGCCGGACTGGCTGGCCAACCGCCTGCGCGAGCAGCTCGACGACGCCGGCTTCTGGGCCCTGGTCGAGACCTTCTCTGCCTCGGCGCCGCTGGATCTGCGCGTGAACACGCAAAAGGCCAAGCGCGAGACGGTGCTCGAAACGCTGGCCGCCGCCCAGATCGAAGCCGGGCCCACGCCTTATTCGACGATTGGCATCCGCATCCCGGGCAAGCCGGCGCTGCAGAAGATGCCTATCTACACCGATGGCCACGTCGAGGTGCAGGACGAGGGCAGCCAACTGCTGTCCCTGCTGACCGCGCCCAAGCGCGGCGAGATGGTGGTGGACTTCTGCGCCGGTGCCGGCGGCAAGACCCTGGCCCTGGGCGCGCTGATGCGCAACACCGGGCGCCTGTACGCCTTCGATGTGTCGGCCCACCGCCTGGACAACCTCAAGCCGCGCCTGGCTCGCAGCGGGCTGTCGAACGTGTACGCCACGCAGATCGCCCACGAGAACGACGACCGCATCAAGCGCCTGCGCGGCAAGATCGACCGCGTGCTGGTGGACGCGCCCTGCTCCGGCCTGGGCACGCTGCGCCGCAACCCCGACCTGAAGTGGCGCCAGTCACCGAAGGCGCTGGAAGAGCTCAAGGTCAAGCAGGCGGCCATCCTGGACAGCGCGGCCCGCCTGCTCAAGCCGGGCGGCCGGCTGGTGTACGCCACCTGCAGCCTGATCCCCGATGAAAACGAAGGCATCGCCGACGCGTTCACGGCGGCTCACCCCGACTTCGAGCTGCTCAACGCCGCCGAGGCGCTGACAACGGCGGGCGTCGAGAACGCGGCCAACCTGGTCACGCCTGCGGGGCACCTGCGCCTGTGGCCGCACCTGCATTCGACCGATGGGTTCTTTGCGGCGGTGTGGCAGAAGAAGGATTGATTTTTTGGGTTGCGTGCGGCGGTTGGTGCATGGCCCGGTGGGTGGGGTGGGTGTGTTCCGGCCCTGCGCGGGGCACCACCGAGCTGGTTGCTCGTTCCCCCCTTGAACACCGGCCTGGTGGTTGCCGAGCCATGACACCGCACATGTCGGGCCGGCTCACACCCACCCCACCCACCAGACCCGAACCACCGCGCACGGCGCTGGGTTGGCGGAAAAAGGGCGACGCAAAGCGTCGCCCTTTTTCCTTCTCCGCCTGCCACGTTCTGTCGCGGGCAGGGGGCGAGGGGTGCCTGCGCAGGCCCGACATGTGCGGTGTCATGGCTCTGCACCTGCTTGGCTCGCGTTCAAGGGGTGATGACGGCAGGGCTCGGTGGTGCCCCGCGCAGGGCCGGAGCAGGCACCCCTCGCCCGCTGAACGTTGCTCACAACGTCGCACACCTCACCCAATCCAACCCAAACCACCCAGCCGCAAAAGAAGAAGGGCCCCGAAGGGCCCCGTCCAACATCCAGCAAAACCGCGTTCAGGTCAGAACAGGCTTTCCTTGACGTAGATGATGTCGTTGGGCTTGAGCGCATCGTTCAGCCCCGGCTCGATCACCGTGACCTGGCCGGTTGCCTCGTCACGGCGATGCACCTTGATGCCACGTTGCGTGCCGCGCAGCGTCAAGCCACCCGCGTTGGCCAGCGCCTGCAGCACGGTGGTGCCGCGCATCAGCACCTGAGCACCCGGGCGCTGCACCTCGCCGTACATGTAGACCTGCGGCGCGCGGTCCACCCACACGGTGTCACCATTGCGCAGCTCGAAATCCGGCTCCGAGCCCACCGAAGCGAACACCTTGGTGAAGTCGATTTCCTTGCGGAAAGGCTTGCCGTCGCGCGTGCCGGACACCACCACGATGTCGGAGCCCGAGCCCGGGATGATGCCGCCGGCCATGCCCATGATTTCGCTGAGCTTGTTGTTCGAGGCGATCACCGGGTAGCGACCAGGCTTGTTGACCATGCCCAGCACAGAGACCTGGTTGGCTGCAGCCGTGACCAGCAAGATGGAGACCTGGGGTTGCTTGACGAAATTGCCGCTCTTGAGGCCGGCGGCAATGGTCTTTTCGGCATCGATGACCGTCTGGCCGCTGAGCTTGACCGAGCCCAGCAGCGGGTAGCTGATGGTGCCGTCGTCGTTGATGCGGGTCTCCAGCGTCAGGTCCTGGTTCTGGTACACGTTCACGCGGATGACGTCGCCGGGGCCCAGGGCGTAGTCCTTGTTGGCCTGGGCAGCCACCGATGCCGGGGCCGGAGCCTGCGCCTGAGCCAGTGCTGCGGCGCCAGAAAGGGCCATCAAGGCGACCATCGCTCCCTTGAGCATGTCACGCATCCAAATCATGTGCACGATCCTTGTCTTGAAAAATCCTGAAGGCCGGACTCGCCCGAAGGCCACCGGCGGCGCCAATGTATCACCGCGCCGCGACACCCGAGCCAGGTGATGGATCGCCAACGGCCGTCCGGGTTCCCTACTCCGGCCCCCCCTGTGTGCGGGACAGGTAGTCGGCCACCGAAGCGGCCGGCATGGGGCGGGCGATGAAGTAACCCTGGATGTCGTCGCAGCCCAGGGCACGCAACATCACCAGTTGCTCCTCGGTTTCGATGCCTTCGGCGGTGGTGTCCAGATGCAAGGCCCGGGCCAGGCTGATGATGGCGGTCACCACGGCCTGGGCGTCCTCGTCGCTGTCGAGCGAGCGCACGAACATGCCGTCGATCTTGAGCTTGTCCAGCGGGAAGCGCCGCAGGTAGGCCAGCGAGGAGTAGCCGGTGCCGAAGTCGTCCATCGCCACCCGCACGCCCCGGCTGCGCAGCGCCGACAGGGTGGCCTGGGCCCCATCGTGGTCCTCGATCAGGGCCGATTCGGTGATCTCCAGCTCCAGGCGCTCGGGCGCCAGGTGGGTTTGCAGCAGCACCTCGTCGACCAGGTCGATCAGCGAGGAGCTGCGGAACTGCACCGCCGAGAGGTTGACCGCCACGCGCAAATCGCCTGGCCACTGGGTGGCGATGCGACAGGCCTCGCGCAGCACCCAGGTGCCCAGGTTGACGATCTGACCGGTTTCTTCGGCCACCGGGATGAATTCGCCCGGGCTGATGAGGCCGCGTTCGGAGTGCTGCCAGCGCACCAGGGCCTCGAAGCCGATGACGGCACCGGTCTGCAGGTGCACCTGGGGCTGAAAGTGCAAGGTGAACTGCTCGGCGGCCAAGGCCAGGCCAAGTTCCTGCTGCAGGCGCACCCGCGAGCGGGCGGTTTCGGCCATGGGCAGGTCGAAGAAGCGATAGGTGTTGCGGCCAGCGGCCTTGGCCGCATACAGCGCCAGGTCTGCGCACTGCAACAGCGATTGCGGATCGGCCCCATCCCGGGGGGCCAGGGCCACGCCGATGCTGGTGCGCGACTCCAGCATCACGTTGTCGCACTGGTAAGGCTCGGCCAGCAGCACCAGCAGGCGCTCGGCCAGCGCGGCGGCCTCGGCCTCCTCGGCGTAGCGCCAGGTGAGCAGGGCAAATTCGTCACCACCCAGGCGGGCCAGCAGGTCGCCATCGACCACGCAGGTCTTCAGGCGCGAGCCGACCTTGCGCAACAGCTGGTCGCCCACGCCGTGGCCAAAGGTGTCGTTGATGTTCTTGAAGTTGTCCAGGTCGATGAACAGCAAGGCACACGGCCTCTGCGCCCCCTCCTGCCCCGCGCCCAGGCGCCCCAGCTCGGTGCTGAAGCGGTGGCGGTTGGCCAGGCCGGTGAGCGAGTCCTGGTTGGCCAGGCGGGCGAGCTCTTCGCGGGCCAGGCGGGTCTGGGTGATGTCCGAGCCCACGCCGCGCCAGCCCGCGGCACGCCCCCGGTCGTCGAACAGCGGCTTGGCCGACAGCGCCCACCAGTGCAAATGCGGGCCCACCGAGACGGGCAGCTCCAGGTCCCGGAAGGGCTGCCCCATGCGGATGGAGGTGGTCAGGCTGGCCAGCGACTCGCGCGCCGCCGCATCGTGTTGGGGCAGCAGCGAGGCCAGCAGCTCCAGGAATGGCTGCTGCTGCAACTGCCGCGCAGGCATGCCGAAGGACTCGGCCAGCCGGGCCGAAACGTGGCGCAGGTGGCCGGTGGCGGAAATCTCCCACAACCAGTCGGAGGCGTGCTCCTCGAAGTCCCGCAGCAACAGGTCGATCAACTGCTTTTGCCGATCGGTTTCTGCATCGGCGCGCAGTCGGCTCATGAAGGTGCGCGCGTTGGCGAAGATCACCCCCGCCATCACCAGGGTGTAGACCACCAGCAGCACCATCAGCGAGGCGCTGGTGGCGTAGGTCGAGCTCAGCAGGCCGATGATGCTGCCCACGCCCAGCGTGGCCACGTAGGCCCAGGCCGCCAGCAAGGTGGGGCTGAGCATGAAAGCGCCGCTGCAGATCATGCCGACCACCACGGTGGCGATCAACAGGGCCTCGGCGTGACTGGCCTGAGGGAAGACGATGACCGGCATCACCGACCACAAGGCCCCGTAGGCGATGACGTGGGCCACCAGGGTGCGGGTGGCGCCCGGCATGGCAACCGGCCGGTGCCCGGAGGTGATGAGCTGACGCCACCAGAAGATGGCGATCGGCAACGTCAGGGACACGGTCAGCCCCCACACCACCAGCCAGACATGCGGCAGCGAGTCCCAAAAGACGCCGCAGATGACCAGGGTGTTGATGGCGTTGCCCACCGACACGAAGGGCATGATGCTGAGCAGCGCCAGCACCTGGCGCGCGCGGAAGTACCTGGCCAGAGGTCCGTCAACGGCCTCGCCGGGCATGGCGTCGAGCATCCAGTGCTCGATGCGCGTCTTCCATTGGGTCGACCAGGATTGCTGGGTGGTGGACATCCCTGTCATGGCTGGGTAAAGCTGTGGCTGCTCATGGAATCGGCTGAGGGACGCGAAACTTGACCGCAGCCCAGGGCCAAGGCCCACACAGGCTGGGGTTTCGGTCACATGACACGCTGAATGTGGATACGCCGCGGTGCCAGATGACGCCCAGGCCCGGCTCGGCGGATGGCGTACCATCTGCGGCTCCCCGCATTGCGATGCTGTCATGAATTCCGACAAAAACCTGTCTGACGCCGAGCGCTCGTTGCGCGACGCGGCCCTGGAATACCACCGCCTGCCCAGCCGTGGCAAGGTGGCCGTGAACCCCACAAAGCCACTGTCCAACCAGCGCGATTTGTCGCTGGCCTACTCGCCCGGCGTGGCCTACCCCTGCCTGGCCATCGAGCAGGACCCGACCCTGGCGGCCGAGTACACCTCGCGCGGCAACCTGGTGGCCGTGGTCACCAACGGCACCGCCGTGCTGGGCCTGGGCGACATCGGCCCGCTGGCTTCCAAGCCGGTGATGGAGGGCAAGGGTTGCCTGTTCAAGAAGTTCGCCGGCATCGACGTCTTCGACATCGAGCTGGCCGAGCGCGACCCGGACAAGCTGATCGACATCATCGCTTCGCTGGAGCCGACCCTGGGCGGCATCAACCTCGAGGACATCAAGGCGCCCGAGTGCTTCTACATCGAGCGCGAGCTGTCCAAGCGCATGAACATCCCGGTGTTCCATGACGACCAGCACGGCACGGCCATCATCTCCAGCGCGGCGCTGCTCAACGGCCTGGAGCTGGTGGGCAAGGACATCGCCCAGGTCAAGATGGCGGTGTCGGGCGCGGGCGCGGCGGCGATCGCCTGCCTGGAAGTGATGGTGGGCCTGGGGCTCAAGCGCGAAAACATCTTCGTGTGCGACTCCAAGGGCGTGATCCAGAGCGAGCGCGCCGACGCGCTGGCGGGCAAGCTCGACGAGTCCAAGCAACGTTTCTGTCAGGTCACCTCGGCGCGCACGCTGGCCGACGTGATGGAAGGCGCGGACGTGTTCATGGGCTGCTCCACAGCCGGCGTGGTCACGGCCGAGATGGTCAAGACCATGGCCAAGCAGCCCATCATCCTGGCGCTGGCCAACCCCGAACCCGAGATCCGACCCGAGATCGCCAAGGCCGCGCGCCCGGACTGCATCATCGCGACCGGCCGCTCGGACTACCCGAACCAGGTCAACAACGTCCTGTGCTTCCCCTACATCTTCCGTGGCGCGCTGGACTGCGGCGCCACCAAGATCACGGCCGAGATGAAGCTGGCCTGTGTGCGCCAGATCGCCGATTTGGCCAAGGCCGAAATTTCGGACGAAGTGGCCGCCGCCTACCCGGGTCGCGAGCTGCGCTTTGGCCCCGACTACCTGATCCCGACGCCGTTTGATTCGCGCCTGATCCTGCGCATCGCGCCGGCCGTGGCCGAGGCCGCCGCCGCCTCCGGCGTGGCCACCCGCCCGATCACCGACCTCAAGGCCTACCGCGACTCGCTGTCGCAGTTCGTCTCGAACACCGGCCTGTTCATGCGCCCGCTGTTCATCGGCGCCAAGGCCGCGGCGCAGCGCAAGCGCATCGCCTACGCCGAAGGCGAAGACGACCGCGTGCTGCGCGCCGCCCAGGTCGCTGTTGACGAAGAGCTGGCCTTCCCGCTGCTGGTCGGGCGTCCCGACGTGATCACCATGCGCATCGAGCGCGCCGGCCTGCGCCTGCAGCCGGGCGTGAACTGCGAGATCGTCAACCCCGGCAAGGACGACCGCTTCAAGCAGTACTACGAGGCCTATCACAAGCTGCGCGCCCGAGACGGCATCTCGCCCGACCTGGCCAAGGTGGTGGTGCGCCGCTCGAACTCGCTGATCGCCACCCTGCTGGTCAAGATGGGCGACGCCGACGGCATGATCTGCGGCGTCATCGGCCGCTACGACTTCCACCTCGAGCACATCCGCGACGTCATCGGCGCGCGCGAAGGTGCGCACGGCCTGGCGGCGCTCAACGCGCTGATCCTGGAGCAGCACAACCTGTTCATCGCCGACACCTTCGTCAACGAAGACCCGACGGCCGAGCAACTCGCCGACATCGCCATGATGGCCGTCGAAGAGGTGCAGCGCTTCGGCCTGCCGCCGCGCGTGGCCTTCCTGTCGCACTCGATGTTCGGCTCGAGCAACCGCCCCTCGGCCAAGAAGATGCGCCAGGCGCGCGACATCTTCGTGCAGCGCATGCCCCACATCCCCGCCGATGGCGAGATGCAGGGCGACGCGGCGCTGAGCGAATCGGTGCGCCACAAGCTGCTGCCCGACAGCACGCTGGACGGCACGGCCAACATCCTGATCTGCCCGAACCTGGACGCGGCCAACATCCTCTTCAACGTGCTGAAGATGACCGGTGGCAACGGCGTGACGGTGGGCCCGATCCTGATGGGCGCGGCCGCACCGGTGCACATCCTGACGCCTTCGGCGACCGTGCGCCGCATCGTCAACATGACCGCCGTGGCCGTGGGCCATGGCACGCCGGCACAGGCTCGCTGAGCCCGCCGCGTGAAGCCTCGGACACCGGGAGGTTGTCCGAGGCGGACCCTGCACAACATCGGTGCAGCCCCTAGACTGCTGCAATGAGCCAGTCCGCCGCTTCCACTTCTCCGCCCTCCAGCTTGGCGCTGGGCTACGCCGCCGCGCTCGGCACCGTGGCCATCTGGGCGGGTTTCATCCTGATCTCGCGCCTGGGGGGCAAGAGCGCCCTCACCGGCTGGGACATCGTGGCCTTGCGCCTGGGCACGGCCGCCGTGATCCTGCTGCCTTTTTCCCTGAAGCTGCCGCAAGGCACCTGGCGCGATCGGCGCCTGTGGACGCTGGCGCTGATCGGCGGGCTGCTCTTCCTGGTGCTGGCCTACGCGGGCTTCAAGCTCGCGCCGGCCGCGCACGGCGGCATCCTCATGCCCGGCATGCAGCCCTTCCTGGTGACGGCGCTGGCCTGGGCGATCCTGGGCACGCGACCGCCTCGTCAGCGCGTGCTGGCCTTGTTGCCGATCGCGCTGGGCGTGGTATGCGTGGCCGTGCCGGTGATCGCCGGGCTGGGGCATGGCCCGTCCACCTTGCCGGGTGACGCGCTACTGCTCACCGCTTCGGTGGCCTGGGCGGCCTACAGCGTGCTGGTCAAGAAATGGGTGTACGACCCGTGGCTGTTGACGCGCTTCGTGGCCATCGCCTCGGCGCTGGTCTACCTGCCGGTGTACCTGCTGTGGCTGCCCAAGGGCCTGGACCAGGTGCCGGCTTCCATGCTGTGGCTGCAGGCGCTGTACCAGGGCATCGGGCCGACCATCGTGGCCATGATCCTGTTCCTCAAGGCCGTGTCCATCCTGGGGGCCGAGCGCATGGGCGCGCTCGTGGCGCTGGTGCCGGTGCTCGCCGGCCTGGGTGCCGTGCCCCTGCTCGACGAGCCACTCACACCCTGGCTGGTGGCAGGGCTGGCGCTGGTGTCGGGCGGGGCCTGGCTGGCGTCGCGGCCAATCCGGCACTGAGGCCCATCTCACAAGCTCATCTGCTTGGCGATGATCTCGTTCATGATCTCGTGCGTGCCGCCGCCGATCGAGAGGATGCGGTTGTCGCGGTACAGGCGCTCGACCACCGACTCGCGCATGTAGCCCATGCCGCCGAAGATCTGCACCGCCTCGTAGGTGACCTTGTCGGCGACCTCGGTGGCGAAGTTCTTGGCCATGGACACTTCCTGCACCGCGCTCTTGCCGGCCTGCATGCGCGCGGCCACGCGGTAGGTGTACTCGCGGGCCACGTCCACCTGCGTGGCCATCTCGGCCAGCTTGTGGCGGATGACCTGGTGCTTGGACAAGGGCTTGCCGAAGGTGACGCGATCTTTGACGTAGTCGAGGCAGGCTTCGAGCGCCATCTGCGCGGTCATGTAGGCCATGACGGCCAGGGCCAGGCGCTCGGCCTGGAAGTTGGCCATGATGAGCATGAAGCCGGCGTTCTCGGGGCCGATGAGGTTGCCCGCCGGCACGCGGCAGTCTTCAAAGAACAGCTCGGCTGTGTCGGACGCCCACCAGCCCATTTTTTTCAGGTTGCGGCCCACGCTGAAGCCAGGTGTGCCCTTGTCGACCAGCAGCAGCGACACACCGCCATAGCCCTCGCCACCGGTGCGCACGGCCACGGTGTAGTGGTCGGCGCGCACACCCGAGGTGATGAAGGTCTTGCTGCCGTTGACGACGTAGTGGTCGCCATCGCGCACGGCGCGGGTGCGCAGGTTGGCCACGTCGGAGCCGCCACCGGGCTCGGTGATGGCCAGGGCCATGATCTTCTCGCCGCTGAGCACGGCGGGCACGACGCGCTGCTGCACCTCGGGCGAGGCGCCACGCCACACGGGCGGCAGGCCGATGTCGAGCGAGCCCAGGCTGGCGACCAGGCCGCCCGAGGTGCTGCGCATCAGCTCTTCGCTGACGGCCACCTTCATGAACACGTCGTGCTCGGCGGTGCCGCCCAGGTGCTCGGGGTGGCCGATGCCCAGGATGCCCAGCTCGCCCCCTTTGCGGTAGAGCTCACGCGGGAAGGTGCCGGCCTCTTCCCATTCGGCGATGTGCGGCAGGATCTCCTGCTGCACGAAGCGGCGCGTGGTCTCGCGGACCATCTCGTGTGTTTCGTTGAAGTAGGTGGGGAAGCTCGGGTGGGTCATCGGTGGCTCTTGGGTGTTTTGAACGTCGGGAGGTCGAGCGACGGGGTTGCCACCCAGCCTAGGGAATCCCCTTGCCGCCTTCCATCGGTAGTTTACCTATATGGTCATCGATTGACGTTTACGTCACTCGCACACAGAATCTGTTCATCGATCAGGCTGGGTGCACTGCGCCCAAGCTGGCCTTCCCTCACCTGCCCCAAACCACCCATGAGCACCCCAGCCCACTACGACAGCATCTTCCGCCCCGGTCTGTTCAAGGACCAGGTCCACATCGTGACGGGCGGTGGCTCGGGCATCGGGCGCTGCACGGCGCACGAGTTGGCGGCACTGGGCGCCACCGTGCTCATCACCGGCCGCAACGAAGAAAAGCTGGCGCGCACCGCCGCCGAGATCACCGAAGACGGCGGCAAGGTCTTCACCGCCGCCTTCGACATCCGCGACGAGGACCAGGTCAAGGCCGCGGTCGCCGCCATCGTCGAAAAGCACGGCCGCATCCACGGCCTGGTCAACAACGCGGGCGGCCAGTTCCCCTCGCCAGTGTCGGCCATCTCCAAGCGCGGCTTCGAGGCGGTGGTCACCAACAACCTGACCGGCGGTTTTTTGATGATGCGCGAGGTCTACAACCAGAGCATGGCCAAGCACGGCGGCTCGGTGGTCAACATGACCGCCGACATGTGGAACGGCATGCCGGGCATGGCGCACTCGGGCGCGGCGCGCGCGGGCATGGCCAACCTGACCAAAACCGCCGCCTACGAATGGGCCGCGTCACACGTGCGCGTCAACGCCGTGGCGCCGGGCTGGATCGCCTCCAGCGGCATGGACAGCTACGGCCCGGCCATGGCGCCCATGATTCGCATGCTCAAGGACAACCTGCCAGCCAAGCGCATGGGGCTGGAGGCCGAGGTCAGCTCGGTGATCTGCTTCCTGCTCAGCCCGGGTGCCTCGTTCGTCACCGGCATCACGGTGGCGATCGACGGCGGCGCGCCGCTGCACAGCCCGGTCATGCCGACGCCCAACCACGCCGGGGCGCCCAGCTACGATGGCTTCCACCGCGCTGTGACGCCCGGCGTGCTGCAAGGCGACAAGGCCTGAGTGGCCCGCCTGGGCGCCCGGATCGGGTCGCCGCTCAGCGCGTGACCAGCTTTTGTCCAGCCCCGAGGCGCCCTCAGGGTCTTTGTCGCTGCCTAGAATCAATGCAACTTTGATTCAAACCAGCGACACACCATGTCCATGCTGAATGCGGTGCTCGTCGCCGCTGCCCTGCTCTTCGCGGCCAAGTCCATCGCCTGGCTGATCCAGCGGCAACAAGGCAACGGTGGCATCGTCGATGCGATCTGGGCTTGGGCGCTGGGCAGCTTGGCCGTGTGGTTCGGCTTCACGGGCAGCGCCGCCCCCGAGGTCCGATGGACGCTGGCGGCCATGGGCGGTTTGTGGGGCCTGCGCCTGGGCACCTACCTGTGGCGCCGCAACTGGCGCGCCGCCGAGGACTGGCGCTACGCCCAGTTCCGCGCCGAGTGGGGCGACAAGGCCCAAAGCAAGATGTTCTGGTTCTACCAATTCCAGAACGTGTTCACCCTGGCCCTGGCCTGCAGCGCCTTCCTGCCTGCGGCCTACCGCGAAGGCTCGCCCGGCCCTCTGGCGCTGGGCCTGGCGGTGGCCATCCTGGTGCTGTCGGTGTGGGGCGAAGGCCTGGCCGACGACCAGTTGCGCCGGTTCAAGGCCGACCCCGCCCAGCGCGGTCGCGTCTGCGACGTCGGCCTGTGGCGCTACAGCCGCCACCCCAACTACTTCTTCGAGTGCGTGCACTGGCTGGCCTACCTGCCACTGGCCTGGGGCAGCGACCTGTGGGCCTGGGGCCTGATCGCACCGCTGGTCATGGTCCTGCTGCTGCTCAAGATCTCGGGCGTGCCCTTGCTCGAAGCCGAAATGGCCCGCCGCAAGCCCGGCTACGCCGAGTACATGCGCCGCACCAGCATGCTGGTGCCCTGGCCGCCGAAAGCCGGCTGAGCGGGCATGGCACCCGCGCCCGCGCCAACTTGCATCACCTTTGCATCCGATCGGCGGTCGGCTGCGTAAGTCCAGTCAGTCACCCCGCGTCATTTCAGGAGACCCGACCATGATGTTCGCACTCGACTGGGCCGAAGCCGGCCTGCTGCCCGATGCCGTGATCCGCGCCGGCATGCGGCGCCTGATGGCGCAACGCCTGGCCGCCCACCACGACATGCCCCTGTCTCGACGCACGGCCGAGTTCCGCGCCTTCGTCGACCAGCTCAAGGCCAGCCCCATCGCCATCCACACGGTGGACGCCAACGTGCAGCACTACGAGGTGCCGGCGCAGTTCTTCCACCAGCACCTGGGCCCGCGCCTGAAGTACTCGTGTTGCTGGTACGAACGCGGCACCGAAACGCTGGCCGAGGCCGAAGAAGCCATGCTGCGCACGTACGCTCAACGCGCCCAGCTCGACGATCTGCCCGCTGGCGCCCGCGTGCTCGACCTGGGCTGCGGCTGGGGCTCGCTGAGCCTGTGGCTGGCTGAAAAGTACCCTCACCTGCAGATCGTGGGTTTCAGCAACTCGCACGGCCAGCGCGAGTTCATCGAGGGCCGCGCCCGCGAGCGGGGCTTCAACAACCTGCGCATCGTCACCGGCAACGTGGCCACCGACCCGATGCCCACCGACGCCTTGCAGCAAGGCTTCGACCGCGTCATCTCCATCGAGATGTTCGAGCACATGCGCAATTACCAGCTGCTGCTCAAGAAGGTGCGTGGCTGGATGAAGGACGACGCCAAGCTCTTCGTGCACATCTTCGCGCACCCCACGCTCGCCTACCCCTACGAGGTCAAGGACAAGAGCGACTGGATGACCCAGTACTTCTTCCTGGGCGGCATCATGCCCAACGAGCACCTGCTCGCGCAGTTCCAGGACGACGTCAAACTCGTCAACCAATGGTGGGTGGACGGCACGCACTACCAGAAGACGGCCGAGCACTGGCTGCAGGGCATGGACGGCAACAAGGCCGCCGTGCTGGCCACCTTCAAGCAGTGCTATGGCGACGATGCCGAGCGCTGGGTGCAACGCTGGCGCATGTTCTACATGGCCGTGGCCGAGTTCTTCGGATACGAACACGGCAGCCAGTGGGGCGTGACCCACCTGCTGTTCGAGGCACGCTGAGCAGGCGGCTCGCATGAACTTCATCAACCAGTTGCGCCTGACCGCCGTGGCCGCGGCCTCGGTGCTGGTGCACGACCTCTGCCTGGCCGAGACCGTGGTCGGCTTTGCACGCGATGCCGCCACGCAGCGCTTCCTCTACGCCGAGGTGCACGAGTTCAACCGCGCCCCCGATGGCAAGGTGCTCACGGCCCAGTCGCGCTACCTGGACGCACAGGGCCGCGAGGTCGCGCGCAAGTCGCTCGACTACCGAGCCAACCGCTTCATCCCCCTCTACAAGATGGAGGTGCCTGCGCAGCGCTACACCGAGGGCATCCGCAGCAACGCGGACCCGGTGGTGGTGTTCAAGCAGGATGGCGAGCGCGAAGAGACCAAGAGCCTGGCGCGCGAGCCCGGTCTCGTGGCCGCCGACTCGGGCTTCAACCACCTGCTGATGGACCAGCTGCCCCAGCTGCTCAAAGGCGAGACGGTGAGCTTTCGGCTGATCGTGGCGGGCCAGACCGACAGCTATCGCTTTCGAGCCAGGCAGGTGGGCGAGACCACCTTCGAGCAAACGCCAGCGGTGAAGCTGCGCGTCGAGCCGGACTCCTTGCTGCGGTTGGTGGTCGACCCGCTTGAGCTGGTCTACGACCGCCAGGGCACACGGCTGATCAGCTACCGCGGCGTCTCCAACATCATCGACCCGAGCACGAAGCAGGTCTACAAGCAGGTCGTCATCACCTACGGCGGCCAGGTGCCCCCCGAGGCGCGCTGGCTTCAGCGCACGGCGGCCACGCCCTGAGCGCCACCGGCCTGGCCACGCCCCGTCCACACCGCGATCTTGCGGTAGAGCTCACCCACCGGCACCGGCTTGGGCACGTGGTCGTTCATGCCCGCTTCGAGCACCTTCTCGCGCTCGCCAGACATGGCGTTGGCCGTCATCGCGATGACGGGCAGGCGTGACCACTCGGGCTGCTCGCGCATCAGGCGCGTGGCCGTGTAGCCGTCCATCTCGGGCATCTGACAGTCCATCAGCACACAGTCGAACTCGCCCGCTTTCAGGCAGGCCAGGGCCTGGTGACCGTCGCCGGCCAGCGTCACCTGGATGCCGACACGCTCGAGCAAGGCCACGGCCAGTTCCTGGTTGACCTCGTTGTCCTCGACGAGCAGCACGCGCAAGCCGGCCAGCTCAGGGTGATCGGCGGCGCCAGGCAGGCTCATGAGCCGGGTGACGGTGGCCATCGGCACCGCCGTGGGGGCCTGGGCCACCACACCAAAAGGCAACTCGACCCAGAACGTGCTGCCGTGCCCCGGCTCGCTGGCCACGTCGATGCGCCCGCCCATGCGCTCGACGAGCTGGCGGCTGATGGCCAGGCCCAGCCCGGTGCCACCGAAGCGGCGGGACGTCGATGCATCGGCCTGCGTGAAGGGCTGGAACAAGCGGCTCATCTGATCGGCGGTCATGCCCAGGCCGGTGTCCTGCACCGTGAAGCGAAGGCGCAGCGCTTGGCCCGCCTGACCCGCCTGGCCCGATTCACCAGCCGAAGCCACCGGCGCCACCGTGTCGACCCGCAAAGCCACCCGGCCCCGGGCGGTGAACTTGACGGCGTTGCCCATGAGGTTGAGCAGCACCTGCTGCAATCGCAAGGGGTCGCCACGCAAGCGAGGTGGCACGTCGGTGGCCACCTCGGAGCTCAAGATCAGGCTCTGCTCGCGGGCCCGCACGCCCACGATCTCGCTGACGCTGCGCACCACGTCGTCGAGGTCGAAATCAACCGTGTCGATGTCGAGCTTGCCGGCTTCGATCTTGGAGAAATCAAGGATGTCGTTGAGGATGCCCATGAGCAGGTCGGCCGACGAGCGCACGCGCTGGATGTAGCCGCGCTGGGGCTCGGGCAGGCCGCTGTGCAGGGTCAGGTCGGCCATGCCGATGATGGCGTTCATGGGGGTGCGGATCTCGTGGCTGACGTTGGCCAGGAACTCGCCCTTGGCCGCGCTGGCCAGCTCGGCCGCTTCTTTCTCGACCTCCAGCTGCTGGGTCTGCCGCTCCATGGCCTGACGGGTCTCGACCTGCTCCAGCAACGAGGCTCGCATGTCGTTGATCGCACCGGCCAGCACGTCGATTTCATCGGGCCCATCGTGTCGAGGGCGTTCCAGGCGCAAAGGCTGGTCGAGCTGGTCCAGGCTGAGTTCACTCGCGTACCTGGCGACCTGCTGCAGCGGGCGCAGCACCAGCTGCCGCACGCCCACCAACAACACCAGCGCCAAGGCCGCCGAACGCACCAGCTCGGTCAGCAAGATGCCCAGGGCCATGTTGCCCACCCGCCCAAACAGCCCGCTGAGCGAGACCTCGACGCGCAAGGTGCCGACCGACTGCGCACGCACCCCGGGCTGGATGCCGTCTTCATCGGGGGCCAGCAGCGGGTACTCGCGCACCTCGATCGGGGCCGACCAGCCTGTCCACCCCGACTTGACCGGACCAGCCACCGGCGCCACCGCAAAGGGCAGGTCGCTGTCGATGCTCACCCGGCTGACATCGGGGTAGCGCGCGATGCCGGCCAGCTGGTGGCGAATCTGCCCCTCGTCGAGCTGCCAGACGCTGGCCGACAGGGCTGGCACGTGCGTCGCGCCGATGCGCTCCAGGAAAGCGTCCAGGTCGTCCTGACCGCTGCGGTACGCCGCGTGCAACTGGTAGGCCGCTGCCAGGCACGCCACCACCACGCTGATGAACAGGACCTGCCGAACCAGGCGGCGCGAGATCGAGCGGATCACGGCCGCCCCTTCGCAGCGGCTGCAGGCTCGGGACCAGGCGCCGGGGCTGGTGCAGGTGCCCACTGGCGCTGCAGCTCGGTCAGCATGCGCTGGTGCTCACCCGAGCGTTTGATGGCGCGCAGCCCTTGCTCGAAAGCATGCGCCAGTCGCTCGCCCTCTGGCCTGGCCCGGGTGAAGCCCAGCCAGAAACCATCGACGCTGATGC
This sequence comes from Comamonadaceae bacterium 2PF, assembly GCA_005502875.1. Taxonomy (GTDB): domain Bacteria; phylum Pseudomonadota; class Gammaproteobacteria; order Burkholderiales; family Burkholderiaceae_C; genus Aquabacterium. The sequence continues at coordinate 14,117 of SCMV01000034.1, read as the reverse complement.
GGCCCACGCGCTGCACCTGCCCGCTCAGCGCCGGGTCGACCTGCAAGCGGTACCAGGCAGGCAAGGTGTTGACCAGGATGTAGTCCACGCGACCGGCGGCCAGCATGTGCAGCAAGTTGCCGTCGGAGGTGGCGGGTTTGCGCTGGATGCGAGGGTCCGACATGAAAGAGGTGGGGTAGGTGTAGCCCACGGTGATGCCGACGCTGCTGCCACGCAGGTCTTCCTGCACGAGTTGGCGCATGGGCATGGAAGTGTCCGGGCTGCGCCTGGCGAAGATTGCCAGCTCTTCTTCGAACATCGGGGTCGGGTGCCAGTGGTAGCGGGCCTCGTTGGCCGCCGTGCGCGTGGCGTTGAAGCAGGCCATCACGGTGCCTTTTTCAGCTTCCAGCATGCAGCGCGCAAACGGCAGCGTGCGGAACCGCACCGACACCCCCTGGCTGGCAAAGGCCTGGCGCACCAGGCGAGGTGTCAAGCCCTGTGGCTCATCGTGGCCAGCCACGCGGTAGCTGTAAGGCGGCCAGTCGTCCTCGGCACCGATGGTGATGGTTTCGGCGCGCAGCGAAGCCGGGCCCACCACCCCAGCGCAAAGCAAAACAACCCACCGAACCGCCCGACCGAGCATCACCACCTCCTGGTCTCGAAGGTGACTGTATCGCCCTTTGATGCCGCCGCAAACCCGCATGAACACGGTCATCGACGGTGCCCGTGCGCCGAGGTGACGCACCTGCGTTCAGCGTCAGACGTCAAGCGTCCGGCGTCTGCGCAACCAGGTCAAAGCACGTCCACCGGCAGCTTCAGGTACCGACGGCCATCGGCCTCGGGGGGTGGCAGGTGCCCCGCTCGCACGTTGACCTGGATCGAAGGCAGGATCAGGCGTGGCATGGCCAGCGTGGCGTCGCGCGCCTGGCGCATGGCCACGAATGCGGCCTCGTCCACACCGGCGTGCACATGGACGTTGCCCTCGCGCTGCTCGCCCACGGTGCAAACGGCCAATGGCGCGCGGTCGGTGACCGGGTAGTCATGGCACATGAACAGGCGCGTCTCGGCCGGCAAGGCCAGCAGGCGCTGGATGGAGCGGTACAGCGCGTGCGCATCGCCACCGGGGAAGTCACAACGCGCCGTGCCCACATCGGGCGGGAAGATCGTGTCGCCCACGAACACCGCATCACCGATGACGTAAGCCATGTCGGCCGGCGTGTGCCCGGGCACGTGCCAGGCCTGGGCCCGCAAGGCGCCGATCGAGAACACCTCGCCGTCGGCAAACAGGTGGTCGAACTGCGAGCCATCGGTGGCGAAACCGGGCTCCAGGTTGAAGATGGGCTTGAACACGCCCTGCACGCGCCGAATGGCCTCGCCGATGGCGATGCGCCCACCGAGCTCTGCCTTGAGGTAAGGGGCCGAGCTCAAGTGATCGGCGTGCGCGTGGGTTTCCAGGATCCAGTCCACCGTCAGGCCCTTGGCGCGCACGAAAGCGATGACTTCATCGGCCGAGTCGCGCCGGGTGCGACCACTGGACGGGTCGAAGTCCAGCACCGGGTCGACGATGGCGGCGTGCCCACCGACCTGGTCGTACACGACGTGGGTGAAGGTGCTGGTGGCCGGGTCGAAAAACGACTGGACGAGGGCGGGTGCGGCGGAGGGGCTCATGGGACTCCCGATGACGGCTGCGGCGAGCCGGGTTCAAATCGATGCAATCACTTTATTGACAAACAATCTATTAGTCAACATAATTTAAACCATGCAAGTGACAGACCCTGCGCAAGACCTCACGCGCCCTCGCCCGCCCAAGCCTGATCTGGCCTCATTGCAAGCCTCGGCCAACCAGGCCTGCGCGCTGCTCAAGGTGCTGGCCCATGGCGACCGGCTCATCATCCTGTGCCGCCTGGCGCAGGGCGAGTTCTGTGTGGGCGAGCTCGAAGAAGACCTCGGCATCCGCCAGCCCACGCTGTCGCAGCAGCTCGGCGTGCTCCGGCAAGAAGGCCTGGTCACCACCCGCCGCGAGGGCAAACACATCTTCTACAAGCTGGTCAGCGAAGACGCGCTGGCCGTGCTCACCGTGTTGCACGAGCGCATGTGCAGCCAGGCCATGCCTGACTGACCCCCCATTTCTCAACCTCAACCACCAGGAGCCTGACCATGTTCACCCCCAACGTCGGCAGCATCGACCGCATCCTTCGCATCGCCGTGGGCGCCATCCTCATCGTGCTGGCCGCCACGGGCCAGATCGGCCTGTGGGGCTGGATCGGCATCGTGCCCATCCTGACCGGCACCCTGCGCTGGTGCCCGGCCTACCTGCCCTTCGGCCTGTCGACGTGCAAGACGCGCTGAGCCGCGCAGGCCAGGGCGCGCGATGCTGAGCACCCTCCTGCTGGGCGCCCTGGTCGGCCTGATGCTGGCCTTCACCGGCGCGGGCGGTGGCGTGCTGTCCATCCCGCTGCTGGTGCTGGTGCTGCATCAACCCATGGCGCAGGCCGCACCTGTGGGCCTGCTGGCCGTCGGGCTGGCCGCAGCGTTGGGCGCGGCGCTGGGCCTGCGGCAAGGCATCGTGCGCTACCGCGCGGCGCTGTTGATCGGTGTGATGGGCATGCTGGCCGCGCCCATGGGCGTGTGGCTGGCGCACCGGCTGCCGGCCACGCCCCTGCTGATCGGCATGGCGGCGCTGCTGGCCTGGCTGGGTTGGCGCGCCTGGCGCGACAGCGCCTTGCCAGGTGGCGAGGCCACACGGCTGGCGCAGGTGCCCTGTCAGGTCGTGGCCCCGGGCGAGCCCTTGAAGTGGACCGCCCCTTGCGCCCGCGCTCTGGCCACCACCGGCCTGCAATCAGGCCTGCTCAGCGGCCTGGTGGGCGTGGGTGGCGGCTTCGTCATCGTGCCCGCCTTGCAGCGCCACACCGACCTCGACCTGCGCAGCGTGCAGGCCACCTCGCTGGCCGTGATCGCGCTGGTGTCCATCAGCGGCGTGGGCGCGGCCATCGGGCACGGCGCCGTGTCGCTGACGCTGGCCCTGCCCTTTGCAGGCGGGGCCATGGCAGCCCTGCTGATCGGCAGGCGCTGGGCCGACCGCCTGCCCGCCGCCTGGATGAAGCGGGGCTTTGCGGTGCTCAGCCTGCTCACCGCCACGTTGATGCTGGCACGCGCAGGCGGCTGGCTTTGAGGGGACAGGCCGAGGCAAAACTGCCGTGGCGCAAACCGCCTGGCTCGCCGAAGCACCCCTGCCCGGGGCGCTCGGCTCAGCGCATCAGCCGTTGATCGTGGTGGGGCTGTAGCAAAGCCGGCTCGGCCGGATGCCCATGCGCACCAGCGAGATCAAATAGCCGATGCCCGCCTGGTTCGGGTCGATCACCGGCACATAGGCCTGCAGGGCTTCGGTGAGCAGCACCGAGAGCTTCTCGGCCACGCCCACGAAGCCGGTGCAGCCCAGCAGCAGCGATTGCGCGCCGTGCTCGTTGATCAGCTTGAGGGCCACCGGGAAGGACTTGGCCACCACCACGTCGACGTTGGAGAGCTGGTCCACCGGGCAGTCGATCGGGGCGATGCCGGCGAAGTTGTCCTGCTGCCCATACGTCAGCACATGACCTTGCTGCATGGCCAGCGTGCTCGGCAAGATCGTCAGGATGCCGAAGCGCTGACACAGGCCCAGCGCCGTGAACGCCGAGGTCGGGAAGCCCCCGATGATCGGGATGTCGATGACCTCGCGCGCGGCCTCGACGCCGCACATGTCGAAGTCGCTCAACCAGATGCCGTCGAAGCCTTCGTCCTGCAGCGCCTTGGCCAGCTTGACGACCGGGAAGCCATTCTCCAGCCAGTCCTTGCGGTTCTGAATGCAATCGTGGCCCTGGTCGATGTTGTGAACGCTCACGTCCACATCAGGCGGCAGCACAGGCTGCACGGCCTTGAGCAACAGGTCATTGAACTGGCTGGTGTTGACGGGCGCGATGATCGCGATGCGCAAACGACGGGCGGCATCAGCCATGTTGCACCTCCAGGTGCGAAGCGTGAGCAGGCATGGTGGCGAGCTTTTCCACCGGCACATAAGGCCCGCGGTAACCCAGCGTGTTGACCTGCTGCATGAAGCTGTCGAGGATGAGCCCGCCCGGCACGCGCAGCAGCGGGTTGGCCGACAGGCCCAGCAGCGTCACGGGGCGCCCGCGGTAGGCCGGGTTCAGGCTGCCGTCGGGCTGCACGATGTCGCCGTTCGAGGCCACCACCTCGCCATCGCCCTCGAAGAACCAGCAGATGCTGTCGGGCGCCATGCAAAGCGGCTGCGCGCGGTCGCTGGCCCAGGCCAGCAGCGACTCGTTCTGATACAGCACCTCGGCCGTGTGGGCGCCGGCCTTGACCGTCACGGTGCCCAGGTCGAACCCGCCTGTGGTGTCAACCGCGGCCTCCCACAGCTCGCCGGTGGGGAACAAGGCCAGCGCCTTCACACCCCAACGGTCATGCAGCTGCTTGATGACGTCGTCCACGCTCTTGAAAGCGCCCGCACGCACCGCGCGACCGAACTCCAGCGCGCGCGTGAGCGTGCCCGTGATGGGCAAGGCCTCGCGCAGCTTGGCCGGCGTCATCACCCACATGGCCAGGCCACCGAACTGCTTGAACTCGGGCGCCGCCACGATGGGCCGCATCATCTGCTCGACGATGGTCGAGACATCCTGCTGGTGCTGCCGGTCACCGCCACTGCCCTTGGCCGGCGTGACGTCGAGCTCCACCGCCAGGCCGTCCTGGCTGACCAGGATGGCCGGGCGCGGGTCCACATGGCGAGCCGCGAAAGTCAGCATGGGAAGAGAAGGCACCGCGCGCCCTGCCCCGTCGCCGTCGACCACGGCCAAGCCAAGTTTGGCCGCCACCAGGCAAGCGACCGAGAAGCCCAGCGCACCGCTCTCTGGCGGCACCACATAGCCCAGTTTGCGGCCCTCGCTTTTCAGGTGCGCCTGGATCTGCTCGACCGCCAGCACCGGCCCCACCGGGTAGGCCGCACCGTCGATGGCCTCGGGCGAGCCCATGTAGGCCACCATCACGGACTCACCATCGGTCGCCTCGTCCACGGTCACCACCTTGACCTCATCGGTCGGGTAGTAGGACCCCTTCTGGAAATGCGCGACCAGCCCCTGGGCCGATTCGATCGTGCCGCCGCCGCCGCTGCCAAAAAAACATCCGCCCAGGAGCAAAGGCTCCAGGTCGACTCGCCTGAGTGTCATCGACATCGCGCTCTCCCTGGCCCACCATGGGCCTTACGCAAGGAGGCTCATGTTGCGAGTTCTTCGAGCAGCTTCAAAGCCCGATGCAGGCCGGAAAAAGGGGCTTTCTTGTCGAGTGGGCGCAGCGTTTTGTCGAGCAGGTCGCGCGCGGAGCGGGTGCGCCCCGAGGCGTGCAGCAGCTCGGCCAGGTGGGTGGCGGTGCGGATGCGCGCCGGCATCGCGCCCAGCGCCAGCGAGGTGGACATGGCGCTGCGCAGCGCGTCTTCGGCGCCTTCGATGTCGCCCATGGCTTGGCGCGCCCGGCCCTGCACATCGAGCAGCTCGCCCAGGTAGGCGCGATCCTGGTGGTCCAGGCAGACGTCCATGGCCTGGCTCATGAGGCGATCGCTCTCGGCGGCGTGACCAGCCAGCAGCAAGGCCTCACCCAGCTTCCAGGCGTGGAAGGAGTAAAACAGCTTGCCGCCGTTGCGCAGCATGTGCACCTCGAAGCCGTCGCGGATGGCGGTCTCGGCTTCGTCGAAGCGGCCTTGTGCGGTCAGGTGCACGCCGCGGAAGATCTGGCCCACGCCCAGGTAGAAGACAAAGCCATGGCGGGCCGAGAGCTTTTCCAGGTCGGCGGCCAGCGGGCCCAGTGCGTCCATGTCGTCGAACAGGCAGGCCAGCCAGGCCGCACCTTGCAAGGCGATGGCCTGGTTCAAGGGGTGCTCGGCGGTTTGCTCGGCGCGCTTGACCAGGCGCTGTCGCACGGCCTCGGCACGCGCGAAGTCGCCCACCTGGAAGGCGGCAAGGCCCTCGAAGTTCAGCGCCAGGCCCACCAGGTCAAAGCCCTGCGTGCGACCGCGCTCCTGGTCGGCCACCGGCGCCAAGCCGCCGCGTTGCAGGCAGGCCAGGGCCTCGGCGCTGTCGCCCAGCCAGAACAGGGTGTTGGCCATGGCCACATGGGCTTCGGCCACCAGGTCGGCGTCGCCACTGCCCTGGGCGCGTTGCAGCATCTCCTGCACGGTGCCGCGGGCCTTGCCCAGGTCCATGGCCATGAGCTGGGTGGTCCAGATGCCGAACAGGATGGAGCTCAGCTCGGCGTTGTCGACCACGCCATCGCCCGCGTGGAAGGCCGCTTCGTAGGCATGCAGGGCATCGGCGCTCAGCCAGCCTTCGAGGCTGCGCAGGCTCACGCCCAACAGGCGGTGCAGGTCGTAGCTCAGGCGCTGGGTCTCGGGCGAAGGGCCCACGTTGCGCACGCGGTCCAGGCCCATGCGCAGCAGCGGCACGGCCTCCTTGAAGGCGGCGGCCTGGATGTGGCGCTGGGCTTCTTCCAGGCAGTCTTCGGCGGTGCGCTGGCGCTCGCTGCGCGCGGCCAGGCGGCGCTCGACGGCCTTGCGGCTGACGCCCAGCAATCGGGCCGCCGCCGATTTGTTGTCCTCGCTGAGCTGCATGGCCCGGTCGATGAGCAATTGCTCTGCGGCGGCCAGCTTGTCTTCCCCGGGCAGGGTCAGCAGCGCATCGGCCAGGGAGATCGGGTCGACCTGCTCGGTGGCCACCTGCGGGTTCAGGAAGTCCGCCAGCTCCTCGGCGGTGATGTGCGACTTCTCGGACAGCACCCCCAGGCGATCGACCACGCTGCGCAGCTGGCGGATGTTGCCCGGCCAGGCGTGGTGCTGCAGGCGCTGCAGCGCGGCTTCGCTGAAGGTGATCGGGCGGGGTTGCAGCGAGGCGAAGTGTGTCGCCAGCTCGGGGATGTCCTCGCGGCGCTGGTCCAGGCCGGGCACATCGAGCACGAACACCGCCAGGCGGTAGTAAAGGTCTTCACGGAAGTGCCCGGTGCGCACCAGGGCTTCGAGGTCGCGGTGGGAAGCCGCCACCACCCGGCCCATGAAGCGCCGAACCTCCGTCGAGCCCACCGGGCGGAACGAGCGCGTCTCCAGCACCCGCAGCAGCTTGGGTTGCAGGGACAGGGGCAACTCGCCGATCTCGTCCAGGAACAAGGTGCCGGTGCCCACGCGCTCGAAGAAGCCAGGGTGATTGGCCACGGCGCCCGTGAAAGCGCCCTTGGCATAGCCGAACAGCTCCGCCTCGACCAGGTGCTCGGGCAAGGCCCCGCAGTTGATGTCCAGGAAGGGCGCCAGGGGGTCTCGGCTGCGGTGGTGAATCAGCTGCGCCATCACCTCCTTGCCTGACCCGGTCGGCCCCGAGATCAGCACCGCCCGGTCGGTGTGGGCCACCCGGTCCAGCAGGCGCAACAGGTGCAGGAAGGCGGGCGCGCGCCCGACCACTCGGGGTTCGATCGCTGGCAGGCCGGCGGGGATGTCGCGCATGGGGTACTTCAGGTGACAGGAAGTGACATCCTACCCATTTCGTCCACCTCGCGGGCGACAAGCGGACGAATTCGTCCACAAAAAACACCTTGAAAGGCTTGCAAAGGCTCGATACGGGGCCGATGCGGGGCAAAACCGACCTGGCACGACGGTTGCAGTAAAGGTGTCAAGGCCAAGCCGAAGCCCGTGACGTGTCAGCGCGAACGTCACGCCAGCAACGGCCACACACAACAAGGCATCTGCTCAGGGAACTCGCGCTGTCGAACAGGTGACTGTCGAATCATGCAGGCAACGGCACAGACCCAAGGGGCCACCAACCCCCACGCACTGGCTTCCATCATGAAGGCCAGTGAATCGTGTCAGATCGTCGCCCAGGAGGACATCCTGGACGAGAACGGCGTCAAGCTGTGGGCCAAGGGCCAGCCCGTTTCACGGGCCTTGCAACAAAGGTTGCTTGAGCGAAAGCTCAGCCAGCCTCTCGAATCCTGCCTTCGGGCAGAAGATGGGGTCACCCATGGCGAAATGGTCGAAATGGCCCGCCGCCTGGTGGACACCTCGCCATTGCTGCACAGCGCGATCAGCCCTTGGGCCACTGACCTGCTCAGCGACATCCCGCGGCTGCCCTTGCATCCGGTGGCGCAGCTGTTGTTGACCGCTGCTCGCGGCAGCAGCACGCAGACTTACGAGCACGCGATCCAGTCGATGCTGTTGGCTGGGGCCCTGGCGCTGCACGCCGGCGGCGACCGCTACCAGCAGCGTTTGAGCATGCTGGGAGGGCTGCTGCACGACATCGGCGAGCTCTACATCCAGCCCGACTACTTGCGAGATGACTTGCCGCTGGGGCCGGAAGCCTGGCGCAGCATCTGCGTGCACCCTCGCGTGGGCGAGATGCTGCTGCAGCGTCAAACCGACTACCCCAAGGAGCTTTGCCGCGCGGTGGGCGAGCACCACGAGCGCGGCAACGGCCTGGGCTACCCGGCCCGGGTGCGTTACCTGTCGTGGCTGGGCGCGCGCCTGAGCGCGGTCGAGACCTTCATGGGGGTGCTGGCCTCCGAACAACCCGATGCCTGGGAGCACGCAGCCCTGGCCGTGCGGCTGGTGCCAGGCGAATTCGATGGCTCGGCGGTGTCGTTCGCCAGCCAGGCAGCCAGGCGCCACCAAAGCCATGGCCGCATCACCCCTTGCCCGGATGGTCAGGCCGTGTGGGACGCTGCCCAGGAACTCAAGAACGGGCTCCAGGCTGCACTGAGGGAGTCGTGGGTGCTGGCCGCCAGCTCTGCGTCACCCAAGGTCAGCGGCACGGCCCGCATGGTTTCGCCCATCCTCGAGCAGCTGCTGCGCTCGTGCGACGCGCTGGGGCTGTGGGCCCCCCGTCACCTCGCGGGCGAACACCTGCACGAGTTGCACCTGGCGCATCAAGAGCTGAGGTTTCGGGTGCAGTCCCTGCGCCGCGTCTCCTGCTGGCTGGACGAAAGCTGGCTGCCCCACGAGAGCGAAGAGCTCGACAGGCTGTGGCAAGTGGTCGGCAACAGCCTGGCTTGCGAAGCAGCCTGAAGCACTTCAGCGCACGCGCTGTCCTTGCGCGTCGATCACCACCTCGCCATCCTCCTTCGTGAACGGCCCTTGCTGCGGCGCCGGCAAGATGTCGAGCACCAGCTCAGACGGACGGCACAAGCGCGTGCCCAACTCGGTCACCACGATGGGCCGGTTGATCAGCACCGGGTGCGCCAGCATCGCGTCGACCAGCTCGGCGTCGGTGCGCGTCGCGTCGTTCAGACCGAGTTCGGCGCACAGCGCTTCTTTCGAGCGCATCACGTCTCGCACCGACAAGCCGCTGGCCGCGATCAGCTGCACGAGCTGCTCTCGCGTGGGCGGGGTCTCCAGGTAGGCGATCACGGTGGGCTCGATGCCGGCGTTGCGGATCAGGGCCAAGGTGTTGCGCGAGGTACCGCAACGCGGGTTGTGGAAGATGGTGACAGCGCTCATGGCTCAGGCCTGTGAAGAAGACGATGGGATGGGTGACGAGGGCGCCTTGCCCAGGCAGGCGTGCAGCAGCACCCCCACGGCGGCACCGGCCAGCTGCGCCAGCATGAACGCGGGCGCGCTCTGCGGCGCGATGCCGGCAAAGCTGTCGGAGAACATGCGACCGAAGGCCGCAGCCGGGTTGGCGAACGAGGTCGAGGCCGTGAAGAAGTAGGCCGCACCGATGTAGCAAGCCACCAGGGCCGACACGCGCTGAGGCGAAGCACGCAAGATCACCAGCAGCAAGCCCGCCGTGGCCACTCCCTCGGCCAGCCACTGGCCGCCACCGGTTCGCAGCTTGCTCGACCACTGCATGATGGGCATCTCGAACATGGCGTGGACCAGCCAGGCACCACAAGCCGCCCCGGCCAACTGGGCCACGATGTAGGCGAGCAACAGGGCCACAGGCAGCTCGCGCCGCCAGGCCATGACCAGGCTCACCGCCGGGTTGAAGTGCCCCCCGCTGACCGGGCCGAACACCTCGATCAGCACGAACAGGCCGAACACCGTGGCCACGGTGTTGCACAACAAGGCCAGCGCCACGTTGCCCTGCGCCAGCCGCTCGGCCATCACGCCCGAGCCAATGACCACGGCCAGCAGCAGCAGCGTGCCCAGGAACTCGCCCAACAGGCGCCTTGACGTCGTCGGCATCATGTCCTCAGCTCCGGGCGATGGCTTGCAAGGCGGCCAGCAGCTCTTCGCGCGGCATGGTTTGCAACGGCAAAGCCAGCAACTGCAGCATCTTGTAGCCAATGGCCTGGCGCGTGAGCTCGAAGGCCCGGCGCTTGCCCTCGTCGCCGCCTTCGGCGTTCGACGGGTCGGGGTAGCCCCAGTGCACCTTCACGGGCTGACCGTTGCCACCGAAGAAAACCGGGCAGGCCTCGGCCGCCGCGCTGTCGCACACGGTGATGACGATGGACAGCGACGGCGCTTCGGGCGTGGTGAACTCGTCCCAGCTCTTGCTGCGGTAGGCTGCGGTGTCGATGCCGGCGTTGTTCAGGGCCTCCAGCGCGAACGGGTTGAGCCGGCCGCTGGGCGCGCTGCCGGCGCTGTGCGCCTTGACGTCTTTGCCCAGCTTGGCGGCCAGGTGGTTGAGCATGCCTTCGGAGAGCACGCTGCGCGCTGAGTTGTGGGTGCAGAGGATGAGGACGTGGGTGGTCATGGTCACGCTCGGCCGATGGCGTCAAGTTGGGATTGCAGGGAAAGGGGTTCAAGCTTCTCGACGGGCAAGGCCAGCAGCAGCTCGATGCGGCGCTTGAGCACGTGCGCCACATCGAGGAAGCGTCGCTGTTGCTCGACCGCGTTGTCGCAAGGCGCCGCCGGGTCGGGCACGCCCCAGTGCGCGGTCATGGGCTGACCGGGCCAAACAGGGCAAACCTCGCCGGCGGCGTTGTCGCACACAGTGAACACGAAATCGAGCGCCGGAGCCCCCGGCTCAGCAAAGACCTCCCAGCTCTTGGAGCTCATGCCTTCGGCAGGCACGTGCAAACCGGTCAGGGTGGACAGCGCCATCGGGTGCACCTCGCCCTTGGGATGGCTGCCCGCCGACCAGGCCCGAAAGCGGCCGTTGCCCAGGTGGTTGGCCAAGGCCTCGGCCAGGATGGAGCGGGCCGAGTTGCCCGTGCAGATGAACAGAACATTGAACGTGCGCATGTCAGACCTCAACAGCAAGAAGAACCAACGGATTTGACGGGGATGCCGATGGGCTTGCCCGAGACGCGGGGCGTGCAGCAGGCCGATGCGTCGGCCGCGGCAGAAGCTGCACCGGCTGCGTCAACGGCCGGTGCAACGCTGGTGGCCCCAGCGGCCACAGCTGACTCGGCTTCACGGAACACCGGGATCGAGCCCAGTGTCTGGAAGTGCTCCCAGGGCAGGCCCTGCGGGTCGATCACCCAGTGTTTGTCGCTGCGGGCGTAGCAGCAGGTGGTGGCGCCCTCGTCGATCAGCGACAGGTCAGCCGCCTGGGCGCGGTCCTTCATGGCGGCCAGGTCGGCGTCGTTGTCCACCTGGATGCCCAGGTGATCGAGCCCGGTGTGGCCGTGGCCGCGGGTGGAGATGGCGAAGTTCACCGCCGGGTCGTCGAGCATCCACTTGGCGTAGTCGGCTTCGACACGGGCGGGCTGGGCGCCGAACATCTTCGAATAGAAGTCGATGTTGCGGGCCAGGTCTTGAACGTGAACGTGGACGTGAAAGCGCTTCATGGTGGGCCTTTCTCAGCAGGTGGAACAGGGCGAGGCGGGCACGCAGGCCGCTTCGTCACAGGACTGGCCGGCGCAGCAGTGCTCGGTCAGGTAGGACAGCAAGGCGTTCATGTGCGCGAACACCGCGCGGTAGATCAGGTGCCTGCCCTCGCGCTCCTGGTCGATCAGGCCGGCGTGGGTCAGCTCCTTGAGGTGAAACGACAAGGTGGTGGCCGCCACGCCGAGCTGCTCGGACAAGGCCGTGGGCGTGAGCCCGGCCGGGCCGGCCACCACGAGGGCGCGGAACACGCGCAGGCGCACGGGCTGGGCCAGGGCGGCCAGGGAGGCGATGACGGTTTCTTCTTTCATTATTCAATTATTGTTGAATAGTTGAATCAACGCAAGTGCGCCGCATACCCCTGGAACTTTTCCGTCTTAGCACTCTCCAAGCAAGAGTGCTAACATTCATCGAGAAGGATCCAGAAAGGAACCATCCATGACCTTGACGACCACCCTTGCCCCCCGTGACCCCTGGAGTGTGGTGCCCTCGCTGGGCAACCTGGACGCGTACATCCGCTTCGTCCAGACCGTGCCCATGCTGGAAGCCGACGAGGAACAGGCCCTGGCTCGTCAACTGCGCTCGGCCAACGACCTGCAGGCTGCCTCGCGCCTGGTGCTCTCGCACCTGCGCCTGGTGGTGTCCATCTCGCGCCAGTACCTGGGCTACGGCCTGCCGCAAGGCGACCTGATCCAGGAAGGCAACGTCGGCCTGATGAAAGCCGTCAAGCGCTTCGACCCCGACCAGGGCGTGCGCCTGGTGAGCTACGCCATGCACTGGATCAAGGCCGAGATTCACGAGTACATCCTCAAGAACTGGCGCACGGTCAAGGTCGCCACGACCAAGGCCCAGCGCAAGCTGTTCTTCAACCTGCGCTCGCTCAAGCACCAGTTCAAGGGTGAAGACGGCAACGACCACGTGGGCCGCGCCGGCTTCAGCGACGCCGAGATCCAGCGCGTGGCGCAAGAGCTCAACGTGCGCCCCGAAGACGTCATCGAGATGGAAACCCGCATGGCTGGCGGCGACGTGGCCCTGGAAGCCCAGGCCGACGACGACCACGACGCGCCCCTGGCCCCGGTGACCTGGCTGGCCGACGAGCAGCACGAACCCACCCGCATGATCGAGGCCCAGCACCGCGACTGGCTGGCCAGCGACGGCATCCGCCACGCGCTCGAGTCACTGGACGAGCGCAGCCGCCGCATCGTCGAAGAGCGCTGGCTCAAGGTCAACGACGACGGCTCGGGTGGCATGACGCTGCACGACCTGGCGGCCGAGTACGGCGTCAGCGCCGAGCGCATCCGCCAGATCGAGTCGGCCGCCATGAAGAAGATGCGCAAGGCGCTGGCCGAAGACGCCACGGCCTGATTGCCTGACACCGGCAACGCCAACGACAAGGGCCTGCAAGCGCAGGCCCTTTTCTTTTGATGGCTCAACGAGCTGCTCTGCGTCCCGCGTGCGTCAGGCGCTTGTGTGGGGTGCGAGGACCGCTCAGCTGCCTTGCCTGAGGCGCGCGATCATCGCCGAACTCGACGCATCCAGCCCCGCCGTGTCACCAGACTGCAGGCGCGGCAGCAGCTGCTGGCACAGCGCCTTGCCCAGCTCCACGCCCCACTGGTCAAAGCTGTTGATGCCCCACACCGCGCCCGACACGAAGGTGCGGTGCTCGAACAGGGCGATCAGCGCGCCGAGCGAACGGGGCGAGACCTCGTCGAGCACCAAGGTCAGGCTGGGGCGGTTGCCCGGGAAGGTGCGGTGCCGGGCGATGACCTCGGGGGCCAGCGCCGGCGACGCCGTGGGCGCCTGCTCGGCCAGCGCCTCGGCCTCGGTCTTGCCCCACATCAGCGCCTGGGCCTGGGCCAGGCCGTTGGCCAGCAAGGCCTCGTGCTGCTGCTTGAGCGCGGCCTGCAATGCCGCTGAGGCCTGCAGCGCAGCGGGGTAGCTGGGGCGCGCCACGAGGATGAACTCCACCGGCACCACGTCGCTGCCCTGGTGCAGCATCTGAAAGAAGGCGTGCTGGCCGTTGGTGCCAGGCTCGCCCCACAGCACGTCGCTGGTGGCGTAAGGCAGCGGCTGCCCCTGCGCGTCCACCGACTTGCCGTTGCTCTCCATCACCAGCTGTTGCAGGTAGGCCGGCAGGCTGCGCAGGCCTTGCGCATAGGGCGCCACGCAGCGGCTGGTGTAGCCCTTGAAGTTGCGGTACCAGACGTCAAGCAGGCCCAGCTGCACCGGCAGGTTGGCTTCAAAGGGCGCCTCGGCGAAGTGGCGGTCCATGGCGTGGGCACCGGCCAGCAACTCGCGGAAACCGTCCGCCCCGATGCCCAAGGCGATCGGCAGCCCGATGGTCGACCAC
>SCMV01000033.1 GCA_005502875.1 Comamonadaceae bacterium 2PF | reverse complement strand
ACCTATGATCCCAGGCCATGTCCCCCCCCCCCATCCACCCAGACCACCCTCGGCCAGCGAACCGCGCCTCGCCGCCTGGGCTTCGGCCTGTCGGCCGGCGTCCTGGTCGGCGCCCTTGGCGGTTTGAGCCTGATCGCTGCCCCCGCCGCTGCCCAGACCGCTTCGGGCGCTTGGCCTTCGACCCTGCAGCAGGCGCTCAAGCAAAGCGGCGTGCCGGCCGAAGCCGTCTCGCTCATGGTCTGGCCGGTGGACGCGCCCCAGCCGCGCTGGCAACACCAGGGCGAAGCCCCTCGGCAAGCCGCATCGGTGATGAAACTGTTCACCACGGGCGTGGCACTCAGGCAGCTGGGCCCGGCCCATGTCTGGCGCACCGACGTGGGCCTGGGTGGCACGCTGCAAGCCAACGGGGCGCTCGACGGGCCGCTTCACCTGCGCGGGGGCGGTGACCCGTCGCTGCTGATCGAACACGTTCAGCGCATGATGGCCCGCTGGCGCGGCGCGGGCCTGCGCGACATCCGGGGCGGCATTGTCATCGACCGCAGCCTGTTCGAGCTGCCGCCTCACGACCCAGGCGCCTTCGACGGGCAAGCGCTCAAGCCCTACAACGCGGGCCCCGACGCGCTGCTGCTGAACCACCAGGCGGTCACGCTGCGCCTGATGCCCGACGCGGCACGCCCGGGTCAGGCCCTGGCCACCCTGGAGCCGCCCCTGCACGGGGTGCAACTGGCGCACCGCCTGCGCTTGGCTGAGGGGGTGGCATGCGGCGACTGGCGCGGCGCGCTCAAGCTGGAGATCGCCCCTGCGGCAGGCTGGCCGCACGACGGTCGCGCACGCTGGAACGTGCGCCTGAGCGGCGACTACCCCTCAGCCTGCGGCGAAAAGGAATGGCCCCTGCTGTGGAGCGGAGATGGCCCCGGCGACCACGCCGCCCGCTTGCTGGAGGCCGCATGGCAAGGCGCCGGCGGCCTGCTGGGCCAGTCGGTGCGCGACGGCAGCTGGCCTGCGACGCTGCCCGCCTGGCAGACCTGGGTGTCGCCCCCGCTGGCCAGCGTGGTGCGGGACATCAACAAGTTCAGCAACAACGTGATGGCGCGCCAGCTGTTCCTGAGCCTGGCGTTCGCCCCCGGCGGACCGAATGGCGCCCCTGGGCAGAACGGCACGAGCACAACAGGCCAGGGCAACCTGGTCGATGCGGGCGGCGACACCCGACGCGCCCCGGCGACCTTGGCCCAAGCCCGATCCTTGGTGACGCGCCAGGTGATCGAGGCCACAGGAGGGGCCGAATCCGCCTGCCAGAGCGACGCCCTGGTGCTCGACAACGGCTCCGGCCTGTCACGCCTGGAGCACACCTCGGCGCGGTGCATGGCGCAATGGCTGCAGGCGATGTGGCGCAGCCCGGTGATGCCCGAGTTCATCGCTTCGCTGCCACTCAATGGGGTCGACGGCACCACGCGCCGCTGGCAGGCCGCCGCCGGCCAGGCCCACATCAAGACGGGCTCGCTGGAGGGCGTGGCCTCGGTGTCTGGCTACGTGCTGGGAGAATCGGGGCAACGCATCGTCGTCGTGGGGCTGGTCAACCACCCTCGCGCCGACGCGGCACGGCCGCTGTTGCAAGCCCTGATCGACTGGGCCCGCCAGGACCGCTGACGCCGCACGGCGCACACGCCAGCCCGCACCACCCTCTTCTTCGACACCCCACCTGCATGCCCGCCGCGAACCACCTGCCCGAATGGCTGCCCCTGACGCCTGCCACCATCGAATGGATCGGCGCCATCGCTGCGGCGCTGACCACAGCGTCCTTCCTGCCGCAGGTCTGGCTGACGTTTCGCACACGCGACGTCAGCGGGATCTCGCTGGGCATGTACAGCTGCTTCACCACCGGGGTGGCGCTGTGGCTGGTCTACGGCCTGTCGATCGGCTCGGTGCCGGTGACGGTGGCCAACGTGATCACGCTGACCTTCGCCACGGTGATCCTGGCCATGAAGATCAGGTATGGGCGGCGCTCAGCCGATCAGAACTGCTCGTAGGCGCGGTTGAACACCGTCACGCCGATGAGGTTGTGCAGCAGCGGGGCGGGGCGCTTGGCGTCGGCCCAGATGGCCGTGTTGGAGGCTGTGCCCGAGGTGTAGTACTGGCTGGTGCAGAACAGCAGCTTTTCGTCGTCATCGGCCGGGGCGCCGCCATCAGGACGCAGCACGGCCGCGGCATCGCACAGCGGCGTGGCGTACTGGTAAGCGTTGCTGCGTGTGCCTGGCTTGGTCAGCGACTCGGGGTTGATGCCTGCCAGGCTGCGCCCGGACACATTGCCCAGACCCGTGATGTAGAGGCGGTCGTTGTAGGCGCGCACGAGGTTGGTCATGAGCGTGGTCGTGCCGGCGCCCACGGCCAGGGGCGTTTGCCCCAGGTCGGGCGTGAGCGCCAGCACCACCTTGGCGCCGGTGCCGATGACGTCGCGCACGGCCGAGGCCATGCTGGCCGCGCGCGCCTGCAGCTCGGCGATGGCGCCGGCTTCCGTCTGGGTGCTGCCCTGGATGGCCTGGTACTGCTCCAGGATGTCGTTCTGGCCGACCATGATGGTCACCACGGTCTTGCTGTCGAGCTCGCCTCGGTGAGCGTTGATCTGGGCGATGACATCGGCCGTCTTGGCGCCCAGTGCCGCGTAGCTGACCGCGCCTGCGCGCGTGTCTTGTGCGCACTGGCTGGTGTAGCCCTTGCCATAGGCGCGAGCAACGATCTGCACCCAGGTGCTGGTGGCGTCGCAAGCGTAGTCGACGACGGTGGTGCGCTGGTTGGTGGGGCCGGCGTCGACCTCGAACTTGATGACCCAGTTCAGCCCGGTGGGCACGCGGTAGGTGGTGCCAGCCGAGGTGAAGGTCACGCCGCTGTCGCTGCTGCAGGCCCTGGCCTGGCTGTTGTCGTAGGCGCAGACCACGGCGGCTGACGTGACCACGGCCTTGGCGGTGTAGGTCAGGCCAGACAGGTCGGTGGCCACACCGGGGAAAGAGCTGTCCAGCAAGTTGGAGCTGGTGTCCGAGGCGATCGCGCTGTTCTCGTCGCCAAAGGACACGATGCGGTCTGGCGTGAAGTAGCTCTTGCGGTCACCGCCGCCACAAGAGGCCAGCGCGACGCTGGCGCAGGCCAGGGCCACGACGCCCAAGCGGCGCACCAGGCGCTGGCTGGGGTTCAGGGACGAACGGCGGGTGGCAACACGGGACATGAACGCTCTCCAGGGATTCTCGGGATTCGGTTTCTCAACCCGGCAGTCTGCCATGGTCGTGTGAAGGCTTGTGAAGGCGGTGGATCAAAAGCAGCTCAGGCCGCAGCCGCGCGCGCGAGACGGTCTCTCACGCCATCCCATGCAGCGCCTTCGGGCGGGGCCTCGACCCAGATCTGTTCGACCCCGGCCGCGTCGATCTCGCGCAGGTCGGCGAACAGGTCGTGGGCCGCTGTGGCGGCGTCGCCGGGCATCGAGCGGTGCAGCACGCCCTTGTGCGGCGCACGACGGGCCCACAGGCTGCGCGAGTACACGGCCACGCGCGGCGGCGTGTGGGTGCCGGGATGGCGCTCGCGCAGCAAGGCGGCCGTGATCTCGGGTTCGATGACATCGAGGCTGCGGTCGATCTGCTCGTCGTTCATCAGCACGACCTTGGCGCGCGGCGCGTAGTGCGACAGCAGCGTGCCCGATGCGCGCGGTGCGTCGGGGTCGGGGGCTTCGGGCTTGGACCACAGCAGCGGTTCGCCAGCGGCGGCTTCGAGTTCGGCCAGCGTCAGGCGACCGGGGCGCAGCAGCACGGGCTGGTCGCGCGAGCAGTCGACGATGGTGGACTCGATGCCGACCTCGCAGGCACCGCCATCGAGCACCCAGACCTCGTCAAGGCCTTCGCCCTGGCCCTTGAATTCTTCGATGACGTGGCTGGCGCGCGTGGGGCTGATGCGCCCGAAGCGGTTGGCGCTCGGCGCCGCGATGCCCAGGATGTCCTTTTGCGCGCAGGCTTCGAGCAGTTGGCGCGCCACCGGGTGATCGGGGCAGCGCAGGCCGATGGTGTCCTGCCCACCCGCTGCGGCGCGGGCCATGTCGGGGTGACGCGGCACGATGACGGTCAGCGGGCCCGGCCAGAAGGCCTCGACCAGGCGTTGGGCCACGGGCGGGAAGGTGGTGACGAAGTACAGCGCGGCGGCCTGGTTGGGCACGTGCACGATCAGCGGGTGGTCGGCCGGCCGGCCCTTGGCCTCGAAGATGCGGGCCACGGCGTCATCGCGGTCGGCGCGGGCGCCCAGGCCGTAGACGGTTTCGGTGGGCAGGGCCACCAGGCCGCCTTCGGCCAGGCGTTGCGCGGCCTGCTCGATGGCGTCGGGCTGGGAGTCGGGGTCGAGCAGGCGCATGGTGGCTGGGTGAAGCGACGTTCGGGTTGACTGTGCAAGGGTGCTCAGTCTGCCTTCAAAAGGCCTCGATGCCGAGGATGGCGGCGGCCTTGAGGGCCGTGGCGCGGGCCGCTTCGGGCGAGGCACCGGTCACGGTGAGGTGGCCCATCTTGCGGCCCACGCGGGCATCGGTCTTGCCGTAGAGGTGCAGGTGGGTGCCAGGCAGCGCCAGCACGGCGGCCCAGTCGGGTTCTTGCTGCACCTTCACGCGCTCGCCGTTGCGCACCGGGAACCACAGGTCGCCCAGCAGGTTGAGCATGAAACAGGGGCTGTGCAGGACGGGCTCGACCAGGGGCAGGCCGGTCATGGCGCGCACCTGCAGCTCGAACTGCGACACGTCGCAGGCGTCGATGGTGTGGTGGCCGCTGTTGTGCGGGCGCGGGGCCATCTCGTTGGCGACGATGCGACCATCTTGCAGCACGAAAAACTCGATGCACAGCACGCCGACGTAGTTCAGCGAGGCGGCGATCTTGTGCGCGGACTCGTACGCCTGTTGCGACACGGCCTCGGTCACGTTGGGCGCGGGCACCTGCGTGACGGCCAGGATGCCATCGCGATGCAGGTTCTGCTGCAGCGGGAAGTGCACGATCTGGCCATCGCGGCCACGCGCCACGATGACGCTGACCTCGTAGGCCAGGGGCAGCATCTTCTCGAGCACGCAGGGCACCTGCTGCAAATCGGCCCAGGCTGCAGCCAGCTCTTCCCGGGTCTTGACGCGGACCTGGCCCTTGCCGTCGTAGCCCATGCTGGAGGTCTTGAGGATGCCAGGCAGCAACTCGTCGGTGACGGCCGCGAGTTGCTCGGGCGACTCGATGATGGCGTGCGGGGCGCAGGCCACGCCGCAGCCGACGAAATGGGCCTTCTCGCGGGCGCGGTCCTGGCAGACGGCCACGGCGCTGCCTGCAGGCGCCACGGGGCGGGTCTCGGCCAGCTTGCCCAGTGCCAAGGCGGGCACGTTCTCGAACTCGGTGGTGATGGCGGCCGACACCTTGGCCAGCTCGGCCAGGCCGGCTTCATCGAGGTACGGCGTGCGGATGTGCTCGTGCGAGACCAGGCCAGCGGGGCTGGTGCTGTCGGCGTCGAGCACGGCGGTGCGGTAGCCCATGCTTTGCGCGGCATGCACAAACATGCGGCCGAGCTGGCCGCCGCCCATCACGCCGAGGGTGGCGCCGGGCAGGATCACGTCCTTGGCTGCGCTCATGCCTTCGGCTCCATGGTCAGGTCATTCGTCATCGCGCGGGCGACCTCGGTCTGGCGGGCGCGGAAGGCGTCGAGCTTGGCGCGCAGCGCGGGGTTGCCATTTGGGCCACCTGCCAGCATGGCCACCGCGAACAGCGCCGCGTTGCCCGCGCCGGCCGTGCCGATGGCAAACGTCGCCACCGGGATGCCCTTGGGCATCTGCACGATGGAGTGCAGCGAATCAACGCCTTGCAGGTGGCGCGAAGGCACGGGCACGCCCAGCACGGGCACCGTGGTCTTGGCCGCCAGCATGCCCGGCAGGTGGGCCGCGCCACCGGCGCCGGCGATGATGGCCACCAGGCCCCGCTCGGCGGCGGCTTCGGCGTAGCGGAACATGTCATCGGGCATGCGGTGGGCCGAAACGACCTTGGCTTCGAAGGCGATGCCGAACTCGGTGAGAATGTCGGCGGCGTGCCGCATCACGTCCCAGTCGCTGCTGGAGCCCATCACCACGCCCACCTGGATGGCGGTCGCTGTGGAGGGGTTCTGGGTCTGGGGGGATGTGCTCACCGCGGGCTCCTGTCTCGTCAAAGGCTGGATTTTAGGCCAGGGCCCAGACCCGGCGCCTCCCGCTCGGCCCCCATTTCACCCTGTGATCGCACCATGATCGACATCACCTACGAGAACTTCGAAGCCGACCTCATCGCCGCCTCCATGCGCCAGCCCGTGCTGCTGGACATCTGGGCGCCCTGGTGCGGCCCCTGCAAGCAGCTCGGGCCCGTGCTGGAAAACCTCGAGGCCGAATACGGTGGGCGCTTCACGCTGGCCAAGGTCAACGCCGACGAGTACCCCGAGATCTCGGGGCAGCTCTCGCAGATGTTCGGCGTGCGCTCCATCCCGTTTTGCGTCATGTTCGTGGGTGGCCAGCCGGTGGACGGCTTCGTGGGCGCCCTGCCTGCCGAGCAGATCTGCGGCTTCCTGGACAAGCACGTGCCCTCTGAAGGCGCTGTGGCCGCCGAGGCCGAGGTGGCCCAGGCCGAAGAGATGGTCGCAGGTGGCCAGACCTTCGGCGCCGTCGACATGCTGCTCGACGCGCTCGAGAAAGACCCGAACAACGACGAAGCCCGCTACGACCTGATCGCGCTGATGCTGGCCGAAGGCTCGGACACCGCCCTGCAGCACGCCAGCCTGGTGGCCGAGCCGCTGCGCCCTCGCACCAGCGGCCCCATCGTCGAGGCCCGCCCGGCCGCCTTCGTGCGCGTGCTGGACGCCGTCATCGCGGTGCGCGCCGAGGGCCGCCCTCTGAGCACGCTGCAAGAAGCCATCGCCGCCAACAAGCGTGACTTCGCCGCCCGCTTCGAGCTCGCCAGCCTGCACCTGGCCATGGGCCGCAACACCGAGGCCATGGACGAGCTGCTCGAGATCATCATGCGCGACAAGGCCTGGGGCGAAGAGGCCCCGCGCAAGCTCTACATCGGCATCCTGGAGACGATGAGCAAGCCGGCGCCGAAACCTGCCGCAGGGCGCGGCCCAGCCGGCCCGGGCGCGGGGGCCGCCGCCGATGGCAAGCCCAAGCTGGAGATCGCCGGCAAGGCCGAGGTGCCGCAGGGCGACCCGGTCATCGACGCCTACCGCCGCAAGCTGAGCATGGCCCTGTTCTGACCTGGCCACACCGCCGCCGAGCCCCCCCCCATGCACACCAACTTGCCCGCGCTGATCGACGCAACCAGCCTGCGGACCTTGCTGGCGCAACCCGGCAGCGAGGACGTGCTGGTGCTCGACGCCCGCTTCAACCTGATGCAGCCCGAAGCGGGCGAAGCCGCCTGGCGCGCGGGCCACATCCCCGGTGCGCGGCACGCCCACCTCGACCGTGACCTGTCGGGGCCCAAGACCGGCAGCAACGGCCGCCACCCGCTGCCCTCGCCCGAGGCCCTGGCCGACACCCTGAGCCGCTGGGGCCTGACCCCCGCCACCCGCGTGGTGGCTTACGACGACGCGGGCGGCATGTTCGCGGCGCGCGCCTGGTGGCTGCTGCGCTGGGTGGGCCATGCGCGGGTGCAGGTGCTCGACGGCGGCTGGCCTGCCTGGCTGGCCGTGGGCGGCGCCGCAAGCACCGACCCGGGCGCCGAGCGCGCGCCCACCCGCGTCACCCTGAGCACCCAGCCGGGCTGGCTGGTGACGGCCGACGAGGTGCTGGCCAGCCTGCAAGGCCGCGCCCCTGGCGTGCAACTGCTCGACGCCCGTGCACCCGACCGCTTCCGCGGCGAAAACGAAACGCTCGACCCGGTTGGCGGCCACATCCCTGGCGCGGCCAACCGCTTCTTCCAGCTCAACCTGGAGAACGGGCGCTTCAAGCCAGCGGCGCAACTGCTTGCCGAGTTTGAAGCCACCGTGCCCGGACAGGACCTCACCCAGCTCGTGCACCAGTGCGGCTCGGGCGTGACGGCTTGCCACAACCTGCTGGCGCTGGCCCACGCCGGCCTGCCAATGGGACGGCTGTACGCCGGCTCCTGGAGCGAGTGGTGCGCCGACCCGAGCCGTCCCCGAGCGGTCGGCTCGGCAGGATGAACGGCAAGGCCCTCGGCGCAAACGGTCAAGGGCCATCTGCAACAAGACGTTACCCGATTGAACAGCGTGTGCTTTGTCACGCTGTTCCGACGCTCGCTCGGCTACATGCCTGACCAGAATTTCCCGATGTGGACATCATGGATCCACACCAAGGGGTTTCTGGCATGTCCACACCGATTCACACACGCGCTCGCGCCACCGGCTTCACGCTCATCGAGGTGATGATCGTGGTGGCCATCGTCGCCATCCTGGCCTCGGTGGCCCTGCCGGCATACACCGACTACATCCGCCGTGGCGCGATGCAGGAAGCGTTCACCAACCTGGCGCAAATGCGCATCCGGCTGGAGCAGTTCTACCAGGACAACCGCCGTTACGCCCCCGCAGCAGACGCCGCCACGTGTGGCAACGCCGCCGCAGAAGCCCTCACGTCGGCCGAGGTGGGCGGCGAGGTCAAGTACTTTGACTACACCTGCGAGCCCTCCGACAGTGGCCAAGCATACCTGCTGACCGCCACGGGCAAAGGCACGGCAGCCGGCTACACGTACACGCTCAATGAACGCGGGGCCAAGGCCACCACCGAATTCAAAGGCGAGGCAGCCGCTGGCGTGGCTTGCTGGGCCCTGAGGTCCACAGGGGACTGCTCGTGAGGCTCGCCATGCGTCAACGCGGCTTTTCCATCATCGAGATCGCGGTCGTGCTGGTCGTGCTGGCGCTGATCCTGACTTCGTCCATGCCCAGCATCAACAGCTGGCTGCGCAACATCCGCCTGCGCAACCAGGCCGAGGCCGTGCAGAACGGCCTGCAACACGCCCGCAACGAAGCGGTGCGCCGCAACCGGGCCATCGGCTTTCACCTGGTCACCCCTGGCAGCGCCACGGCCTTGACCAGCGACTGCGCGCTGTCGGCTGCCGGCACGTCCTGGGTGGTGAGTGCGCGCGACCCGGAAGGCGCCTGCGACACAGCGCCCAGCGACACCCCCACATCCGCCACCGACCCGATGATCGTGGCCACCCACGTTGGCGCCGACGGCGGTGCCGGCGTACGCGTCAGCGGCGTGGCGTCCGATGGCAGCACCGCCGCGAGCAGCGTCACCTTCGACGCCTTCGGTCGCCGCAGCGGCGAGCTGACCCGCATCACCGTGGACTACGCCGTCAGCCAGGGCGACGATCGTCCTCTGCAAATCGACATCAGCGCCAACGGCATGGTGCGCATGTGCGACCCCGGTATCACCGACGACGCCGACCCACGTCGCTGCGAATGAGGCGGAGCATCACCATGCACAAACCAACGCATCCACGCCCGCACCCGGCCCACGCTCGGCACGTCCGCGGCGCCATGCTGATCGAAGTCCTGGTGGCCATCCTGATCTTCAGCATCGGCGTGTTGGCCCTGGTGGGTCTGCAAGCCCAGATGACCCACGCACAGAGCAGCGCCAAGTCGCGCGCTGACGCCACCTACCTGGCCAATGAGCTCATCGGGGTGATGTGGTCCGACACCACCAACCTGGGCAGCTACGACACCTGCGACGGCTACGCCCGGTGCAGCGAGTGGCAGGCCAAGGTGGCCAACAGCTTGCCCAAAGGCACGGGCACGATCGATGTCGTGAACGCCGCCACCGGCGAAGTGACCATCACGGTGCGATGGACATCACCTTCCGATGGCGATCACCAGTACATCACCACCACCTTCATTCGCGCGGCGGGCTGACACCATGGGCACCCTCACGCACACCACGAAACGACAGGCCGGCTTCACGCTGGTCGAGTTGATGGTCGGCATCACGCTGGCCCTGATCACCACCGTCATCGTCGCTCAGGTCATGTGGGCGGCGGAAGGCAGTCGGCGCACCACCACCCAGGGCAGCGACGCGCAGGTCAACGGGGCGCTGGCCCTCTACACCATGCAGCGTGACCTGCAGATGGCCGGCTACGGCGTGGTCAACAACCCCGACCTGCTCGGCTGCGAAGTGCGCGGCCAATACGACGCCAACCCCGCGCGCACCTTCACCCTGGCGCCCGTGATCATCACCTCGGGTGGGGCCGCCAATGCCTCCGACAGCGTCACCGTCCTTCGCAGTGGCAGCACCCGCGCGGCGCTGCCTGTTGTGACGACCGGCAACCACTCCAGCACCAGCCACAGCTTCGAGGTCCAGTCGACGGTCGGCATCGCCAACGGCGACATGCTCATCGCCATGCCGGCGGCGCCCTCGGCCACCAACTGGTGCACGCTGTTCCAGGTGCGCACCGACAGCACCAACGCGCTCACGGGCACGACCATCCCGCACATCGCCGCCAGCGCATCATGGAACCCGAGCACCAGCATCATGCCGTCCAGCTACGCAGCCGGCACGACACTGAGCAACGTCTCGCGCCTGGTCAGCCGCCGCTACGAGGTCAGCGCCGACAGCGACCTGCAAAGCGTTGACCTGATCACCGCCACCGACGTGCCCGCCACCGCCACCGTCGCCTCCCAGATCGTGCTGATGAAGGCCTACTACGGCAAGGACACCAACGAAGACGGCGTGGTCGACAGCTACGACCAGAGCACCCCGACCGACAACGCAGGCTGGCGCCAGGTGCGCACGCTCCGCATGGCCGTGGTGGCCCGCAGCGCTCAGCGTGAAAAGGACGAGGTCACGACCAGCGATCCCCTGTGGGACGTCGGGCAGACCGTCACCGTCACCGGCACCGACGATTGCGGCGAAAGCCAGTGCCTGACCTTGCAAGTCTCAGCGGCCAACGACACCGAGTGGCGCCACTACCGCTACAAGGTCTTCGACACCGTCATCCCCTTGCGCAACATGTTGTGGGCGAACTGACCATGCACGCATCACACCTTGATCCGTCCATGAGGGCCACCCAGCGGGGCATGTCCCTGATCTTCGCCCTGCTGGCGCTGGTGGCGCTGTCGATGGGCGCCGTCGCCCTGATCCGCTCGGTCGACACCAGCGGCATGGTGCTGGGCAACCTCGGCTTCAAGCAGGACGCCACGGCATCGGCCGAACGGGCCACCGAAGCGGCCATCGTCTTCCTTCAGGGCGTGCCGGATCGGACCAAAAACTCCAGCAATGACAACGGCGGAGGCTCGGGCTACTACGCCAGCTCGACCGACACGCTGGACCCGACCGGCCAGAGCGGCGAGGGCACCCGCTTGCTGGTGGACTGGGAAGCGGACGGCTGCAAGTATGCGAACGAGGCGACCTCCGATCAATGCACGCTGGGCGCACGCAGCCTGGCCGTTGACGGAGATCAGCGCAGCGACTACGTGATCTTCCGGCTCTGCCAGCAGGCAGGCGCCATCGCCGATGGCAACCCCTGCATCACCCCCGCCGATGCGTCCAGCGGCAGCTCCACCAAACGGGGCAAGCTGGACTACGGTGACTACGCCCGATTCGTCGGATCCCCCGACGCCTACTACCGGATCATCGTGCGCTCCGTGGGCGCCCGCAACACCGTCAGCTACACCGAAACCATCATCCACTTCTGACGAAGTGCGATGAGCGGTTCACGGGCGTGAAAGGAACGGCCATGAAGTCTCGACTCACCCTCTGCGCCATCGTTGTCAGCACGACGATGGCTTTGTCCACCCACCTGATGGCGGGTGAGACCGACCTGTCCAACGAGCCCCTGGCCAGCACCGAGATCTCGGCCAAACCCAATTTGCTGTTCATCATGGACAACTCGGGGTCGATGGCCAACACCTTCATGCCTGAGTCAGTGGACTTGCTGCAGAACGACGATTACGGCCGGGCAATCGGACGGGATTCTTCGCAGTGCAACGGCCTGGCCTACAACCCCGACGTCACCTACGACCCGCCCAAGACGCCCACCGGCGCCAGTTACCCGACCCTGCAGGCATCGGCGAGCCGCAACGATGGCTTCAACCCGAGCATGTCGAGCAGCCGCAGCAGCTCCAGCACCCACAACATGGGCCTGGGCAGCAAGACCTTCTCGGTCAGCAGCACCTCGGGTTACGCCGTTGGCAACACCCTGTTGATGGTGTCGGACACCAGCAGCTCGGTCGGTGGATCGAGCGCCCGCTGGATGCAAGGCACGATCACCAGCTTCACCACCTCATCTCCCCTGAGCGTGACGGTCAATGTCACGTTCAGCACCAACGACGCCAACATCAGCTATGCCGGCTGGAGGGTGGGCCCCCCGTCTGCGGTCAACACCACGGGCTGGACGTACTACACCTACATCGGCTCGCAACCCCGCCTGGGCTGGACGTACAACGCCAGTGGCGCGGTGGTGCAAAACACCTTCTACACGGAGTGCAACCGGACCACCGTCGGGTCCGTGTTCACGTCCGCGCTGGTCAGCAGCATGACCGCAGAACAGCAAAGCAACTACGCCAACTGGTATGCCTACTACCGCAAGCGCATCCTGACGATGCGCTCGTCCGCCGGGTTCGCGTTCGCGGGCCTGGACGATCAGTACCGCGTTGGGTACTCGAACATCTCCGACCCCTCTGCGGTGACGGGCAACAACCACTTCCTGGCCATCGGTGACTTCAACGCCACCCAGCGCGCCAACTTCTACCGCAGCCTGTACGAAACCCCGGCCACCAGCTGGACACCACTGCGCGCAGCCCTGTCCAAAGCGGGCCGCTACTACGCCAACACCGCCCCCGGCCAGGACGGCAGGCTCATCTCCGGTCAGAGCACCGCGACCGAAGACCCGGTGCAATACAGCTGCCAGCGCAACTACACCCTGCTGTCCACCGACGGCTACTGGAACACCCCGGACGAAGACGAAGCCAACGGCTTTGGCGCCTTCAAGGTGGATGGCACCACGCTGGTCGGCCAGGTCGACGGCTACGAAAAGCGCCCGCAATACGACGGCGCGCGCATGCGCATCGTCAAGACCTACCGCGTCGATGGGGAGTCGACCGTGAGCGGCGAGTGGCGCCGCACGGTGACCAGCTACCCGCTGGGCAACTACCAGGAGCGCGTCTGCGTGGGCGTGACCAAGTCCGGCAAGACCACCTACACCTGCACCAACTACGAGACCGCTGGCTACAGCACCTCCACCACGGTCACCACACGAGACCGGACCACCGTCAAGGCCACGCAGGCCACGCGCACGTACGAAACACTCGACGGCCTGGTCACGCGGGACATCACCAGCCCCAACCCACCCAACGTCGTTGGCACATCGGTGACGGACACCAACGAACAGGTCACTGGCCCGACAGCCGGCGGCTGGCAAGCCACCGGCTCGCGCAGGAAGATCAGCTCGTCCACCTGCACGGTCTCGTTCTGGAACAACTGCTCGTCCTTCCTGCCCAGCACCAACAGCACCTCCTACGCGGCGGGCCCCGCCACCTCGACGGTGATCGTCGATTCGACGGCCACGCCACTGAACAACGTCGTCACCGCCGAAACCCTGACCAACACGCAGGAAACCTGGGAAGGTGGCGCCTCCAACTCCCTGGCTGACGTGGCGGCCTACTACTACGCCACGCCTTTCCGGGTCGACGCCAGCGTGAACTGCATCCGCACGCCTGACCACGAGGCTTGCCGCGGTGAACTTTCGCCCAGCGGATCGGACACCGGCACCTACCAGCACATGACCACCTTCACCCTGGGCCTGGGCGTGAGCGGTCAGATGAAGTACGACCCGAACTACATCAGCCAGTCCAGCGGCGACTACTTCAACGTGCGCAACGGCCCCAACAACTGGCCCACGCCCTACAACCCCAGCTCGATCGACAGCGACATCCCCGGCAAGATCGACGACCTTTGGCACGCTGCGGTCAACGGCCGAGGCCAGTACTTCTCGGGCTCCGAGAGCAAGGTGCTGGAGCAGTCCATCAAGGACACCCTGACCACCATCAAAAACTCTTCCGGCTACAGCGGCTCGGCTGCGGCCAGCTCGCTGCGCCCCGTGCCCGGCACCGACGAGGCCTACCTGGCTTCGTACACCACGCTCAACTGGGTCGGCGACCTCAAGGCGTTCAAGCTGATCGAGGTCACCGAAGGCGGTGTGCTGACCGGGGTCGAGGTGTCATCGCAAGAACTGTGGAGCGCCTTCGCACTGCTCAACGACACCCTCTACACCTCGCGCAACATCTACTACAAGGGCAGCGTGACCTCGGGTGGCAGCACCTCGCTCGCACTCAGGCCCTTCAACTTCACCAACCTCTCGGCCGACGGCCTGAGCGCCCAGTTCGCCAACGCCTGCTCGCGCAGCCCCGCACCCACCCAATGCGAAGGCTTCGACGACGACAAGCGGGCCATCTTCAACAGCGGCGCCAACCTGGTGAACTACCTGCGCGGTGACCGCACCAACGAGAACGGCATCTTCCGTGCTCGCAAGGGTGTGCTCGGTGACATCGTCAACGCGTCGCCCGTGTTCGTGGGCGCGCCCCCGTTCAAGTACGCCGATGAAGGCTACGCCGACTTCGTGCGCAACCAGTCGTCGCGCGCCAAGACGGTCTACATCGCGGCCAACGACGGCATGCTGCACGCCATCTCGGCCGACTCCACCTCCGGAGGCACCGAGCGCTGGGCCTTCGTGCCATCGGCGGTGATCCCCAACCTCTACCACCTCGCTGACAGCGACTACGCAGAGCGCCACCGCTACTTCGTCGATGGCTCGCCCATCGTGGGCGATGTGGCCGACAGCAGCGGCACCTGGCGCACCATCCTGGTGGGTGGCCTCAACAAGGGCGGCAAGGCCTACTACGCGCTGGACATCACCAACCCGACCAGCCCCACCCTGCTGTGGGAGTTCGACACCTCCAACGACGCCGACCTGGGCTACAGCTACGGCAACCCCATCATCACCAAGATCAAGGTCAAGGACGAAGCCGCCAGCACCACCGACAAGGAGGTCTACAAGCAAGTCTGGACGGTGATGTTCTCGTCGGGCTACAACAACCACACCGGCAGCGGCAGCGGCGTGGGCGCGCTCTACATCGTCGACGCCAACACCGGCAGCCTGATCAAGAAGATCCAGACCACCGTTGAAAAGGGCGGCGTCGAAGTGGGCGTGGGCGACACCACCACCCCCAGCGGGCTGGGCAAGATCAACGTCTGGATCGACTCCGAAACCGACAACGTGGCCCGCCGCGCTTACGGTGGCGACCTGCTGGGCAACCTGTGGCGCTTCGACTTCAACGACGAAATCGAACCCAAGGGCAAGGCCTTGCTGCTGGCTCAAATGCAAACCTCGACGACCAAGAGCGGCGTCACGACCACCAAGGCCCAACCGATCACCACGCGACCGGAGTTGGCCGAGGTCAGCTACGGCGGCGGCAAGCACGCCGTGGTGCTGGTCGGCACCGGGCGCTTCCTGGGCCAGACCGACATGAGCGACACGCAGACCCAGAGCATCTACGCCATCACCGACCCGCTGACCAGCACCGGCTGGGGCGACGTGCGAGCCAACGAGCGCCTGGTTCGCCAGAGCCTGGAAACCGGCTCGGACGGCAAGACCCGCACCATCGCGACCCCGGTCAACCAGGTGCGCTGGGGCACCGACCTGGGCTGGGGGATCGACCTGCCCAGCTCCAAGGAACGCGTCGCTGTCGACATGAGCCTGCAATACAACACGCTGGCCGCCGTGAGCGCCGTGCCAGAGGGCACCGCCTGCGCGCCCACCGGCACCTCCTGGGTCTACTTCCTGAGCGTGCTCAACGGCAGCACGGCCGTCGACCAAAAGTACGCCGGCGAGCAGATCTCGTCGGGTCTGGGCACCGGCATCACCTGGCTGGACCTGGGCGGCGGCAAGTCGACCGTGCTGGTGCCCGACAACCGCATGGGCATCCACACCAAGCGGCCGCCCGCTGGTGGCTCCGCGCCCCCGGGATCGGTTCGCCGCACCTCCTGGCGCGAACTGATCGACTGACCCGACGCAGGCGTCCATGAAAAAGACCTGGCGAATCGCCCCCCCGCTGGTGCTGGCCACCACCCTGCACGCGATGGTCCTGACCGGCGTGGTGCAGTGGCGGGGCGGCGACACGGGCAGGGCCGATGGCCGCATGCAGGCCCAAACGTCCAGCCTGTCGGTGCGGCTCGCGTCCTGGGCGCCCACCATGCCCGAGCCCGACCTGGCGCCAGCGCAGGCCGCACAGGCCCCCACCGTCACGTCCCTGCCAACGACCTCGACCGAGACCCAACTCGCGCCCGTGACGCCCGCTGGGGCTGACACTCAGCCCGCGCCGCAGCCATTGCAGCCAACACAGCCAACAAACACGGCCACCGCAGCGCCCCCCGAGGCCTCGGTTGCACAGGGTCCCGCAGACCCTGCGAGCGATCGCTACCACGCACGGCGCGAGCTGAGCCGGCCGCCGAAACCGCTCTCGCCCATCGACATCGTCTTCCCGCCAGGCGTGCCCACGCCCGGTCGCCACAAAGCGGTGCTGGCCATCTACATCGATGAGATGGGCCATGTTCGCAAGGTGCACACCGAAGGCGAATCCCTGCCCCTGGCGTTCGAAGACGCTGCGCGCAACGCTTTCCTGAGCGCCCAGTTCCGGGCCGGAGAGCTCGAAGGCCGCGCGGTGAAGTCCTACATCCACATCGAGGTGGTGTTCGACGAGCAGCCCGAGGCGCGCGGTCTGGCCGTGTCTTCGCTGGGCCAACGCACACCCTGAAGCGCTGCAACGAGGCTGCTTTTCGGCGCCGCCGCCACACACCGGGTGTCGATGCGGCTTGCGCCCGCCCTGTGGCATCCCTCATGATGGAAACCACGTTTTCGCCGAGAGGGCCCTCGCATGAAAGTCGCTGCCATCCAGATGGTCTCCACGCCCCGCGTGGATGAAAACTTCGCGGTCGCCCGCAGCCTGATCGCGCAGGCCGCCGCCGCCGGGGCCGAGCTGGTCGCCCTGCCCGAGTACTTCTGCCTGATGGGCGAGCGCGACGCCGACAAGCTCGACGTTGCCGAGCCTTTGGCCGACGCCCAAACCCCCGGCACGCCCAGCACCCCCATGCAGCACGTGCTGGCCGAGACCGCGCGCGAGTTCGGCGTCTGGCTGATCGCCGGCACCGTGCCCATCCGCTCGGACGACGTGCCGGACAAGGTCTTCAACTCGCTGCTGGTCTACGACCCCAACGGGGTGCGCGTGGCCCGCTACGACAAGATCCACCTCTTTTGCTTCGACGACGGCCAGCGCCGCTACGACGAAGGCGCCACGCTGCAGCCCGGCACCGAGGCCGTGGCGTTCGATCTGCGCTCGCGCGACGGCGAGGTCTGGCGCATCGGCCTGGGCGTCTGCTATGACCTGCGCTTCCCGGAGCTGTTTCGGCGCCTGGGCGAAGACAAGCCGCTCGACCTCATCGTGCTGCCCGCCGCCTTCACCGACACCACCGGCCGCGCGCATTGGGAGTTGCTGCTGCGCGCCCGCGCGGTCGAGAACCTGTGTCACGTCATCGCCCCGGCCCAGGGCGGCCAGCACGAGAACGGCCGACGCACCTTCGGCCACGCCATGGCCGTGAGCCCCTGGGGCGAGGTCATCGCGGTGCTGTCCGAGGGAGCGGGCGTGGTGCTCGCCGACCTCAGCCTGGAGCGCCAGAAGCAGGTGCGCATGCAACTGCCCGCGCTGTCTCACCGCGTGCTCTGAGCCGAGCACCCACGCCCCCGCTCAGAACGCCCGCGTGACCGTGACCGAGACCGTGGCGCTGCGCCCCGGTGCCGGCTCGAAGTAACGCCGGCTGCCCTCGTTGACGATGACCGAGCCCACGTTGCGCTCGTCGGTGAGGTTGTCGACCCACAGCGTCGCGTCCAGGCGCCAGCCTGACCAGGCCTGACGCCAACCCGCTCGCCACGACCAGGCCTGAGACGCTGGCGCGAACGCGTCGTTCACGTCGTTGGCCCAGGCGCGACCGCTGTGGCGCCACGACAGGGCGCTGTGCCAACCGGTGGCCATGGGCCGCCACACGAGCTCGGCCCAGGCGGTGCGACGCGGCACGCCCGGCAGGGCCCGACCGGCGTTCACCTCGCCGCCGCTGCCCATGAAGGCATCCTGGTACTCGGCGCGCGTCCAGGCTGCGGCCACGCGCGTGCCCCAACCTGGCGCGATGCGCGCCTGCGCCGACAGCTCCAGCCCCACGCGCTCGGTGGCCCCGACGTTGCGGAACACGCTGCGCCCGCCGGCGTTCTCGGCCACGCCGATCTCGTCCTGCGTGCGCACCTGGAACAGCGCCACCTGCGCCGCCCGGCCCGCATCGCCCTGCCACTTGCCACCCAGTTCGATCTGCGTGCCATGCGAAGCCCGCAAGCCGCGGTTCCAGCCTGTTTGCGCGCCCAAGGTGGAGGCGTACGCCACCTCGTTGAGCGTCGGCGTCTCGAAGCTGCGCGCCGCACTGACGTAGGCCATCGCGCTCGGGCCCCATCGGTGGGTCAGGCTGAGCACCGGCGTGGTCGCCTCGAATGACACCGAACCGCTGTCGTCGCCATTGCCCGGCACGACGTATCGGTCCTTCGAGCCAAAGCGCACGTGGCTGTGGCGCAGGCCGGCGGCCAGGATCCAGTCCGGGTGCAGGGTCCAGCTGGCGTGCAGGTAAGGGTCGGCGTTGCGCGCGCTGTTGCCTTCGTCGCGGCGCAGGGCACCAGGCACGCCCAGCCGCACCACGCCAGAGCCGTCATCGAAGTTCTGAAAGCCTCGCCTGTGCTCGCGCATCTCATCGAAGGCCCAGCCAGCCGTCAGGGACAAGGGCCGCGCGACGAGCTCGCCCTGCCAGCTCCAGCGGGCGTCGAGGCCAGCGAAGCGGCGGTCCAGGTCGATGACGCCGCCCGGGTGGCCCGGCAGGGTCTGCACGTTGCTGGTCGGGGGCGCCGGGATGGCCTGGAACTGCGCGACCTGGCGCTGCCCGCCATGGGCCATCAGGCGCCACTCGGAGCCCCCGTCGCGCCAGGTGTGCACCAGGCCCACCTGCCGCTGCGCGATGCCTTTGCGTGTGTCGTGTGCGCGCGCGTTGGCACCGGCCTGGCGCGGGTTGCCCGCCAGTTGCTCGGCCGTCAGGCCCAGCGGGTCCTGGGCCTCGGGCAGGCGCACCTCGCTGACCACGGCCAGCAGCTCGCGACCTGCGTCCAGGCGCCACTTCAGGCGCGCACGCCACTGCTGGCGTTGCGAGGCGCTGTGCTCGCGCCAGCCTTCGCTGCCCTGCCAGGCCGCACGCACCGACAGGTTGACGTCGCCCACTTGAGCGCCTGCGTCGGTGGCGAGCCGCCAAAGGCCATCCGGACCGGACGTGCCGCTCAAGCTGGCTTCGGGCCGCTCGGGCGCATCGGGGCTGAAGACCTGCACCACCCCACCGGCCGCGTTGCCGAACAGCACCGAGACCGGCCCGCGCAGCACCTCGACGCGTTGCGCTGCACCCAGGTCGAAGCCGCTGGTCTGGCCCTGCCCGTCTGGCATGGTCTGGGGGATGCCGTCTTCGTACAGGCGCACGCCGCGCACCCCGAAGGTCGAGCGCGCCCCGAAACCTCGGATGGACAGCTGCAGGTCTTGCGCCAGGTTGCGGCGGTCCGATGCGACCACGCCAGGCACGCTCACCAGGGCCTCGGAGAGCTGCAAGCCCGGCCCCATCTCGCGCAGCCGCGCCGCCGTGATCACGTCGAACGCGGCAGGCACGCCCAAGGCGGCCTCGGGTGTGCGCGTGGCCGTGACCACCTGCGCGGGCAGGTCGGCTTCTGTTGGGGCGGCGTCGAAGGGAAACATGACAGCGGCAATGCTGTCACAAAGCGGCACCAGGCACGCACTCGCGCGCGTGCCGCCCGAGCTGGCGACTTGAAGCGCCTGCGCTTCGTCCGCTCAGCGCGGCGGCGCGTCGGGCATCGACCAGTCCGGCGGGATCAACCCCGAATCGCCGAAATCATGGCCCAGGCCGGCGCCCGCGTTGAGGTCGGCAGAGGCGTCGCCAAACAGCTTGAGCGCGCTGCCCTGCATGTTCTCGCGGAAGTGCTTGCGCTCGAACAGCTTGGCCTGAGCCTCCACGGGCAGGTCGGTGATGCGCAGGATGTTGCGCTTGAGCAGCGCATCGATGAGGTCCTCGAGCACGCGCACGAGGTTGGCATCCATCTCGGCGAAGGAGCGGCCCTCGCCCTGCCCCAGGAAGGCCAGCACATCCGGGTGGTTCGACGCCAGCAACTCGGCGCCATCCACCGGTTCACGGTGCAGGCTGATGACGGACCCGTTCGGGTCGCGAACCACGTGGTACATGAAGGGGCTTCCTGAAGCGGCTTTCCTGAGTCGGATATCGGCCTGCCCTGTCAGGACTTGAGGTCGATTTTCACTCCCTGCAATCGACCAGCAGCCACTCGCCCATCATCACGCCCTGCGACAGGCAGTCCAGCGACACGGTCCGAGGTGGCGCCCAACTGGCCGCCGCCTGCGCCAGCGAGGGCGAGGCCACCATGCGCACCGTGCCCTCATCACCCGCGAGGGCCAGGTGCAAAACGAGCACGCCCGGCTCTCCCGCCTCAACCGAGGCCAGCGTGCCCTGCAGGCGCAGGCGTTGCCCGGCGGTCTGTCGGTGCACGGCGGCCGCGTCCCGGCGCACTTGAGCCTGCAGCGCCTCGGCGCTCAGCGGGGACGACGTCGCGGTCATGGCCTGAGGGGCCTGCCGACCACGTTGAGCGACCTGTTCGAGCACCTGCGCGGCGGGGGGCTCACCGCCGGCAAAGCCGGGGTCGGCGTCACCACCCTGGGCCCGCGCAGCGGCGACCTGCTCAGCCTCACCCGGCCCTGGCCGGATCAGCCCGGCAGCCGGAGGTGGCGCCCCGTGCTCGCCCTGCCTGGCCGCACCGCCAAAGAACCAGGCACCGCAAGCGAGCACCAGCATCAGGCCAAGCGGGGCCCAGACCCGCGCACGGGCCTGGCCGCTTGCCTCGGTCGTCACAGCGTCAGCAGGTACTGCACCAGGTCGCTCACGCTGGCGGCGTTGGGCGCGCACCAGGGGTGCGGTGCGGCCGGCATGCCGATCGGGCCCGGGGTGCCCATCTCATCGGGGCCGTACTGCGTGCGCATCTTCTGGTAGTCCCAGTAGTAGAAGTCGTTGTCGCCGGCCACGGAGCTGAAGTACTTGTGGCGTTCGACGAAGCGGTTGCGGGCCTCGTAGGTGGTGTCGAAGATGTCCTTCTTCTTGTCCTTGTAGACGCGGAAGACATCGCCCTTGCGGTTCAGGTCGGGCGCAGGCGTGGGCTGATCCACCGTGCCGGGGGCGGGGCGCACCGGTGCATGCAGCGTGTAGTACTGCTTGTACAGGGCCGAGCCTTCGGTGCAGCGCTCGGGGCTGACCAGGTCTTCGAGGTTGCGCACGTGGCCATCGGACAGCAGGCCGCGCGAGGTCACCCAGTACAGGTTGCGCAGGTAGGTGGCGCGGATGGACTGCTGCTTGCGCTGGAAGTCGGTGGGCGCGAAGAAGCGGCCGACCTGGTTCAGCGGCACCATCACCTCGCTCGAATTCAGGCCCAGCTTGTCGCTGTGGCAGCTGGCGCAGGCCTGATCGAACGTGGTCTTGCCCCGCGCCACAGCGGCCTTGACCCCGTCGTAGACCTGCCAGCCACGCTGCACGAAGCTGCCTTCGCTGAGCACGCTGGAGCCCGTCTGAGCCTCCAGGCGGCCGGTGGATTTGAGCCAGCGGTGCAGGCCCACGTTGCGCAGGTCGTCGTCGTCCTGGTCGAGCACCGACATGTAAGCCGTCAGCGCCTTGAGCGAGCCCGCGTCCATCGAGCCCATGGCGCCGTCCGGCTCCTCGGCGTGGATGTACGAGCCCTCGAAGCCCACGTACGACTCGGTGTGCGACAGCGCGCGGCGCACCGGCAGGTGGAAGGTCACGTTCGGGATGGCCGTGGGGTTGAACATGTAGTCGTTGTCGTAGAGCCCACCTTCACCCGCCGTGCGCGTGATCGTGGCCTCGCCCGTGCCGGCCGGCATCAGGTACATCAGCGGCGTCTTGTCGACCTTGGCATCGCCGGGCGCCCACTTGGGGCCGTGCTCGGTCTCGTTGACGTAGGCGAACTTCGACGTGGTCTTGCCGGTGCCCGTGCCCAGCGTGGCCCACTTCATCGTCCAGTTGGGGTTGGGCAGGCCGGGGAAGACCTTGGTGATGCTGCCCGCGCCCTTGCTGTAGCTGATCTGGTAGCCGTGGCAGGAGGCGCAGTTGAAGCCGATCCACGAGCCCTTGCCCAGGAAGGGGTGCTGCGACTCGGCGTAGCGGTAGCCGGCGTAGCCCGTGGTCTTGGTGTTGCCTTCTTTGAGCTGCTGACCGATGGCCAGGAAGCCGGGCGTCGGGTTGAACTGCGGGTAGGGCTTGAAGTAGACGTCGTTGATCGACTCGGCAGGCACTTGACCGGCCACGTTCTTGACCGCGCCGAACAGCACGGTGGGGTTGGCCTTCTGCCGCGTGTAGGGGTCGGTGGCCTGCCCCTTCATGATCGCGTCCCACTCCAGGTTCTTGAACTTGTGGCTCAGGCCCAGGTTGTAGTCGTAGGACCAGAAGACCTCGCGACCGCGCTTGACCATGTCGGCAAAGCTCGGGTTGTCCACGGCCACGTCGATGGGGGCGATGGCCTTGGCCTCGGCCGACACCGTCGAGACCACGTCGCAGTTGACGTCGGCCGGTGACTCGATGCGGTAGACCTGCGCGTCGATCACGTTGTGCGGCTGGCCCGGCTTGGTCAGCGAGGTGTTGAAGCCGGCGCGCTTTTGCACCTGCAGCTTCAGGGGCCCTTTGCTGACGTGCGAAGGCACGGTGAACTGCACCTCGGTGTCGGACCAGTTCAGCACGTCCTTGGGCCAGTTGCTGCGAGAGACGCCCGTCTCGTAGTTCAGCGTCGAGAGGATGTCGAGCTTTTGCTCGTACATCTGCAGCGAGGTCTCCAGCACGCGGCTGTTGCCGACCATGATCTTGCTGAAGTCGATGTCGGTGCCGGCGCCAAAGCCCGAGCCGATCAAGGTCACGACGTCACCGGGCTTGAGCGTGGGCTTGGCGCTGCTGCCTGCGGTCCAGACCACGGCGCCATTGACCTTCATCTGCTGCACGACGGGCTGCGCGAAGTTCGCGGCCGATGCCAGGCGCTGCTGCTCGCGGGCGCTGTTGAAGGCGCACACAACTTCCTGGTTGGGGTACGTGGGCGCGGCCTGGGCCAGGGGAGCGGCCAGGAGGGTCGCCAAGGCCGCCAGGGCGGTTGCGGTGGGGGGTGTTCGCCAAGCCTGGTGATGCATGGTCGGCTCCTCGTGTGGTGGGTGATGAGCCGCGATGATTCCCACCCCAACCAAAAGCCTCTGTCAGCCAGCCGACAAACGCGGGAAAGCCCCGGGAAGGCCAGGCGCCAAGCTGGCGCCATCGGTTCAGGCCAGGGCCACCGCCTCTGGCAAACCCGCGCACGCGAGCAGCCCTCAGGCCTGTGGTTCGTCCGTGCCCCAACGCTGCAGGATGCGCAGCTCGGCCGGCGTCAGCCGCGCTGCGGCCTCCAACCCTGAGCGGTCCAGCACCTCGATGCGCCCATAAGCCAGGCGCAGCGCCCCGCGTTGCTGCAGGTCCATCAGGATCTGATTGGTGGTCTGCCTCGACAGCGACAGCATCGAGCCCAGCTCGCTCTGGCTGATCGGCAACACGCATGCACCTTCGCTGGCGCCCCGCATCATGCCCGCCACCAGCCACAGCAAGCGCCTGACCAGGCGAGCCTCCGCCGGCAGCAGGGCCATGTCTTCCAGGTTGATGAAGCTCAGGCGCAGCTTGAGCGCCATCAGCACGCCCAACTCACGCCAGCCATCGGGGTGGCGCATCAGGTGCCCGTGCAGGGGCTGCTGCGGGACGTGCAACACGCGCGTGGGGCCGTCGGCCACGGCATCGTGCGTGCGTGGCAGGCGGTCGAACACGGCGATCTCGCCAAACCACGTGGTCGGCTCGACCAGGGCCAGCACGGCTTCCTTGCCGGCGTCCGTCACGCCCGAGATCCGGATCGCGCCCGTGAGCACGGCATACAGGCCATCGGCCGCGTCGCCGCGAAAGAACAGGTGCTCACCAGGCTGCATCGCGCGCAAGGTGCCCATCTCGAGCAAGGCCCGCGAGAAGTCGGGCGAGACCTGTCCGAACCACGGGTCGCGCCTGAGCTGCGCCGCCAGCGTGTCGTTGAGCCAGTGCGGCATCTGCGGCTCAGAGTTCGCCGTAGGAGTGCAAGCCCGAGAGGAACATGTTCACCCCCAGGAACGCGAAGGACGTGACCACCAGGCCCACCAGCGCCCACCAGGCCGAGAAGGCCCCGCGCAAGCCCTTCATGAGCCGCATGTGCAGCCAGGCCGCGTAGTTCAGCCACACGATCAGGGCCCAGGTTTCCTTCGGGTCCCAGCTCCAGTAGCCGCCCCAGGCCTCGGCGGCCCAGAAGGCGCCCAGGATGGTGGCGATGGTGAAGAAGGCAAAGCCCACGGCGATGGACTTGTACATGACGTCGTCGAGCACCTCGAACGACGGCATCTGCTCGGCGATCGGTTTGCGCGCAGCGATGATGGCCGCCACGATCAGCGCAGCGATGCCGAAGTAGATCGCCCAGTAGGCGCTCATGAAGCCTTCGGCGCCCGGCTTGCTGCGAAACACCAGCGGCTCGAAACACAGCACCACGCCGATCAACCACAGCGGCGCCAGCTTCCACCAGCGCGTCTCGCCGGCCTGCATCTTCACCAGGTAGGCAAACGCCACCATGGCCGCCAGCGCGAAGGTGCCATAGCCGATGAAGTTGGCCGGCACGTGCAGCTTCATCCACCAGCTCTGCAGCGCGGGCACCAGGGGCTGGATCTCGTGGGCGCCGCGCACCAGTGCGTACCAGAGCAAAAAGCCCACCGAGGCGCTGACCACCAGCATCACGAAGGCGCCCAGCGAGCCCAGGGCCTGCCCCATCTTGGCAAAGCGGTCTTCGTAATACAGCCAGTAGGCCGTGGTCAGCCAGGCGAACAGCACGAAGACTTCGTACAGGTTGCTCACCGGGATGTGGCCGATGTCGGGCGCGATCTGGTGGCTTTCAAACCAGCGCACCAGCGTGCCGGTGGTCGCCATGAAGACCCCGGCCCAGGCGATGCGCGAGCCCAGCCGCGTGCCCGTGGCGCTCTTGGTGGCCAGCCCGATCCAGTAGAAGACCGTGCTCATGAAGAACAGCACGCTCATCCACAAGATGGCGCTCTGGCTGGACAAAAAGTACTTGAGCAGGAAGACGTTTTCACCTTGCGCCAGGTCGGCGCCGTGGTCGTCGGTCACGCGCAGGTAGAGCGTGGCCGCCAGCAAGGTGGCCGCACCCGAGGCCACCGACAGGCCCTGCACCGGGCGCCAGAACCAGCCCAGCGCGATCAGCGAAGGCACCATGCCGACCAGGATGGCCTTTTCATAGACGTCCATGAAGCCGCCCCAGGTGTGCCAGCCCCAGACCGCCGCGGCCACCACCAGCACGGCGAACAACCAGTCGGTCAGCGGGCGTCGTTGGGTGGTCAACGCGATCGCAGGGTTGGCAACGGATGAAGTCGACGTGCTCATGTCAGGGGCGTCCTCGGTCGGTGATGCGCTGGCCAGGGATCCGGGCAAAGGCAAAAAGGGGAAACGTCAGGCTTGGGCGGCCGGTGCGGGCACATCGGCCTGCGCGCCCAACAGGGTTTCGCGCAGGCGATTGAACTCGCGATCGGTGTCCAAGGTCTGTCGGGTAGACGACAGGGCGAGCTTGATGCGGGTGCCAGAGGCGCCATCATCCTGCAGCCAGATCCACAGGCGTCGCTCGCGGATGTAAAGCATGGCAAACACGCCCACGATCAGCAGCACGCAGCCCAGGTAGACCACGTTGCGCCCAGGGGTGCGCGTGACCTGGAAGACGCTGGCCTGTTTGGGCACGAAGCCCTCCAGCGTCAGCAGCACCGGCGAGGGGTAGAAGTAAGCATCCGACAGGGCCAGCACCGCCTGCGTCATGAACTCGCGCACCGGCTCGCCGGCCTCGCCCTCGGCCGACCACGGCTGCTGCCCGGCCCGCTCCTGGCTGACGTTGAGCAACTCGAACAACGCCCCATTGAGGATGCGCACCAGCGTGGCCGAAGCCTGCTCGCGCTGCGCCTCGGGCACCGCCACCTCGATGAAATCCGACAGACCCTGCAGGCCGCCGATGGGCTGGGCACCCTGGCGAGCCGCCACCGCGCCGGCGAACAGGCCCAACGCCTTCTGCGCCGAATCGGCCAGCTGAGCCTGCAGCTCGCTGCGGTCTGCAGGCGCGGCCATGCGCCCGAAACGGCGCGCAGCCTCGGCGCGCATCGCCTCGTCGTTGAGGGCCTGGCGCAGGCGCAACCAGGTGTCCACCGAGGTGTTGGGGTCGGCCGGCACGCGCAGGTAACGGAAACCTTCGGCCGGCGTGTCGCGCACCCCGAAGAGGAAGACCATGCGGCCATCGAGCTTCACGGGCGCCATGAAGTTCTGGTATTCGCGGGCCTGGCCGGCGCCATCGCGCAGCTTGTAGGTGATGGACGGCCCGATGTTGACCAGCTCCTTGTTGCCCGGCGACTTGGCGCCCGAGCCCAGGTGCTTGGTGAGCTCGCCCACGTTGACGCCACGCGTGTCGGTGGCGCCGCCCGAAGCCGCATCGCCCGCCTCCCCTGCTGCCTGCGCGCTGCGCGCCTCGGCCAGGTTCTCCACGTTGATCATGCGCAGGTTGCTGACCTCCAGCTGCATGGGCCCTTGCGGCGAGCGCGCGAACCACTGAGCAGCCAGCGCCTGCGGGGCTTGACCCACCGTGGCCTCGACCGACTCGGCCGCGGCCTGCGCCGGCGCGGCATCCAGGCGCAGCGGCTTCAGGCGCACCGACGAACCACCGTCTTCGAAACTCGACTGGAAGATCGTCACGCCGTCGTAGACCACCGGGTGGTTGACCTCGACCGTGAAGGCCTTGGGCTCGGGCGAGCGCGGGTCGTGGATCACGATGTCGCTGGCGAAGCGCTTGGGCATGCCGGTGGCGTAGTAATCCACCGAGAACTTCTTGAGTTCGATGTCGAAGGGCAGGGGCTGCAGCAGCATGCCGTCTTCGAGGTTGATGACCGCCGCATTGGTGCGCGCGCCCTCGGGCACGAAGAGCTGGGCGCGGTACGCCGGGTTGTCGGCGCTCAGGCGCCCGCCTTCGGTTTCCGTGCCGCCCTGGAAAGGCTTGAGGCCCTGCGCCCACACCTGCGCCTTGATGATGAGGTCGCCATCGAACAACCCCCCCAGGCAGATCAGCACGATGGCGCTGTGCGCCGCGATGTAGCCCAGCTTGTTGACCGCACCCAGGCGCGCGCCGACCATCACGCCCGCTTCGCCCCGGGCCGAAGCCTCGCGCTGCTGAGACTTGACCGACCAGCCCTGCTGCGCCAGCACCTGCAGCACCTCGGTCTGCGTCTGCGCCAGCGGCTGAGCACGCCCACCCGTGGCGCGGTGGTGAAAGGCCTGCAATGCCTGCTCGCGGATGTGCTCCTTGTGCGTGCGCAGGTCGGCGAGGATCTTAGGCGCGTTGCGCGCGATGCACAGGCTGGTCGAGACCACCAGGAAGGCCAGGATCACCAGGAACCAGCCCGTGCTGTAGATGCGGTAGAGCCCCAGCGCCCCGAAGACATCGGCCCAGAACGGCCCGAACTGGTCCACATAGTTGACCAGCGGCTCGCCTTGCTTGACCACCGTGCCGATGGCCGATGCGATGCAGATCACCGTCAGCAACGCGATGGCAAAACGCATCGACGACAGCAACTCCAGCGCCTGGCGACGCCAGTCGGGAGCAGCGGGACGGGGAGAAGACAGGGCCGTGGCGGTCATGGGGGCGTCGGTGGGGGCGCGTCAGTGCCTGGGGTGATCGGTAATGTGGGCGGCAAGCGCCCAAAACAAAAGCGGGCAACCCCGCTCAGGGTTCCCGCCTGTGTGTTGTGTGCAGCATCGCTGGCTGCAGGGATCGTTCACCGTGGACCGCCGTCCCCGGCCAGGTGGCTCGGACAGCGGCGGCTCACACGGCCGAGTCCATCAGCGCAGGCCGGCGATGTAGTCGGACAGGGCTTCGATTTCCTTGTCGCTCAGGTTGGCCGCGATGGTGGCCATCTGGGCGTTGTTGGTGCGCTCGCCCTGGCG
The DNA here is from genome assembly GCA_005502875.1 of Comamonadaceae bacterium 2PF. Lineage (GTDB taxonomy): Bacteria > Pseudomonadota > Gammaproteobacteria > Burkholderiales > Burkholderiaceae_C > Aquabacterium. The sequence goes on along the minus strand of SCMV01000033.1, from coordinate 15,294 downwards.
GAAGGCCGTCAGCTGCAGCTTGGTGTAGTCGGCGTGCTGACCAGCCAGGCGGGGGTACTGAACGGGGATGCCGGCGCCATTGGGGCTGTGGCAGCCAGCGCAGGCGGGCACACCCTTCTTGGCGATGCCGCCGCGGTAGATCTTCTCGCCCAGGGCCACCAGGGCGGCGTTCTTGGCGGTGCCGTCCTTGGCCTTCTTGGAAGCGTAGAAGGCCGCGATGTTGCGCATGTCTTCGGGCGTCAGGGGCGCGGCCATGCCGGACATGATGCTGTTCTTGCGCTTGCCTTCCTTGAACTCGGCCAGCTGCTTGGTCAGGTACTCGGGGTGCTGGCCTTGCAGGATCGGGTAGGCGGGGGCGCCGCGCGAGCCGTCGGCGGTGTGGCAGGCCATGCAGGCCGCAGCCTTGGCTTCACCTGCGGCGAGATCGGGCTTGGCGACCTTGCCAGCAGCGGAGGCGTGCGCCAGGCCAGACAGGGACAAGGCCACCGTGGCCAGGGCGATCAGGTGAGAAAAGCGCTTCATGACGTTGGGAGTCTGGGCTTGTTGTTGGGGTCGCTCGCGAGGGTTCTTCAACGAGCGCGGTGGGGATCACCCGGCCCTGCGAAGGCCGGAGCGCGCGCAGTTTGGGCAAACAAACCCAGGGATTTTACAATGCCCCATGACCCGTTCGACATCCTCTCGCTCCAAGGCGAGCACAAACCCCGGTCCGAAGCGCCGCCCGCGCCCGGCACCGGCCGCCGCCCAGGCAGCCGCCGCCCCCGGCCCGGCCCCCACCAAGGACCTTGCCAAGCACCCGGCCAAGCTGGCCCTGGCCTGGGCCCATTCGGCGCGTTTTTTCACCACCGCCGCCCAGTTGCACCAGCTGCCGGTGCACGAATTGCCGGAAGTGGCTTTCGTGGGCCGCTCCAACGCGGGCAAGTCCACGGCCATCAACACCCTGGCCCAGCAGCGCCAGCTGGCCTACGCCTCCAAGACCCCGGGGCGCACGCAGCACATCAACCTGTTCCACCTGGGCCCCAAGGCCGCGCCCGACCAGATCTGGGCCGACCTGCCGGGCTACGGCTACGCCGCCGTGGACCGCACGGCCAAGCTGCGCTGGCAAGAGGTGATGGCCGACTACCTGGAGCGACGCCGCAACCTGTGTGCCGTCGTGCAGATGGTCGACAGCCGACACGGCTTCACCGAGCTCGACACACAGCTGCTGGGGTTCGTGGCGCCGCGCATCCGCAACGGCGAGGTCAAGCTGCTGGTGCTGTTGACCAAAGCCGACAAGCTCAACCGCAAGGAGCAGGCCGACTCGTTGCGCCAGGTGCAAGCGGTGCTGGCCGACCTGGCCACCGACGAGGCGGACATCGGCGTCGCGCTGTTCTCGTCGCTCAACAAGACCGGCGTGGGCGACGCGGCCGAGCTGCTGCAGAGCTGGGCACTGAGCCCCGAAGAGGCCCAGGCCATGGCCGCCGAGGCGGCAGCGTTGGCCGCAGCGGCGGCAGCTTCGGCCGAAACCGACGAGCTCGATCAGGCCTGAGCGTGCTGGGCGTTCAAGCGCCCGTCAGGCGCGTGAGCGCCTCGCGGTACTTGGCCGAGGTGTGCTCGATCACGTCCTGCGGCAAGGCCGGCGATGGCGCGGTCTTGTCCCAGGGCTGGCCGTTGACGGTGGCCTGCTCCAGCCAGTCGCGCAGGAACTGCTTGTCGTAGCTGGGCGGGTTCTGGCCGGCGGCGAAGGCGGCTTCGTAGCCTTCGATGGGCCAGAAGCGCGAGGAATCGGGCGTCAGCACCTCGTCCATCACGGTCAGGGTGCCGTGTTCATCGAGGCCGAACTCGAACTTGGTGTCGGCGATGATGATGCCCTTGGTCAGCGCGAAATCCGCGGCCTTCTTGTAAAGGGCCACGGCCAGCTCGCGCACCTTGGCGGCCATCTCGGCGCCGATGATCTCGCTCATCTTCTCGAACGAGATGTTCTCGTCGTGGTCGCCCACCTCGGCCTTGGTGGCCGGCGTGAAGATGGGCTCGGGCAGCTTGCTGGCGTTCTTCAGGCCGGCGGGCAGCTTGACGCCGCAGACCATGCCGTTGTCCTGGTACTCCTTCCAGCCGGAGCCAGCCAGGTAGCCACGCACCACGGCTTCCACGGGCAGGGGCTTGAGCTTCTTGACCAGCATCGAGCGGCCTTCGACCTGGGCGCGCTCGGCGGCGCTCACCACGCTGACCGGGTCGTCGCCCGTGAGGTGATTCGGGGCCACGTCTTTGAGCAGCTCGAACCAGAACAGCGCCATCTGCGTCAGCAGCGCGCCCTTGCCGGGGATCGGCTCGCCCATGATCACGTCGAAGGCGCTGATGCGGTCGGAGGCGACCATCAGGATGCGGTCGTCGCCGACGGCGTAGTTGTCGCGCACCTTGCCGCGGGCCAGCAGCGGCAGGGAAGTCAGTTGGGAGGTGTGCAGGGCTTGGGTCATGGCAGCAGTCTTCGTTCAGGTCAGCGCGGCATTATCCCGCGAGCGGGTTCACAGCCCCAGCGCCTTCAGGCGCCGTGCGTGTTCCACGTAGGGGCCGATCGGGTCGGCGCCTTCGCCCACCAGACCGCCAATCTGGTTGACGATCTGGAAGTGGTTGAGCGGCAGGTCGTCTCGGATGACCTGGCCCAGGTGGCTGGCGCAACGCCCCACCAGGCCATCGCCCTCCTCCTTGCTGAACGCCAGGCTGGTCAGGGCCATCTGGTAGTCCGCGGGGTTGAGCCAGTTGTGGAATGCGCCGACACCGCTCCAGGAGTAGTAGCGCACCCCTTCGGCCTGCGCTGTCCCTTGACCACACGGCTCGGACGGCACACCACCAGGAAAGCGCCGGTTGAAATCGGCTGCGCCTTCGCTGTGCAAGGAAGCCAGCGCCGCCCCGACGTCCTGCGGCAAATCGGTGCCACTGGCCCAGTTCACGAAACGGCCGATCTGATGCCCCAGGCCCATGATGAGGCCCGCCGCCCAGGTGTCGTCTTTGACCTGTTTCTGCATCCAGTCGCCGAACTCCGAACCGAAGGTCGGGCCCGCGACAGCGGTCACGGAAGCCACCCACTCGGGCCTCTTGCCCGCCACGTAGCGGCTGGTCTGGCTGCCGTGGCTGTGACCGATCAGGTGGACCTTCTGTGCGCCGGTTTCCCGCAGGATCTGCTCGACTTGCGGAATCAGTTGCTCGCCTCGAACCTCGGACGTGTTGAAGGCCGAGACCTGCACCACGCGCACCGTGGCGCCCTCGGCCACCATGGCATCGACGATGCCACGCCAGTAAGGCAGCTTGCCGAGCCAGCCCAGGTCCAGTTCCTTGAAGCCCATCATGCCGTGCACGAGCACGATGGGGTACCGCGGCCCCGAAGGCGATGCGGCCTCACCACGCTCAGCAGCTGGTGCGGAGGCCGCAGCGCTCGCCTCTTGCTGCCCCACTGTGGCAGCAGGCCACGCCAGCGCAGCCACCAGGGCCCCGATCACACCGATTCTCACCAGGGGCTGTCCCCCACCTTGCTTGCTTGACACCGCGTTTCCTTTCGCCCCAGGGCGTTTCCCGCACACCGCTGGGTGGCGCGGGATGTTACCCCTGACAGCGATCGAAACCGCCCCCGCATCGGGGGGCGGGCCGTGTCATCGCGAAGACCCGAGCGAAACGCCTTGAGCCTGGGCCTGCGTCCAGGCCTCCAGCCTTGGCCACTCCTGCGGAGCGAAGTGCCGCTGCCTGAGCGCCAACTCCGCCTGCTCTCGCAGGGTCGAGCTCAGGCTGGCATCGGCCTGCAGCGCCGCCCGGCCCTGCAGGTAGCTCGCCACCCTTTCGCGCCATTCATCGCGCCTGGCATCGAGGGCCTCGAGTCGATCGGTGACCTCTTGCCCCACCAGGGCCAGCCGCGCAGACCGCAAGGCCTGCGCGTCACCGCCCCGTGAATGCCAGTCCTCTCGCAGGGCACGCAGATCGGCCACGGTGTCGGCCACCGTCAGGCGCTCGCGCAAGCTCGGCGGCAACTGCGCTTGCAAGGCCTTCAGGCGCAGGGCCTTGGCCGTGCTGTCAAGCGAGGCGTCTCGCCACAGGCTCAGGCGGGCAAGGGTGTAGCGGTCTTCGGCATCGTCATCGCCGAAGAAGGCCGCAACCTCCTGTGCATCGAAATGCGTCAGCTTCAGCGCCTGAATGCGCTCGAAACGGGCCCTCAGCATGTCCGGCTCCAGCGTGCTCACCTCGGCCTGAGGGCCTTGCTGCCCGAGCTGGGACCGCGCTTGCTGAAAAGCCATGTAGCGGGCCAGCAGGTCGCGGGCGGTGGCCAAGGCCTGAGGTGGCAGCAGGGACTTGAGGTGCGCATCCAGCCGCGCCAGAACCCGGGCCTCGGGCTCCTCCCCGATCAAGGAGAGGAAGTAGTCAAACCGGTCGCGCAGCGCCCGATCGACGACCAGGCGCCCCTGAGCGTCGGCACGCACCTGACCATCGAGCTCGGTGCCCTGCAGGGACGCAGGCAGGCCTTCCACCCCCGACTGCAGCCCCGGCTCGGATTCGGCGCTCGCCTGGATCAGGGCGTGCCAACCTCCTGGCGCATCACCGACGTCTTGCGAGGCGATCGCGGGAGCGCCCGCAGGACGCACGCCCCACCACAGCGCCCCGGACGCCACCAGCACCAGGCCAGCAAGCCCCACCCAACCGCGCCGCGTCATCACAGGCCCGCCAGCTTCAGTCGGTTGGCGTGAACGCGGTAAGTCCCAACCGGGTCAACGCCCAGGCCCACCAGCCCGAAGAGCTGGTTGACGGTGTGCAAGTGGTTCATGCGGTAGTCGTCCCGGATGACCTTGCCCAGGTGGCTGGAGCACTGCCCGACCAGGCCGTCATTGGGCTTGCCCAGGAAGGCCAGGCCCGACAGCGCCAGGGCGTAATCGGCCGGATCCAGCAGGTTGTGGACCTGGCCCACGCCACTCCATGAGTAGTAGCGCACGCCATTGGCCGACTCGGGCCCCTGGGCACAAGGCGTGGAAGGAACGCCCCCCGGGAAACGGCGATTGAAGTCAGCCGCCCCCTTGGTGGTGAGCGACTGCATGCCCGCAAAGGAATCTTGCGGCAGCTTCGGGTTGTCCGACAACAGCGCCACCAACTTGCCCAGGCCGCTGACCACCGAGGCGATCACCTTGGTCAGGGTCGGACCGCCCACGTCGGACACGCCCTGGACCAGGTCGGCCACCGGCGAGCCGAAGGTGGGCCCCGACACCGAGGTCACCGAGGCAACCAGGTCCGGCCGCACGCCCGCCACATAGCGCGACGAGTGGTTGCCGTGGCTGTGCCCGATCAGGTTGACCTTGGGCTTGCCGCTGACGGCCACGATCTCCTCGACCTGCTGCAACAGTTGCTCGCCACGCAGCTCGGAAGAGTTGAACGCCGAAACCTGGGTGACGTAGACGGTGGCGCCGTTGGCACGCAGGTTCGACGGGATGCGGTACCAGTAGTCGATGGGCCCGATGTTGTCAAAGCCAGTCATGCCGTGCGCCAGCACGATCGGGTAGCGCGTCTGGCCGTAGGTGCTGGCCGCAGCCGGGAGTGCGGCGGACAAGAGCGCGAAGGTGGCGGCCGAAACGGCGAGGAGCCGGACTTGTTGTTTCATGTGGGGGCTTCCAGTTGATTGCAGAGCGGAGGACTGGCCTGTGCGGGTATCCCCCATTCGGGGAATGACCGCTCCTGGGCTCCACTGGCGTCCTTCGAGAAACCAGGGCAGCCAGAGCGCGGCAGGCCTGGCAACCATTTTCAAAACCACCCCACAACGGGGTATTGCGAAGGCACGCAGACGCTTTGCTCAGACACGCAAAACCCGGGAATGCACCAGGAACCTTTGGCGACAACATGGGCGCAGCCATCGCGGGTTATGCCCACGCCTTGCTCGAACACCTGGAAAAGTCGGGGCATGACCCGGCCCGCATCCTCGGTGAGGACGCGCACACCTTGCTGCAGACACCCGCGTCCCAGCGCCTGGACGGCCAGTTGTGCTCCAGCCTGCTGGTGCGCGTGTGCACGGCGCTGAACGACCCCGTCTACCCCCTCCGGCTGGCCGCGCACGTGCAGCCCCGGCACCTGGGGCTCGTGGGCTACCTCGCGATGGCCTGCCCCACCCTGGCCGATGCGGCGCTGATGCTGCACCGCTACGAGCCCTTGCTGGACCAGGTCAACCTCACCGCCCTGTCGATCGACGAGGGGCGGGTTCACATGCGCTGGCTGCCCGTGATGGACTCGCCCACGTCGGCGCACATCATGTTTTCTCTGGGCGTGTGGGTGCACCAGGCCCGGGCCCTGACCGGTCGTCAGGACCTGAGCTGCGACGCAGACTTCGCCTTCGAGCCCCCATCACACCCGCAGGACCTGCAGCTCTTTCAGGGCACCTTTGGCGGCACCGTTCGCTTCAACCAACCCTGCAACCAGCTGATCGCACCGGCTGCCTTGGCCTGGTTGCCCCTGCAAGACGCGAGCGCCGAGGTGCATGCCAGGCTGCTGGCGCTGGCCGAAGAACGCCTGGTGCAAATGGCCTCGTCCCCCGACACCTGGCTGGGCATGGTCGAGCACACCATCCGACGGGCCCTGGAAGACGCGCGCCCCAGCCTGACGCAGGTGGCAGCGTCCCTGGGGTTGGCGCCGCGCACGCTGCAGCATCGGCTGGACCAGGAGGAGCTGCAGTTCCGTCAGCTGGTTGATCGCCTGCTGCAAGAGCGCGCCTTGCGCCTGCTCGGGCAAGCCCAGCTGTCGGTGGCCGACGTGGCGCTCAAGCTCGGGTTCGCCAACCAAAGCGCCTTCCACCACGCCTTCAAACGCTGGACGGGCCAGGCACCTGGCGCCTGGCGCACCGCCCGCTCGGGCGCTCAACCATGAAAAAAGCCGAGGGCGGTGACCCCTCGGCTTTCAGCGGTGCGCGGACGAATCAGGCCACGACCTGGGCCAGCTTGCCGCTGGCGTAGGCGGCAGCGATGTCCACCAGCGAGATCGCCTTGATCTTGCCGGCCTGGCCTTCGCAGCCGAACTCCATGTAGCGCTGCTTGCACACGGCCTTGGCGGCTTCGCGGGCGGGCTTGAGCCACTCGCGGGCGTCGAACTTGTCCGGGTTCTCGAACATGAACTTGCGCACGGCACCGGTCATCGCCAGGCGGATGTCGGTGTCGATGTTGATCTTGCGCACGCCGTGCTTGATGGCCTCTTGAATCTCTTCAACCGGCACGCCGTAGGTTTCCTTCATCTTGCCGCCGTACTGGTTGATGATGGCCAGCAGCTCGGCGGGCACGGACGAGGAACCGTGCATCACCAGGTGGGTGTTGGGGATGCGCTGGTGGATTTCCTTGACGCGGCTGATGGCCAGGATGTCACCCGTGGGCTTGCGCGAGAACTTGTAGGCGCCGTGGCTGGTGCCGATGGCGATGGCCAGGGCGTCCAGTTGCGTGGCCTTGACGAACACGGCGGCTTCTTCGGGGTCGGTCAGCATCTGGCTGTGGTCCAGCTTGCAGTCGGCGCCGATGCCGTCTTCTTCGCCGGCATCACCGGTTTCCAGGTTGCCCAGGCAGCCCAGCTCGCCTTCGACGGTCACGCCCACCTTGTGGGCCATTTCCACGACCTTGCGGGTGACTTCGACGTTGTACTCAAAGTCGGCCGGGGTCTTGCCGTCTTCACGCAGCGAGCCGTCCATCATCACCGAGCCGAAGCCCAGGTCGATGGCGCCCTGGCAGATCTTGGGGCTGGTGCCGTGGTCCTGGTGCATGACCAGGGGGATGTGCGGGTAGGCTTCGACGGCGGCCTGGATCAGGTGCTTGATGAAGGACTCGCCAGCGTATTTGCGCGCGCCTGCGGAGGCTTGCAGGATCACGGGGGCGCCGACTTCATCGGCCGCTGCCATCACGGCCTGGACCTGCTCCAGGTTGTTGACGTTGAACGCCGGGATGCCGTAGTTGTTCTCGGCGGCGTGGTCCAGCAGCTGGCGCATGGAAACGAGTGGCATGGAAATCCCCAAATCGGACAGATGGATGACGAAAAAGCCGTGCCGCCTGGGGTGCGCTCGTGGCGCCGCCAGCCGGCCCGGCCCTGAAAACCGTCCGCGATTCTAACGAGGCTGGCGCGCGCGGCCCATCCCCGGTTTCAGGAGCGCCAGGTGGCCGGGGCCTTCACCTCGCACACCTTGAGCATGTTGGTGCCCCCAGGGTGGCCCATGGGCTCGCCGCAGGTGATGGCGTAGGTGTCGCCCGGGCGCAGCACGCCCTGCTCGACCAGGATGGCCTCGGCCTTGTCCAGGGCCTCGTCGCGGTCGGTGAAGCTGGGCACCAGCAGCGGGCGCACGTTGCGGTACAGCGCCATCTTGCGCAGCGAAATCGGCTGAGCCGTCAGCGCGAAGATGGGCACGTGGATCTTGTGCCGGCTCATCCACAACGCGGTCGAGCCCGACTCGGTCAGCGCGATGATGGCCTTGCAGCCCAGGTGGTGGGCGGTGAACAGCGCGCCCATGGCGATCGACTGGTCGATGCGCGCGAAGGTCTTGTTGCTGAAATCGGCGTCCAGCGACACCTCTTCGGCCCATTCCGCCTCGGTGGCGATGTTGGCCATCTGCTCGACCGTCTCGACCGGGTACTTGCCGGCCGCCGTCTCGGCGCTGAGCATGACGGCGTCGGTGCCATCGAGCACGGCATTGGCCACGTCAGAGACCTCGGCGCGCGTGGGCACCGGGTTGACGATCATCGACTCCATCATCTGCGTGGCGGTGATGACGACCTTGTCCATGTCGCGCGCCAGGCGGATCATGCGCTTTTGCAGCGCCGGCACGGCGGCGTTGCCCACCTCCACGGCCAGGTCGCCGCGGGCCACCATGATGCCGTCCGAAGCCTTGAGGATGCTCTCCAGGTTGGGGATGGCCTCGGTGCGCTCGATCTTGGCGATCAGCGCGGGGCGGTGCTTCCAAGGCTCGCCGGCCACGTTGCACAGCTGGCGGGCCATCTCCATGTCGGTCGCGTTCTTGGGGAAGGACACGGCGATGTAGTCGCACTGGAAGCTCGCCGCCGTGCGGATGTCTTCCATGTCCTTGGCCGTCAGCGCGGGCGCGGTCAGACCGCCCCCCTGCTTGTTGATGCCCTTGTTGTTGGACAGCTCACCGCCCAGCTTGACCTTGGTGTGCACCTCGTCGCCCTTGACCGACTCGACCGTCAGCACGATCAGGCCATCGTTGAGCAGCAGGGTGTCGCCGGGCTTCACGTCGCGCGGCAGCTCCTTGTAGTCCAGGCCGACGCCGCCCAGGTCGCCCGGTTCGGTCCGGCTGGCGTCCAGCACGAAAGGCTGACCGGGCTCGAGCATGACCTTGCCCTCGGCGAACTTGCCGACGCGGATCTTGGGGCCCTGCAGGTCGGCCATGATGGCCACCACCTTGCCTGCGCGGGCCGCCGCGTCCCGCACCAACTGGGCGCGGTCGATGTGGTCCTGCGCCTTGCCATGCGAGAAGTTCAACCGCACCACGTCGACCCCGGCTTTCAGCATCGCGTCCAGCACCTCGGGGGTGGAAGAAGCAGGGCCCAGGGTGGCGACGATCTTGGTGGCACGAGGCATGGCAGGTGTGTCTGAAGTCAGGTTGACCACCAGTGTCACACCAAATTCCACGGCGTGAATCGCGGAAATACCGCACGATCACCGACTGTGGCGATGTGTCACGACCGGTGCGACAGCGGACCTGCTTCACGCCCCGCGCCCCCACACCAGGCCCGAGCCCTGCAGCCTCACCTCAACCCGCTTACACTTTTTGGCACCCGGACGCCGAACCAGCACGCCACCAGGCATGAGTCACCCCCAACGCACCATCGTCTTCTCTCACGCCAACAGCTTCCCGGCCAGCACCTACCGCGTGCTGTTCGATGGCTGGCGCGCGGCGGGCTTCGAGGTGCGCGCCATCGACAAGCTGGGCCACGACCCGCGCCACCCGGTCACCACCGACTGGCCGCACCTGGTCGAGCAGCTGCGGCAGTTCATCGAGCGAGAAGTCGATCAGCCCGCTTACCTGGTCGGCCATTCGCTTGGTGGCTACCTGAGCATGATGGTGGCCAACCGCCACCCACACCTGGCGCGCGGCGTGGTGGTGCTTGACTCGCCTCTGCTGCACGGCTGGAAGGCCACCGGCATCGCCCTGGCCAAGCAGACCCGCACCATGGGCCAGGTGATGCCTTCGCGCATCTCGGCGCAGCGCACCCAGGAGTGGCCCAACCAGCGCGCCGTGCACGAGCACTTCTCGGCCAAACGCAAGTTCGCGGCCTTCGATCCCGCCGTGCTGGCCGACTACCTGGCGCGCGGCACCGAAGGCCACGCCGATGGCCGCGCCCGCCTGCTGAGCTTTCGGCGCGAAGTCGAGACCGCCATCTACAACACCATGCCCCACGGCCTGCTGCAGGAGTTCAAACGACACCCCTTCCAGTGCCCGGTGGCCTTCATCGGCGGCACCCGCTCGCGCGAATCGCGGCTGGTGGGTCTCTCGGGCACCCGGCAGATCGTCGGCCAGCGCCTGTCCTGGATCGACGGCTCGCACCTCTACCCCTTCGAGCACCCGCGCGAGACCGTCGCCGAGGTGCTGACCTGGCTGCGCCGCTTTGAGACAGACTCGGCCTCCTCGCCTGCTGCCTGAGCCCCTTGCACCACCGCTCGCGCCCCAGCCCATTGCGTTCACGCTCTACCGTGCCCGACCAACGCCCTGCCCCATCGCCAACCGGTGAGCCCCCGCTGCCGCAACGCATCCCATTCGTCACCGTGACGAACTGGGTGCGCGCGGCCCGCTTGTGCAACGTCGACATCGAGGCCATCTTCCGCCAGGAAGGCCTCGACACCCTCCACCTGCACCCTGCCACCTCCACCGTTGACCGCATCACCATCCAGCGCGTCATGCACCACTGCGTGGAGGCCACGCGCCGCGACGGCAGCGCTCAACACTTCCCGCTGGCCCTGGGCGAGACCTTCGCCTTCGAATACCTCTCCGACGTCGAAACCTTCATCACCACCAGCGCCACGCTGCGCGACGCCACGCGGGCCCTCGAATGGATCCCGCAGTTGGTGAACCCGTACATGCGCTTCAAGCTGTCCGAGCACGGCCACGAGGCGCGCCTGGCGTTGAGCTTCGAAGTGCCCGACAACGACCCGGCCATCGGCTGGCCTTTCGCCGAAGGCATCTTCACCACCGTCGTCAAGTTCTGCAAGATGCTGCTCGGAGGCCAGCCGCTGATCGGGCGCATCTCGCTGCGCCACCTGCCCCACCAGGACGCCGACAAGGTCAAGGCGCACTTCCAGGTGCCGATCACCTGGGGCGCCGAAATCGACGCCCTGTGGTTCGAGCGCAGTCTGCTCGACCAACCCCTGCGTGGCGCCTTCCCCAGCCTGCATGAACAAGCTGGTCAGCGGGTGGTGCAACAAGTGGCGAAACGCGTCCAACCCGACCCCGACGAGGGCGGCGCCGCACCGGGCCAGCAACTGGCCCAGCAGATCGAGCAAGCGTTCGCCGACAAACCCCGCCTGCTCGGGCTGGGCGTCGAAGCCCTCGCCGAGGAACTGGGCCTGCACCCCCGCACCCTGCAACGCCGCCTCAAGGACATCGGTGACAGCCACTCGGCCATCCAGGCCCGCGTGCGCCATCGGCTCGCCCAAGCGTGGCTGCGCCAGCCGGAGCTCAGCATCGAGGACATCAGCGAACGCCTGGGTTTCACCGACCGACGCAGCTTCACGCTGGCCTTCACTCGCTGGTCGGGCCAGACGCCAAGCCAGTTCCGCCGGGCTTTGCGCTGATCGACGCAAGCCCGCCCCACGCGCCCTGCAGCCCCCACTTGCGCCGCCCTGCCACCGCGCACGCCGGAGCCGGTCTGCCGAAAACACCCACTCGCATCTGACACCGCGCGTTTTCCCTAGTGGGACGATGTCGCGAAATTTCGCTTTCTGTCGCTGCCTTGCATGGTCTTCCCGGGGTCCGCTGCCTACAGTTCAGTCTCATCAGACCGATTGCCTCAAGTAGTCAGGCGCCACGCGTCCGAGGAGACAAACCATGCAGCACGAACAACAGACCCCGCCTCCCATCGTCCCCCGCGAAAAGCTGGACTTCGACCTGGACGGCAACATCCCCAAGTACTGGCTCGACAACGACCCATTCAAAACGCGTTTCTTCGACGCCCTGTCCACGTTGTTCCCGGTCGGCGAGAAGTTCTTCATCACCTGCGTGCGCGACTTCAAGGACCGCATCGACGATCCCAAGCTGCTGCAGGAAATCAAGGACTTCACCCGCCAGGAAGCCCAGCACAGCATGCTGCACACGCAGTACAACAACCGCCTCAAAGCCCAGGGCGTTGACGTCGATGCCATCCTCAAGGGCCAGGAACACCGCCTCTTCGGCATCATCCGCAAGGTGTTCTCGCGCGAGTTCACGCTGGGCATCACCACTGCCTCCGAGCACATCACGGCCATCATGGCCGACTGCTTCGTCGAGCGCCCCGCCATCTTCGCCAACGCCGACGAGCGCATCCGCGCCCTCTACGTCTGGCACGCCATGGAAGAGATGGAGCACAAGGGCGTCGCCTTCGACGTGCTGCAGGACCACGCCAAGGCCAGCTACTGGACCCGCATCAGCTCCATGCTGCTGGTCACGGCCCTGTTCCCCTACCACGTCTTCCGGATCATGAAGCACATGTTCCAGGTCGATGGCTTCAGCCGCTGGCAGCGCACCAAGATCTGGGCCAAGGGCCTGTGGTGGCTCTACAAGCCCGGTGGCATCTTCCTGCCCATGATGGGCAAGTACTTCAGCTACCTCAAGCCCAGCTTCCACCCCTGGCAAGAGCCCGTGGTGCCCAGCTACGAGCCCTGGCTCCGGCTGCTCAAGGAAACCGGCAACCCCATCGAAGCCGGCAACCGCCTGGCCTTGAGCCAGCAACACGGCTGAGCCCTGCCCGGGGCCTGACAGGAGCCATGCCATGAGCCAAGACCACCCCATCGTCCCGCGCGAAAAACTCGACTTCGATCTCGAAGGCGACATCCCGAAGTACTGGTTCGGCGGCGACGCCTTCAAGACCCGCTTCTTCGACGCGATGTCCACCATCTTCCCCGAAGGCGAGCGCTACTTCATCTCCTGCGTGCGCGACTACCGCGACCAGGTCAGCGACCCCAAGTTGCTGGCCGAGATCAAGGACTTCATGCGCCAGGAAGGCCAGCACGGCATCGTGCACAGCCAGTACAACAACCGCCTCAAGGCCCAGGGCATCGACGTCGACGCGCTCGAGCGCTTCACGCACAACATGCTGTTCAACGTGCTGCGCAAATACCTGCCCAAAAAGCAGACGCTGGCCGAAACCGCCGCAGCCGAACACATGACCGCCATCATGGCCCACAGCTTCTTCGAAAAGAAGGAAGTGCTGGCCCAGGCAGACCCCCGCATGCGCGCCATGTACGCCTGGCACGCCATGGAAGAGATCGAGCACAAGGCGGTGGCCTTCGATGTCATGCAGAAGGTCGCCAAGGTGGGCTACCTGCGCCGCGTCTGGGCCATGGCCGTGGTCACCCTGGGCTTCAACATCCACTCGCTGCTGACCACGCGCTACATGCTCAAGGTCGACGGATTCAAGGGCTGGCAGCGCTTCAAGCTCATGGCCCAGGGCATGTGGTGGATCTTCAAACCGGGTGGCCTATACATGCCGATCCTGGGCCACTACCTGCAGTACTACAAGCCCGGCTTTCATCCTTGGCACGCCGGCCAGATGCGCACCTACCACCTCTGGCTCGACACCTTCAACCGCACCGGTGACCCGATCCAGGCGGGTGAAGTGCTGCACGCCGCAGGCGCCTGAACCGGCAGCCCGCAGACGTCGGTCAGGCGGCTGAAAGCAAAAGGCCTCCCATGTACGGGAGGCCTTTTGCTTTGGTGTCAGCGCCCGGCGCGTTGTGGTGACCAGCCCGCCTCGCCACGCCCCTGCAGGAAGCGACTGGGAGCGTCAGGCACCTGCGCCCGAAGGCGCTCACTCAACGGCTGATGTCATCACCCCGCCGCGCGCTGGGTCAGGATCTCGAACGCCGGCAGCGTCTTGCCTTCGAGCACTTCCAGGAAGGCGCCACCACCGGTCGAGATGTAGCCCACGTCCTTCTCGATGCCGTACTTGGCGATGGCCGCCAGCGTGTCGCCACCACCGGCGATGCTGAAGGCACTCGACTCGGCGATCGCCTGGGCAATGGCCTTGGTGCCTTGCTCAAACGCCGCGAACTCGAACACGCCCACCGGGCCGTTCCACACCACCGTGCCAGCAGCCTTGAGCTGCGCGGCCAGCTTGGCGGCCGTCTTCGGGCCGATGTCCAGGATCATGTCGTCGTCGGCCACATCGTTGGCGGCCTTGACGGTGGCCGGCGCATCGGCCGAGAAGGTCTTGGCCACGACCACGTCTTCAGGGATCGGCACCTCGGCGCCACGCGCCTTCATCGACTCGATCACGGCCTTGGCAGCACCAACCAGGTCAGGCTCGGCCAGCGATTTGCCGATCTTCAAGCCAGCCGCCAGCATGAAGGTGTTGGCGATGCCACCACCCACGATCAGGCCGTCCACGTTCTTCGACAGCGACTCCAGGATCGTCAACTTGGTCGACACCTTCGAGCCGGCCACGATGGCGATCAGCGGGCGCTTGGGCGCGGCCAGGGCCTTGTTGATGGCGTCGATCTCGGCGGCCAGCAGCGGGCCAGCCGATGCCACTTTGGCGAACTGGGCGATGCCGTAGGTCGTGGCTTCAGCGCGGTGAGCGGTGCCAAAGGCATCGTGCACAAAGATGTCGCACAGCGCGGCCAGCTTCCTGGACAGCTCTTCGTTGTTCTTCTTCTCGCCCTTGTTGAGGCGGCAGTTCTCGAGCAGCACGACCTGGCCCGGGGCCACGTCCACGCCGTCGACCCAGTTGCTCACCAGCTTCACCTCGCGGCCGAGCAACTCACCCAGGCGCTTGGCCACAGGGGCCAACGAATCCTCGGGCTTGAACTCGCCCTCGGTCGGGCGACCCAGGTGCGAAGTCACCATCACGGCGGCGTTGGCCTTGAGCGCCAGCTCGATGGCCGGCACCGAAGCGCGCACGCGGGTGTCTTCGGTGATGTTGCCGGCGTCGTCCAGCGGCACGTTCAGGTCGGCGCGGATGAACACGCGCTTGCCCGAGGCTTGGCCCTGGGCGACGAGGTCTTCGAATCGGATGATGTTCATGATGTCGACCGCGTCAGCGGCGTCGGTGAATGCTGGGGACAAAACGCTGGGATTATAGAAAACCCCAGCCCGCCGGCCCCACGCGGGCGCTCACCAAC
>SCMV01000032.1 GCA_005502875.1 Comamonadaceae bacterium 2PF | reverse complement strand
ACCCCGCCCCACACTCGGCGCCACCCCAAACCACCTCTTGTACGCCTGCGAAAAGCTCGAAAGATCACTGAACCCCATGCGCTCAGCGATCTGAGTCAGCGACAACGTTGAATCCCCCAGCAACTGATTCGCCTGGCCACCGCGCACCTCGGCCAGCAGCGCCCGGTAAGTGAGCCCTTCGTCCTGAAGCCGACGCTTGAGCGTCCTGTCGCTGAGCCCCAGCGCCCGTGCCGCCTGGGGCAGGTCCGGCACCATGTTCATCGGTGCAGCCGCCAGGTACTGACGCAGGAACTCACCCGTGCCCAGCCGGGCCCGGCGCCGCTCCATCAACTCTTCGCAGGCCCGCTCGCACATGGCCACCGTCACTGGGTTGGCCTGCGGAAGCCTCAAGGCCAGCAGCTTGCCGTCAGACGTCAAGCTGTTGCTGCTGGCGCCGAATTCAGGTCGCACCCCCACCACGCGCACGAGCTCGTCGACGCGGCCGGCGCCGCGCTCGGCAGTGTGCTGGAAGGTGAACCGCGACAAGACAAACTCTGGCCCCAGCACCTCCTTCATGAGCCGGGCGGCGGCCGCCACATCTCGCTCAACCAGGAAGCGCTGCACCGCTGGCTCGACGTCCGGGGCCTCGAAGGTCACGGTGAACATGTCGCCGTCCAGCCCACCCGAGATGCGGCAAAACGCAAAAGTCAGGGGGATGAACCGCAAGGCCAGCGCCAAGGCGTCGCCAGCCGTTGCGCTGCTGATCAAGCCCAGGCCCCACAACCCGTACGAGGCGAAGTTGTAGCGCATGCCCACTTCCAGCCCCAAGCCGGGCTGCCTGCATGCGCAGATGAGGTTGCCCACCACGCACAGCTCCTGGCTGGCATCGAGCTCGATGGACAGGTCCGCCAGGTCGGCTTCTTTCAAGCCCGAGCGCGCCAGGATCTTGGTCACATCCACGCCGCGCTCCTGGCCGAACTCGACCATGAGCCGCACGCTCGCCGAGCTGCGCTTGAAATCCCAGAAGTTCATGGAGGGCCGATGAAGGGTGAACACCGATGCGTTTGGCCCAAATCATAAAGCGTTTGACCTCAGTCAACATTCACGAAGCCGATGGCCTTGCGCATCATTCGCCCTCGGCGACCAGACCTTCGTCGCAACGAGAGGCTTGAACACATGCAGCGCAATGGATCCGAGGGCAGCGCCCCTTTGCACACCATCATCATCGGCTCGGGCTTCGCAGGCATCGGGATGGCCATCGCTTTGAAGAAGGCGGGCCTGGGTGATTTCCTCATCCTCGAAAAGCGCAGCGACGTGGGCGGCGTGTGGCGCGACAACACCTACCCTGGCGCGGCTTGCGACGTGCCCTCGCACCTGTACTCGTTCTCGTTCGAGCCGAATCCCAACTGGTCGCGGGTGTTTGCGCGCCAGGCCGAGATCCACCAGTACCTGCAGCACTGCGCACGGAAGCACGGCCTGTTGCCGTCCATCCGCTTTGGCTGCGAGGTGGCGCGGGCGAGCTTCGACGAAGACCTCGCGCTGTGGACCGTGACCTTGACCAGCGGTGAGGTGCTGCTGGCCCGCCATGTGGTCACGGCCACCGGGCAGCTCAGCCGGCCGGTTTTCCCCAAGCTGGAGGGCATGGAACAGTTCAAGGGGCACGTCTGTCACTCGGCCCTGTGGGATCACAGCCATGACTTGACGGGCCAACGCGTCGCGGTGATCGGCACCGGCGCCTCGGCCATCCAGTTCGTGCCCGCCATCGCAGGCCGGGTGAGCCAGCTGACGGTGTTCCAGCGCTCGGCCGCCTACATCCTGCCGCGCCCCGATGGCCCCTACGCAAGCTGGCGCAAGGCCTTGTTCCGCGCCCTGCCCTGGACGATGAAGCTGCATCGGGCCCGCATTTACGCCCAGTACGAGAGCCGCGCCATCGGCTTCACGGGCGCCAAGTCGGTGATGGAGTTGGCCGGGGGCATCCCTTTCAGGGCGCTGCTTCGCAAGCAGGTGCCAGACCCCGCGCTGCGCGCGCAACTCACGCCCGACTACCCCATCGGGTGCAAGCGCATCCTGCTGTCCAACGACTACCTGGCCACCATGGCCCAGCCCAACGTGAACCTGGTCACCCAGGGCATCCGCCGCATCACGGCCGATGGCGTCGAGACGGTGGACGGGCAGCACCACCCTGCTGATGCGATCGTCTACGGCACCGGCTTTGCCGCCACGGAGTTCCTGGCACCGATGACGATCACGGGTCGCGATGGGAAGGATCTCAACGAGGCCTGGCAGAAAGGCGCACAAGCCTACCTGGGCATGACCGTGCCGGGCTTTCCCAACTTCTTCATGCTCTATGGCCCCAACACCAACCTGGGCCACAACTCCATCATCTACATGCTGGAGAGCCAGATCGCCCACGTGATGCGCTGCCTGAAAGCCGCTGACCAGGCGGGCGCCAGCACGGTGGAGGTCGATGCCACGCGCCACACCCGCTTCAACAGCACCATCCAGAACCGCCTGCGGTCCACCGTTTGGCAGGGGTGCAAAAGCTGGTACGTGGACGCCAACGGCCACAACAGCACCAACTGGCCAGGCTTCACCCTGAGCTACCGCTGGCTCACGCGCCACTCGTCGCTCAGCGCCTACCACTTCAGCAGCCCCGACCGCCGCGGCGGGCAGGTGGTGCGGCACGCAGAGCCATCGGGCTTGGTGGAGTCGGTCAGCGCAGGGGTGTTGCGGGCCTTGCTGCGCATGACGTTCAAGACCCTGGTGCGGCCACCCATCGGGGTCGGCGCACAACGCCTCTTCGTGAGCGCGCTGGCCCGGCTCATGCCGGCTGTGGGTGGCGTGAACATCGATCACAAAGAGGTCGCAGGCCTGAGCACGGAAGTGGTCTCACCCCGACAGGCGCCAGGCCAAGGCCCCGTGGTCCTGTACCTGCACGGTGGCGGCTTTTGCGTGGGCAGCGCCCGCACCCACCGAAGCGTGACCACCCGCCTGGCGGCCGCTGGCATGACGCTTTGGGTGCCGGAGTACCGCTTGGCACCCGAACACCCGCAGCCCGCCGCGCTGGAAGACGCGTTGAGCTCCTACCGCCACCTGCTGCGCAGTGGCGTGCCCCACCATCAGATCGTGGTCTGCGGCGATTCAGCTGGGGGCGGCCTGGCATTGAGCCTGGCGTTGAAGCTGCGTGACGCGGGTGAACCGTTGCCGGCAGGGCTGATGCTGCTGTCGCCCTTCCTGGACACGAGCCTGTCGGGCGACACCGTCCGCTCGGCGTTGGCGCGCGACCCCATGCTCAACGTGAACTGGCTGAAGCAGGCTGTGCGCTGGTATGCCCCTCAAAACGGGCAGCAGCCTCTGGAGGCCGATCTGCGGGGCCTGCCACCCATGCTCATCCAGGTGGGTGACCAGGAGGTTCTGCAATCCGATTCGACCCGCTTGAGCGCACTCGCCACGCGCTGCGGCGTGCCCTGCAAGCTGGAGGTGCACGAGGGCCGCTGGCACGTGTTCCAGCTTCAGGCGCCCTTCCTCGCCTCGGCCGCCAACGCCGTGAACCGCCTGGCCGCCTTCGCTTTGCAGCACACGCACAGGCAACCCGCCGCGCGCACCAGCCAAGAGGTCCAAGGCGATTCCATCGCGCGAGCCATGGCGCTGTGAACCCCTTCATTTGCTCGCATCCACAGAATCACGGAAGTGCCCCATGACCTCTCGCCGTTACCCCAACCTCTCTCCGGATCGCGCGCGCGCCATCAAGTCCACCTTCATGGCCGAAGGGGCGTTGTGCGCGGCCACTCTCTACGTGCCGAAGGACGCCCCGCCCGATCAGCAGTTGCCCGCCATCCTGATGGTGGGCGGCTGGGGCAGCATCCAGATGGCCTTGACCTCCTCGTTCACCTTGAGCTTCGTCGACGCCGGCTTCGCGGTGATGGAGTTCGACTACCCCGGCTGGGGCGACAGCGGCGGCTTCCCGCGTCAAGGCATCAACCCCTGGCGCCGAACGCGCGTGGCCGACACGGCACTGGCGCACCTGAAGTCGCAGCAGCAGGTGCTGGCCCATGACATCACGCTGTGGGGCACGTCGTTCGGTGGCGGGCACGTGGTGGACCTGGCCACGCAACACCCGGAACTGAAAGGTGCCGTCGTCCAGGTGCCGATGCTCGACGGCCTGGCCGCGACCTTGGCCACGCCGCTCGGGCGGCTCATCAAGTTCATCGGCCTGGGCCTGCTGGACCAGATCAAGCCAGGGGCGCCCATCACCATCCCGACCCTGGCCCGCGAGGGCGAGTTCGGCACGATGGACCGCGACGGGGGCCTGGAGGCCCTGGAGGCTGCACTGGCGGCTCACCCGGACCACAAGTACGACAACCGCGTGGCGGCCAGGTCCGTGCTCACCATGCCGCTGTACCGGCCTTGGCTGCGCCTGAAAGACGTGCAGATCCCGATGCTGATGATCGGCGCCACGGGCGACACGGTGGCGCCCTTTGTGTCGGACAAGGTCAAGCGCGTGGGCAACCCGAACGTCCAGGTGATCGAGGTCGCGGCCAACCACTTCGACCCTTACTTTGACCCGCTGTTTCCGCAGATGCTGGCGCACCAGCTGAAATTCTTGCGCCGGTGAGCGCGACACAGCTCGAGCGTCGGGCTTGAAGACGTAGTGCAAATGCAATACATTGCACCCATGAAATCCGCCGTCATCCCCCAAGTCCGCGTCGAAGCGCAATTGCGCGCAGACCTCGATGCCGTGCTTCGGCCTGGCGAGACGCTGACTGAGTTCGTCGAGG
Source organism: Comamonadaceae bacterium 2PF (assembly GCA_005502875.1). Lineage (GTDB taxonomy): Bacteria > Pseudomonadota > Gammaproteobacteria > Burkholderiales > Burkholderiaceae_C > Aquabacterium. Next base: position 39,440 of record SCMV01000032.1, on the reverse strand, counting down.
CATCTGTGCGCCGTGCCGTCGAATACCGCCGCGTGCAAACAGACTTCGCCGCACGATGCGAGGAATCGCTGGCCACCTACGAGCGCACTGGGGTGTCGATCCCGGCGGACGATGTTTTGTCGACACTTGAAAAGAAGGTCGAAGCCCGCGTGAAGCGCCTGCGGAAATGACATTCAGGGTCGAGTTCACGCCCGAAGCCCTGGCTGACTTGGATCGCCTGTTCGACTTCTTGCTGGATCGGGCTGAGACGGTCGAAGAAGCCGTGCGAGCCTTCGAAGCTGTGGAGGCCCTTCGCACCGCTGCCAACATCCACCTCGCGACCACGCCCTACAGCTTTCGCAAGGTCGGTCCACGCCCAACATTGCGTGAACTCATCGTCCCGTTCGGTGCCACAGGCTACGTCTTGCGCTTCGACATCCGCACGCCTGAGTTGGTGCTCGTGATCGGCGCTCGCCACCAGCGCGAAGAAGACTTCCAATGACCCTCAAGCCACCTGCGTGAGCAAGCCCTGATACGGCAACAGGTTGGTGCGCACCACCTTGTCGATCGGCTCCGCGAACCCGTCCTGCATCCACCGCGCCGCCAGCAGCACGTTCAGCCCGATCATGCCGTCGGCCAGCAGATCAAGGTTGACCTCGTCAAGCCGGGCCTTGGGCACCAGCAGGTGCAGGTGCTGGCGCATCATGTTCGAGTAGTCGCGCGCGGTGGCGCCACTCAGCGCCGCCACCTCGTCGTTCACGCCCAGCGAGTCGACCAGCATGATGCGGCCTCGGCGGGGGTCGTCGCGGATGAACTCCAGGAAGACGCGGATGGCCGGCTCCAGCATGCCCAAGGGCGTGGGCTCGGCCTCTTTCAGCACGGCCAGGGTCTGGGCCATGAGCTGGTCGCGCAGCTCGCCGTAGGTGGCCATGAACAGCTGCGGCAGCGTCTTGAACGACTCATAAAAGTAGCGCTCGGTCAGGTGGGCGGCCACGCACACCTCGCGCACCGTGGCGGCATGAAAGCCCTTGGTGCCGAACACCTCCACCGCGCCCTCGATGAGCTTGGCACGGCGCAGCCGCTGCCGCTCTTCGGGCAGGACCCCGCCGTAGCGGCGGCGTGGGGACAAAGGTGAGGCTGGCGTCGGGGCTTCCATGGAGATCCCTATGTTGACATGGATCATTGTCAAAGTTATTCTGACAAGAATCTTTGTCAAAAGTCAAGGCATCTTCGGGGACACGCCACCATGAAACCGCAACACTTCCACTCGCCCGCTGCGCGCCCCGCGCCCGGTGGCGACGGCGTCGAGCGCCACCGCATCATCGTCGTCGGCACGGGCTTTTCGGGCTTGTGCATGGGCGTCAAGCTGCGCGAACAGGGCGAAGAAGACTTCGTGCTGCTCGAACGCGCCGGCGACGTCGGCGGCACCTGGCGCGACAACACCTACCCCGGCTGCGCCTGCGACGTCGAGTCGCACCTGTACTCGTTCTCGTTCGAGCCCAACCCGAACTGGTCGCGCCTGTACGCCCCGCAACCTGAAATCTTTGCCTACCTCAAGCACGTCGCCACCAAGCACGACCTGCTGCGCCACATCCGCTTTCACGCCAACCTGACCGGCGCGCGCTGGGACGAGGCGCGCAAGCTGTGGGTGGTCCAGGCCGAAGACGGTCGCGTGTTCGAAGGCGAAGTGCTCGTCTCGGGCATGGGCGGCCTGAGCAACCCGGCCTACCCCAACGTGCCCGGCATCGAGACCTTCCAGGGCCGCGCCTTCCATTCGGCCACCTGGGACCACGACTTCAACCTCGACGACAAGCGCGTGGCCGTCATCGGCAGCGGCGCCAGCGCCATCCAGTTCGTGCCCGCCATCGCGCCCAAGGTGGCGCACCTGACGTACTTCCAGCGCACGCCGCCCTGGGTCGTGCCCAAGATGGACCGCCCCGTGCGCCCCGAAGAGCGGGCCGACTTCGCCGCGAACCCCTGGCGCCAGCGCATCGCGCGCACCAAGCTGTACTGGACCCTGGAAGCGCGCTTCCTGGCCTTCAAATTCAAGCCCGAGTGGATGAACCTGGTGGCCAAGGTGGGCAAGCACCGCATCCGCAAGCACATCAAAGACCCGGTGCTGCAAGCCAAGCTCACGCCCGACTACACGCCCGGCTGCAAGCGCCTGCTGATCTCCAACGAGTACTACCCGACGCTGGCGCGCACCAACGTCGAGGTGGTGACCGAGGGCATCGACAAGGTGGTGGCCAACGGCGTCGTGACCAAGGACGGCCGCCTGCACGAGGTCGACGCCATCGTCTTCGGCACCGGCTTCAAGGTGCAGGACCCGATCCCCAAGGCCACCGTGTTCGGTCGCGGTGGCGCCGACCTGGCCGAGGTGTGGAAGCAAGGCGCCGAGGCCCACATGGGCATCACCGTGGCGGGCTTCCCCAACTTCTTCATGCTGATGGGGCCCAACACCGGTCTGGGCCACAACTCCATGGTTTTCATGATCGAATCTCAGGCGCATTACATCCTCGAGGCGCTCAAGACCATGAAGGAGCGCCGCATCCGCGCCCTCGAGGTCAAGCCCGAGGTGCAAAAGCGTTTCGTCGATGGCGTGCAGAAAGAGCTTGAGCGCACCGTCTGGCAGTCCGGCTGCAAGAGCTGGTACGTCAACGAGCAGGGCCGCAACACGGCGGCGTGGCCCGGCTTCACCTTCGCCTACCGATTCAAGACCCGCCGCTTCCAACTCCAGCAGTACCAGGCAGAACGCGCATGAGCATCCAGTCCTTCATCACCAACCTCGTCCTGCGTCACCAGTTCAAGCGCCAGGGCAAAGGCAAGCTGGACGTCCACAAGGCGCGCCACATGGTCAACAAGATGGCCAAGCGCTACCCGCCGCCGCCTGCAGACATCGAACACAAGCCCGTGGCCGCGCGCCCTGAGCACAAGCTGTGCGCCGCCGAGTGGCTCAACGCGCCCAACGCCAAGCGCACCATCGTCTACTTCCACGGTGGCGGCTACTTCTTCTGCGGCCTGGAAACCCACCGCCCCACCTGCGCCTACCTGGCCCGCACGGCCCAGGCCCGCGTGCTGTCGGTGGACTACCGCATGGCACCCGAGCACGTCTACCCCGCTGCGGTGGACGACGCCGTGGCCTGGTGGGCCGAGCTGCTCAAGCAAGGCGTTGACCCCAAGACGGTCGTCTTCGCAGGCGACTCCGCCGGTGGTGGCCTGACCCTGGCGTGCCTCGTGGCCTCTCGCGACCAGGGCCTGCCCCTGCCGGCCGGCGCCATCCTGTTCTCGCCCTGGAGCGACCTGTCTTGCTCGGGCGAAACCATGAAGACGCTGGCCGATGCCGACGTGATGTTCAACCCGCACTCGCTGCCCGAAGCCGCCGCTCTGTACCTGGCTGGCAAGCCCACCGACACGCCCCTGGCATCGCCGCTGTTCGCCGACCTGCGCGGCCTGCCGCCGCTGATGATCCACGCCAGCAAGCACGAGATCCTGCTGGCCGACTCGACCCGCCTGCACGAGCGAGCCAAGGCACAAGGCGTGACCAGCGAGTTGCACCTCAAGGCCAAGATGCCGCACGTGTGGCCCACCATGCTGATGCTGCCCGAAGCCCGCCAAACCCTGAAGGAATGCGGCGAGTTCGCCGCCCGCGTCACCGGCCAGCGCTGAGACGCCACGACCCAACAACGTCCCCGAGGAGACACCATGAAAGACTTCAAGAACAAGGTCGCAGCCATCACCGGCGCGGCATCGGGCATGGGCCGCACGCTGGCCGTTGAACTCGCTCGCCGAGGCTGCCACCTCACCCTCAGCGACGTCAACGAAGCCGAGCTGGTCAAGACCGCCGAGCTGGCGTCCAAGCACGGCGTGAAGGTCACCGTCAAAAAGGTGAACGTCGCCAACCGCGAAGAGGTCTTCGCCTGGGCCGACGAAGCCGCGCGCGACCACGGCAAGGTCAACCTGGTGTTCAACAACGCCGGCGTGGCCCTGACCGCCACCGTCGAAGGCGTCAAGATCCAGGACTTCGAGTGGATCATGGGCATCAACTTCTGGGGCGTGGTGCACGGCACGCAAGCCTTCCTGCCCCACCTGCGCAAGAGCGGCGACGGCCACGTCATCAACACCTCCAGCCTGTTCGGCCTGATGGCCGTGCCCACGCAAGGCACCTACAACGCCAGCAAGTTCGCCGTGCGTGGCTACACCGAGGCCCTGCGCATGGAGCTGGAGATGGAAGGCTGCGGCGTCAGCGCCACCTGCGTGCACCCGGGCGGCATCGCCACCAACATCGCCATGGCCGGCAAGATCGACGAGTCGGTCACCGCCAAGACCGGTGTCAGCGAGGCAGACCACAAGCGCATGGCCAACAAGCTCATCAACGTGACGACCGCCGAGGCCGCCGCGCTGCAGATCCTCAAGGCCGTGGAGAACAACGAGCGCCGCGTGCTGGTCGGCCCCGACGCACGCTTCCTGGACAAGGTCGTGCGCCTGCTGGGCTCGACCTACCAGGTGCTGGTGATGAAGCAGGTGCGCAAGATGAACAACTCGCGCCGCTCGTCGGCCCAGCGCGCTGCGAGCAACGCCGGCTGACACCGTTTGACGAGGGGTTGGCGGACATTCGGTGAGGCCAGCCCGCGTCACTTGGTGACATCCCTCAAGCCGTTCGGCCCGGGTGCGCCCGGTTCCACGGCATGATGCGCGCATGAATTGGCTGAAGCGATTGTGGTGGGCGGGCGTGCTCTTCGGGCTGGCGCTGGCGTTCACCGTCTGGGCCACCTGGGAGCCCGACCGCCAGCTGGGCTCGCTGATGGCCCGCTGGGCACCTGAACCATCGAGTTTCCTGGAGCTCGATGGCATGCAGGTGCACATCCGCGACACCGGCCCGCGCACCGACCCCATGCCCCTGGTGCTGCTGCACGGCATGTCCTCCAGCCTGCACACCTACGAAGGCTGGCAGACGGCGCTGCAAGGCGAGCGCCGCGTCATCAGCGTCGACCTGCCCGGCTTCGGCCTGACGGGCCCCAGCCCGCAAGGCGACTACCGCATCGACGCCTACACCCGCTTCGTGCTGCGCCTGCTCGACACCCTGGGCGTCAAGCAGGTGGTGCTGGCCGGCAACGCGCTGGGCGGTGAAATCGCGTGGCAGACCGCCGTGCTCGCGCCCGACCGCGTGCGCAAGCTGGTGCTCATCGACGCCGACGGCTACCAGCCTTCGGTGCTGTCCATGCCAATTGCCTTCCAGATCGCCAGCATGCGCGGCCTGCGCTGGGTGTCCGAGCGCATCCTGCCCAAGGCCATGGTGGCATCCAGCGTGCGCAATGTCTTCGGTGACCCGGACAAGGTCACGCAGGACAAGATCGACCGCTACTTCGAGCTCAACCTGCGCGTGGGCAATCGCCGTGCGCTGTTCCAGCGCATGGACCAGGCCCAGTTCGGCGGCAACTCGACCCTGATCCGGCGCGTGCAGCAGCCCACGCTGGTGATCTGGGGCGAGCGCGACGAGATGATCTCGCCCGAACACGGCACGCTGTTCTGCCAGGACATCCAGCGCTGCCGCCTGGTCACCTACCCGACCTTGGGGCATTTGCCCCAGGAAGAAGACCCGGAAGGCACCCTGCCCGACCTGGTGTCCTTCCTGGCGAACTGAGCGCAGGCCGCAACAAAAACGGCGCCAACCTGGCGCCGTTTTCCTTTGCAAGCCGCATCAGAAGGGCCTGATCAGGCCCCGGCGATGCGCCAGCGCGCCTGCTTGACCACCGAGGCCACCACGCGATCGAGCGCCGCGTCCAGCTCGGGCTTGGCCAGGCGCTCGGGGCTGGTGAGCTGCTGGTCGGCCAGCGGCAGGGCCAGCTGCTCGGGCACCACCAGCATCGCAAAGTTGGTGCTCAGGTAGGTGCGAACAATCGGCAGCGCACGGATGCCCCCCAGCGCACCAGGCGAAGCCGCCAGCAGCCCGACCGGCTTGCCACCCGTGGCACCGGTGCCGGAAGGCTTGCCATCTTCGGCCGGGATGACCGACAACCAATCAAAGCTGTTGATGAACAGCGGCGTGGGCAGCGCGTTGTACTCCGGGCTGGCCAGGATCAGGCCATCGTGCTCGGCGAACAAGTCGCGCAGGCGGCGCGCGCCAGCCGGCTTGCCATGGGCCTGCGCCCAGTCTTCGTCGTAGACCGGCAGCTCCAGCGAGCGCAGGTCGACCACGGTGGTCTCGGCCCCCAGGGCCTGGGCACGGCGCGCGGCCAGGTCGGCCAGCTGGCGGTTGAGCGAGCCGATGCGGGCGCTGCCGGCGATCACCAGCAGGCGCGGTGCACGGGTGGAAGGGGTGGTGGTCATGGGCACTCCGGTTCTCAAGGCGAAGGCCGTGCCGACGTGGCACGGCGAACTCGCTCAAGCGTTGAATTTTGCGGTCACTTCGGCCACTCGGGCGCCGAACAGGCGCGCGGTTTCCAGGTCACCAGGGAGCATTTCATCCACGCTGGCGTCCGATGGGGTCGAGGCCATCGCGCCGCTGAACGAGGCGACGTAGTTGACGTCGTTGCGCGTGGCGGCCTTGCTGTTGCTGGGCATCAGGCCCGTGCCCACCCAGATCATGCTGTGCTGCTGCGACAGGGTGAACAGGTAATGCAGGGTCGAGAGCTTGTCGCCATTCATCGAAGCCGAGTTGGTGAAACCGGCGGCGATCTTGTCCTTCCACTGCTGGTGGTACCAGGGCTTGGAGGTGGCGTCGATGAACTTCTTGTACTGCCAGGGCACGCTGCCCATGTAGGTGGGCGCGCCAAAGATGATGGCGTCGGCAGCGGCCAGTTGCTCCCAGCCGCCTTCGGGCAGGTTGCCCTCCTGGTCGACGGCCAGCAGGCTGGCGCCGGCGCCTTGCGCGACGGACTCGGCCATGCGCTGGGTGTGGCCGTAGCCGGAGAAGTAAACGACGACGATCTGCTTGCTCATGATGTTTCCTTTCAGTGGGACAAAAACCCGTTACCCTTGCGGGCATGTTCAGTTATCGACACGGCTTCCACGCGGGCAACCACGCCGATGTGCTCAAGCACATGGTGCTGGTGCAGGTGCTTGAGCACCTGCTGCAAAAGGACAAACCCTTCTGGGTGATCGACACCCACGCCGGCGGCGGCCTCTACGACCTCACCAGCAACTACGCCACCAAGAGCGGCGAGTTCGAAGGCGGCATCGGCCGCGTCTGGCCCCTGCGCAAGGCGCCCGGCACGCCCGTGGCGGTCAAGGCCCTGCTCGACCAGATCGCCGCCCTCAACAACGGCACGGACCTGCGCTGGTACCCCGGCTCGCCTCAGTTGGCCGCCCAGATGCTGCGCCAGGGCGACCACCTCAGGTTGTGCGAGCTGCACCCGACGGAAATCGGCCTGCTGCGCGACCACTTCGCGGGCGTCAAGCGCGGTGTCAGCATCGAGCAGGTCGACGGTTTCACCGACCTGCCCAAGGTCTTGCCACCACCGCCGCGCCGCGGGCTGGTCCACATCGACCCGCCCTACGAGATGAAGGAAGACTACAAAAAGGTCCTTCAAACCCTGCGCACCGCCACCGAGCGCTTCGCCACCGGCACCTACGCCATCTGGTACCCCGAAGTCGCCCGCATGGAATCGCAGCAGTTCGGGGCCCAGCTCAAGCGCCTGGGCGGCTCGCTGGCCAAGGTCGACTGGGTGCATGCCACGCTGCGCGTCAAGGGCGCCGAAAAGGGCGGCCTGGGCCTGTATGGCAGCGGCATGTTCATCATCAACCCGCCCTGGACGCTCTACGACCGCCTGGCCGAAGCGCTGCCATGGCTGGTCGAGACCATTGGCCTGGACGACTACGCCGCCTACACCCTCGAAGCGCAGCAGAGCTGACATCGCTCAACCCGCCTTGGCTCAGGCCGCCAGGTCAAAAACGAGCACCTCGGCCTGCTGACCATCGCTGAGCGCCAGGGCCGACTCGCCTTCGAGCTTGACCGCATCACCCGCCTGCAGGGCCTGACCGTTGACCGTGATCGCACCACGGGCCACGTGCACATAGGCCTTGCGAGCCGGGTTCAGGGCCACCTCGGCGCGCTCGGCGCCATCGAAAAGTCCCACGCTCAAAGACGCGTCCGAGTGGATCGTCACCGATCCATCGCGGCCGTCCGGCGAGGCCACCAGGCGCAGCTGCCCGCGCTTGTCGGCTTCACCGAAGTTCTTCTGCTCGTAGCCCGGGCGCAGGCCCTTCTCGGTCGGCTCGATCCAGATCTGCAGCAGGTGCACGCGGTCGTGCAGCGTGCGGTTGAACTCGCTGTGCATGATCCCCTGGCCGGCGGTCATGCGCTGAACGTCACCCGGCAGGATGTCGGCGGTGTGACCCAGGCTGTCCTGGTGGGTGAGCTTGCCTTCGAGCACGTAGGTCACGATCTCCATGTCGCGGTGGCCGTGCATGCCGAAACCACGCCCGGCCGCCACGATGTCGTCGTTGATCACCCGCAGCGGGCCAAAGCCCATGTGAGCCGGGTCGAAATACTCGGAAAACGAGAAGCTGTGAAAGGACTGCAGCCAGCCATGGTCGGCAAAGCCGCGTTCGTCGGATCGGCGCAGGGTCAGCATGTGAAGCTCCTTCTTCGTGAAGTTCGCGTGGTGATCACGTCGTGTGACCATGGCTTCACTGTAGGGACCGGGGCCACCTCGGTGGCTGAGCCGCGCTGATGGCATCATTCAAATGTTTTGAACGAACGCAAGCCGGCCATGGACCGCTACCACGCCCTGTCTCCCGACGCCCTGCAGATGGTCGTGACCATCGCCCGCACGGGCAGCTTCGCCGCTGCGGCCCGCGAACTGGGCAAGGTGCCCTCGGCGCTCACCTACAGCGTGCGCCAGCTCGAAGACGCGCTGGACGTGCTGCTGTTCGACCGCCGCAGCCGTCAGGCCAAGCTGACCGCCGCCGGCGAAGAGCTGCTGCGCGAAGGCCAATTGCTGCTGCAGCAGCTCGATGCCGTGGCCAATCGGGTCAAGCGGGTCGCCTCGGGCTGGGAAACGGAGCTGACCGTGGTGGTGGACAAGGCCATCGCGCCGCACGCCGTGTTCGACCTGATGGAGGCCTTCCTGGCGCTCAAGCCGCCCACCCGGCTGAAGATGCGCAGCGAGGTGATGACCGGCACCTGGGAGCCCCTGCTGCACGGCGAGGCCGACCTGGCCATCGGCATCTCCAGCGACCGGCTCAGCGCCCCGGACATCCGCTGCGAGCCCATCGGCAAGCACCACTTCGTGCTGGCGGTGGCCCAGCACCACCCTCTGGCACAAGAGCCCGAGCCTTTGAGCCCGAGCATCGTGGCGCAGCACCGCATCGTCGCGGTGGCCGATTCGGCCAAACGCCTGCCCCCCGCCACGAGCGGCATCCTGCCCGGTCAGGACGTGCTCACCGTTCCCTCGATGGCCGCCAAACTGGAAGCCCAGTTGCGAGGCATGGGCATCGGCTACCTGCCCGAGCCCATGGTGCGCGCGCACGTGGCCGCTGGCCGATTGGCGCGCAAAGAGGTCGATGGCCCGCCCAGGGCTTTCGAGACCCATTACGCCTGGCGCCAGACCAGCGCACAGCCCGGCATGGCGCTGACCTGGTGGCTGCACCAACTCGCCAGCCCCAAGACCCGGCGGGCCCTGCTTGACCTGCACGAGGGGTTGATCCTGTGAGTGGTGCGCCGCGCATGCCCGCCCCCGCAGGCACCCCAGGCGATCCGCCACGGCCAGAGCACGCCCCTGCGCCTTACCGAGGCCGCTTCGCCCCCTCCCCCACCGGTCCGCTGCACGCCGGCTCGTTGGTGGCCGCGCTGGCCAGTTGGCTGGACGCCCGCGCGCACGACGGCACCTGGCTCGTTCGCATCGAAGACGTCGACACGCCCCGCTGCGTGCCGGGCGCCGACGAGCTCATCCTTGCCCAACTGGCAGCCTGCGGCCTCAGGCCCGACGAGCCGCCCGTGTGGCAAAGCCGGCGCGGTCGGCGGTATGAGGCGGCCCTCGACCGGCTTGTCGCGCTCAGGGGTAACGACACCAGCCCCCAACCCGTTGCCCAGGATTGGGCCTACCCCTGTGCCTGCACCCGCGCCGACATCGCCCGCGCCCACGAGCAAGCAGGCCACGCCAAAGCGCGTCACGGCGAGCTGGTCTACCCAGGCACCTGCCGACCTGAAAACGGCGGGCTGCGGGGGCGCGAAGCCCGGGCCTGGCGCCTGCGCGTGCCCGATGGCGATGCAGGCATGATCCGGTGGCACGACCGTCGCCTCGGTGCGCAGGAGCAGTCCCTGGACACCGCCGTGGGCGACTTCGTCGTCAAACGCGCCGATGGCCTGTGGGCCTACCAGCTCGCCGTGGTGGTGGACGACGCCGAGCAGCAAATCACCGACGTCGTGCGCGGCGAAGACCTGGCCGACAACACCCCACGCCAGCTGCACCTTCAGCGCCTGCTGGCCCTGCCCGAGCCACGGTACTTGCACACCCCGCTGGTGAACGGCGACAACGGCGAAAAGCTCTCGAAGCAGAACGGTGCCGCGCCGCTGGAACTCTCGGACCCGGCTCGAACGGTGCGCACGGCGCTGGCCGCTTTGGCTGCGCCTTCATCCGGGCTGCTGATCGATTGGCGACCGAGCGACGCCGCCACGCTGAGCGAGCTGTTGGCCTCGGCCGTGGCGGCCTGGCGCCCCAACAACGGCCCGCAGGCCTGATGCCCGAGCCCGCCCGGCGGGCGGGCTCAACCCGCCGGGGTCGCTCGCTCGATGACCACGAAGTGCTTGCGCACCGCTTCCACCACCTCGAAGGCGCCCACGAACCCGGCCGGGATCACCGCGCCCTCGCCGGCCCGCACATCCACCGCAACGCCCTCTTCATCGTGCAAGCGCACGTGCCCTTCGAGCACAAAGAAATACTCTTCCTTGTTCACAGCGAACACGATGCGCCACATCCCTGGCTCGCAAGCCCAGATGCCCACGCTGCTGACACCATCGCCCGACTCGTACAACGACCACGTCTGACGACGCGGGTTGCCGCGCACCAGGCGATCGGGCCTGGGATGATCCACCACGCCGACGCCCGAGGGCTGCGCCACCTTCACGATGGCAGGCTTGCCGGATGTCGATGCCCCGCTCACCGCCACCTCACTTCACCAGGAAGTGCTCGCGGTAATAAGCCAGCTCGTCGATGGACTCGTGGATGTCGGCCAGCGCCGTGTGCTTTTGCGCCTTGCGAAAGCCCTCGGCCAGCCCCGGCTTCCAGCGCTTGGCCAGCTCCTTGAGCGTGCTCACATCCAGGTTGCGGTAGTGGAAGAAGGCTTCCAGCTTGGGCATGTAGTTGGCCAGGAAACGGCGGTCCTGGCAGATCGAGTTGCCGCACATCGGCGACTTGTTGGCCGGCACGTATTGCTTGAGGAAGTCGATCACCGCCTGGCTGGCTTGCTCTTCGCTCACCGTCGAGGCCTTGACCCGGTCGATCAGGCCGCTGCGGCCATGGGTGCCCTTGTTCCAGGCGTCCATGAGGTTGAGCGTGGCGTCACTCTGGTGCACGGCGAACACCGGGCCCTCGACGCGGTGGTTGAGCTGCGCATCGGTCACCACCACGGCGATCTCGATGATGCGGTCGCTCTCGGGCTTGAGGCCGGTCATCTCCAGGTCGATCCAGATCAGGTTCTGGTCGCTCTTGACCAGGGTGGGCGCCTGGGTCTCGGGGGCCTGCTCGGCGCCAGGGGTGGTTTCGCTCATCGACATCCTCATGTGCTGACAAAAGCCGCGCCGACACCGCCCTGCTCACCAGGGTCTTGGCCGCGCAGCCGTGGTCGCGATTGTGCGGCAAACGTACACTCCCGGGCATGCAAGCCAGCCTCGTCACCACGCTTTTCGTGAGCTTCGTCCTCGCCTCGGTGCTCGTGCGCCTGTGGCTCGATGGCCGCCAGGCCCGCCACGTCGCCCGCCACCGCGACGCCGTGCCCCAGCCCTTCGCCGACGCCATCACCCTGCGCAGCCACCAGCGCGCCGCCGACTACACCCTCGACAAGCTGCGCTTCGGCATGGTGAGCACCCTGGTGGGCACCGCCGTGCTGCTGGGCTGGACCTTGCTGGGGGGCCTGGATGCCCTCAACACCACCCTGCGTGATTGGCTGCTGCCCGTTGCCGGGGGCGAACGCGCTCACCCACTGATCTACCAACTGACGCTGCTGGGCAGCTTCACCCTGATTTCCGCCCTGATCGACCTTCCCCTGGAAGCCTGGCACACCTTCCGCATCGAGCAACGCCACGGCTTCAACCGCATGAAGTGGCCCATGTGGGTGGGCGACCAGATCCGCCAGGGACTGGTCGGTGTGGTCATTGGCGCCCCCATCGCCGCGCTCATCCTCTGGCTCATGGGCGCCGCCGGCGACGCCTGGTGGCTTTGGGCATGGGGCGCCTGGGTGGGCTTCGCCTTGCTGATGATGATCGTCTTTCCCATCTTCATCGCGCCGCTGTTCAACAAGTTCGAGCCCCTCAAGGACCAGGCCCTGGCCGAGCGCGTGAAGGCCCTGATGGACCGCTGCGGCTTCACCGCCAAGGGCTTTTTCGTGATGGACGGCAGCCGCCGCTCCGCCCACGCCAACGCCTACTTCACAGGCCTGGGCCAGGGCAAACGCGTCGTCTTCTACGACACGCTGCTGAGCAAGCTCAGCCATGGCGAAGTCGAAGCCGTGCTGGCCCATGAACTGGGGCACTTCAAGCACCGCCACGTGCTCAAGCGCATGGTCATGATGTTCGGCCTGAGCCTGCTGGCTTTTGCGCTGCTGGGCTGGCTCTCGCGACAGGCCGATTTCTACCTGGGCCTGGGCGTCAGCCCCAACCTGAACGCCCCCAACGACGCGCTGGCGCTGCTGCTGCTCATGCTGGCGCTGCCGCCCTTCGCCTTCTTCATCGTGCCGCTGATGTCGGGCTTCTCGCGCCGAGACGAATACCAGGCCGACGCTTACGCCTGCGCCCAGTCCAACGGACGTGACCTGGCCAACGCGCTGGTCAAGCTCTACCAGGACAACGCCTCGACGCTCACGCCCGACCCGCTGTACGTGCGCTTTCACTACTCGCACCCACCTGCGCTGGAGCGCCTGGCTGCCATGCGTGCCATCTCTGCACCCACACCCGCGTGAGGACCCCGCCATGACCTCCAGCTCCCCGCACACGCCCGCCAGGGCGACCACACCGCTGACCGCCCAACGCTGCAGCCACCAGACCGGCCCGGCCCTGAGCGACGAGCAAGCCGCCCAGTTGCTCGAGCAACTCACCGCCTGGACCATCGAGCGCGAAGGCGATGCCGTGGTCCTGACCCGCACCCACAGCTTCCCTGACTTTCACCGCACCATGGCCTTTGTCAACGCCGTCGCCTGGATCGCCCACGAGCAAGACCACCACCCCGACCTGCTCGTGGCCTACAGCCGCTGCACCGTGAACTGGTCCACCCACTCGGTCGGCGGCCTGTCGATCAACGACTTCATCTGCGCGGCCCGGGTCGACGCCCTGCTCGCATGAAGCGCGGACACGGCAGCGGTCGCCCAGCGCGCAGCAAAGACAAAGCCCCCAACATCGAAGGCACCGAAGGCGGCCTGGTCGTGGCCACCCACGGCCGCCACGTCGTCGTCGAGAACCCCGACGGCGAGCGCCTGATCTGCCACCCCCGCGGCAAGAAAAGCGAAGCCGTGGTCGGCGACCGCGTGCGCTGGCAACACATCGAGGGTGGCGACGAAGGCGTCATCGTCGCGGTCGACGAGCGCCGCAACCTGCTGTGGCGCCAGGACGAATGGCGCAGCAAGTCCTTCGCCGCCAACCTCGACCAGCTGCTGATGTGGATCGCGGTCGAGCCCGTCTTCAGCGAGATGCAGCTCACCCGAGCCCTGATCGCCGCGCGCTCGGCCGACATCCCCGTGACCATCGTGCTCAACAAGGTGGACCTGCCCGGCGCCGACACCGCCCGCCAGCGCCTGGCGCCCTACCGCGCCATGGGCTACAACGTGGTCGAGCTCTCGCTCAAGGACAAGGCCAAAGGCCAGGGCGAAGGCGACGCCGCCCGCGAACAGGTGCTGCCGCTGCTGCAAGGCAAGGCCTCGCTGGTGCTGGGCCCATCGGGTGCCGGCAAGAGCACGCTGATCAACACCCTGCTGCCCGACGCCCGCGCCGAGGTCGGCGAGATCTCGCAGGCGCTCAACTCGGGCCGCCACACCACCACGTCCAGCCTCTGGTACTGGCTCGACGACAGCCGCACCAGCGCCGTCATCGACTCGCCGGGCTTTCAGGAGTTCGGCCTGCACCACATCCAGCCGACCGAGCTCGTGCGCCTCATGCCCGACCTGTCCGCTCACTTCGCCGACTGCCGCTTTCACAACTGCACGCACCGGCAGGAGCCCGGCTGCGCCGTTCGCGCGGCGGTCGAGCGAGGCGAGGTCAGCCCCATCCGCCTCAGCCTGTACACCGACCTCTTCGAAGAACTCAGCCAGCCCCGCTGGTGAGGCGCCAGCAAGCGCTGGGGCCCTCACCAGGCAGCCCGCCGCTGGGCCCCCGTTCTCACGCAGACCGCCATCGACCATGACCGACCGACTCTCCGCCCTGCCCGCCACGCTCGACGCCTTCCGCCAGGGTCAACTGCCGCTCACCGAGCTGGCCCGCACCTGGCGCGAGGCCGCGCAAGGCCACCAGCCCGCCCTGCCGCAGCGCTACCAGGACGTGCTCGAGCGCGTGCTCAGCCAACTCGAGAGCTCGGCCCTGTTCACGGAAGAAAGCTGCTCCTTCAGCCAGGGCGACATGGTCGATGCCCTGAGCGACTGGCTGACGCGCGCCCGCGCGCTCTGAGCCTGGATCGAAGTCAACCCACCAGGTTGGCCAGCGACAACAGCGCCAGCAGCAGCATCCACAGCACCACCGAGCGCCAGATCAGGCCCACCACGCTGCGCAGGTGCGCCAACATCGGTGGCGAGCCCTGGGTGCTGCCCTGGGCCTCGATGACATCGGGCGAATCACCCTGGGACATGGTGCGGCTGACATCGGGTGAGCCCGACACCGGCGCCACCTGCCCGCCCAGGCGCACGCCCAGCGCGCCCGAAGCCGACGACAGGATCGCGCCCTCGTTGCGGCGCATCCACAAAGCCGCGTGGCGCCGCCAGGCGTCAATGGCGTCTTCGAAATTGCCCACCACCGCAAAGCCGAAGGCCGTCATGCGCGCCGGCACGTGGTCCAGCCAGGTGAACAGGGTCTGAGAGAGGTTCATCAGCCGGTCGTGCGTGGGCGTGCCCGTCACGCGGCTGCGGTAGGCCCAGTAACGGCTGGCGAATTCAGAGAGTCGGTACAGCACCGCACCGGCCGGGCCCAGGCCAACGGTCGACAGCGCCACGAACCAGAAAAACACCCCGAAGACATGGCGGTGGGCGGCCAGCAGCGAGTACTCCAGCACGTGGCGCAGGATCTCGGTGCGCGGCAACTCGCTGGCGTCCAGGTTCTGCCAATGCGCCAGCAGCTCGCGGGCGCGGTCTTCACGGCCGGCTTCCAGCGCGTCGCGGATGTCGGTGAAGTGGTGGCTGAACTGGCGAAAGCCCAGCGTGAAATACAGCACCGCCACGTCGAAGATCAGCGACAGCACCGTGCTGTAGCGGTCGATGAAAAAGTAGCTCACGGCCACCAGAGAAGCCGGCGCCAGCACCGTGATGGCCCACACCACGCGCGCATGCACGTCGGCACCCGCGTCGAAATTGCGGCCGGCCCAACGCACCCAGGCCGCCAGCGCGTGGTGGATGGGGTTGAGGTTGGACAGGGGCTTGAGCTGCTCCGCCAACAAGGCGAAGAGCACGGCGAAAAAGCTCATGCACCGGATCATAGCGGCGGCGCCGAGGCCAAGCCCGACGAATGCCGCCTAAATCCCCCGGCGCAGCCCAGCCAGGCTCAGGCCGAGAGGAAGCGGTATAAATTTCGCAACATCGCCGCCGTCGCCCCCCAGATGAAGTACTCCTTGTCGGGCTGCGGTGACCAGGGCATGGCGAAAAAGTCCAACTGCGTGCCCGACATGTCGAAAGCGCGGCGCTGGTGGTGGCGAGGGTCCATCAGGAAGTCCAGCGGCACCTCGAAGGCCTCGGCCACCTCGCCCGGGTCGGGTTGCATGATCAAGCCCTCGTGCTCACCGGCTTGCGGCGTGATCAGGCCGACCACCGGCGTGACGATGAAGCCGGTGCCGGTCGTGTAGGTGGGCAAACTGCCCAGCACCTCGATGCGCGCCGGATCCAGTCCCACCTCTTCATGTGCCTCGCGCAAGGCCGCTGCCACCGGGTCCAGGTCGGTGGGCTCCATTCGGCCACCAGGGAAGCTGATCTGGCCGGCGTGCTTTTTCAGGTGAGCGGTGCGCTGCGTCAGCAGCACCGAGGCGCGGTCTCGCATGACCAATGGCACCAGCACCGCCGCTTGCACCGGGTCCGGCGCGCGGTACCACTTCTCGACCTCGATGTCCGGCTGCCAGATCGGTGGTGACGCAAAGCGCGCACTCAAAGCCTGCCGTGAAAAACGATCAGGCGAGACGGGCGGCAGGTGAAGGTCGTGCCCGAGCAACTCGGCGGCACGCGGGTCAATGGTGAAAGCCATGCGCCAATGATAAAAGCCGCCGTCGCATGCGCGAGGGCGGCTTGGGCAGTGTGAACTGCGGGAAGGCCAGCTTTTGCCTGCGGCGAAAGCTCGCTTGCCATGCTGCGCATGGCACCGTTCGTCAGTGGACGGACGGCTGAGCGATCGCTCAGGCGAGCTTTTCCTTGATGCGTGCCGACTTGCCGGAGCGCTGACGCAGGTAGTACAGCTTGGCGCGGCGGACGTCACCGCGGCGCTTGACTTCGATCGAAGCGATCAGCGGGCTGTACAGCTGGAACGTGCGCTCCACGCCTTCGCCGCTGGAGATCTTGCGAACGATGAAGCTGGAGTTCAGGCCGCGGTTGCGCTTGGCGATGACCACACCTTCGTAGGCCTGGACACGCTTGCGGGTGCCTTCCACCACGTTGACGGACACGATCACGGTGTCGCCAGGGGCGAAAGAGGGGATGGTCTTGTTCAGACGAGCGATTTCTTCTTGCTCGAGCTGCTGGATGATGTTGGACATCAAAGGCTCCTTGTTGATCATGCCCGCGCGTTGAAAAATTGGCGCCAGCGTCTGCCCTGCGATCAAAACCGTCCCAGGGCAGCCCCAGCAAAGCCGGGCAGAGGATCGGAAAACCGCAGATTATAGCGTCAAACTGCGGAGAAAGTCTTCGTCTTTTTTCGACAGCTCGCCGCGCGCCCTGGCAGCCTCGATCAGATCAGGCCGACGGCGCGCGGTCAGGCTCAGTTGCTGCTCACGCCGCCAGCGCGCGATCTGCGCATGGTGGCCCGACATCAGCACCGGCGGCACGGCCTGATCGGCAGCGCCATCGGCGCCCGGCAACACCTCGGGTCGGCTGTAGTGCGGGCAGTCCAGCAAACCATCCGAAAAACTGTCCTGCTCGTGCGAGGCGGCGTCGTGCAACACGCCGGGCTGCAGGCGCGCCACCGCATCGATCAGCGTCAAGGCGGGCAGTTCGCCGCCTGAGAGCACGTAGTCCCCCAAGCTGAGCTCTTCGTCCACGTGGGCATCGATGAAGCGCTGGTCCACGCCCTCGTAGCGGCCGCACACCAACACGGCGCCAGGGCTGGCGGCCAGTTGCTGCACGCGCTTTTGCGTCAGGCGCGGGCCAGCCGGGCTGAACCAGATCACCGGCAGGCGCTCGCCACGCTGTTCAACCTGCTGCGCTCGGATGGCACCCAGGCAACGCTCCAGGGGCTCGACCAGCATCACCATGCCCGGCCCACCACCGAATGGCCGGTCATCGACACGGCGATAAACCCCTTCAGCGTGATCGCGCAGTTGCCACAGCCGCAGGTCCACCTGGCCCGACTCGAAAGCGCGGCGCGCCACCCCAGCCTGCTGAAAAGGGGTGAACAGCTCGGGAAACAGGGTGACGACGTCGAAGCGAACAGCCATGGTCAAACTCCCAAGCGCAGCGCCAAGCAAGGCGCCGGGTCACCCGGACCGGGTGATCAGTAGTCGAGGCCCCAGTCGGCCACGATGAGCTTGTCTGCCAGGCTGACGCTCAAGATGTAGGCCGACACGAACGGGATCAGGCGCTCGGCGGGCTTGCCTTCGGCGCCTTCGTACTCGCAGCGCAGCACGCTCTGCGGCCCGTTGTCGAGCAGGTCGATCACACGGCCGAGGGCTTCGCCTTGCGGGTTGCGCACGTCCAGACCAATGAGGTCGATCCAGTAAAACTCGCCTTCGTCCGGCGTCGGGAAAGCCGAGCGCGACACGAACACGCGCGCGCCCTTGAGCGCTTCGGCGGCGTTGCGGTCGGCTAGGTCATCGGCGGTCACGACCACGACGTCGCCCTGCTCGCGGGCCGACTTGACCTGCAGGAAGCGAGGGCGGGCCAGCTTGGCCACGCCTGCGGTGGTCACGGCGACGGCGTTGGCAGCCTTGTCGGCGTTGCGGGCGACGCCCGGACGAACCACGGCACCCACGCTGACTTCAGCGGGGCGCAGGAACCATTTCTTCGTGCAGAAGAGGGCCTGGGGGTCGGAGGAAAAAGGCTGCACCTTGATGCCGCCCTTGACGCCCCAGGCGTCAACGACGCGCCCCACCTCCACCGCGTCTTCGGGCCAGACGACACCGTCGTCCAGCACCAGCGGTGTGCTCGGGGCGCGATCCGTCATGCCCGATCAGGCAGCGGGCTGGGCCTTGCCGGCTTCGCGCAGCAGGCGGGTCACGGCGGCGGAGGGCTGAGCGCCGCTTTCCACCCAGTGGTTCACGCGGTCGAGCGACAGGCGCAGGGTTTCGGCCTTGCCGGAAGCGACGGGGTTGTAAAAGCCCACGCGCTCCAGGAAGCGACCGTCACGGCGGTTCTTCTGTTCAGCGACGACGATGTTGTAGAAAGGGCGCTTCTTGGAGCCGCCGCGTGCAAGTCGAATCACGACCATGGTGTGTCCTTCAAATCGGTTGGGCGGCCACCTCGCCCGGGAGACACTCGGGGATCGGCGGCCAAAGCCGGCACGCTGCAACCCTTTGTTTGGTGGGGCGCGGCCTGTCGGCGGGTGATTTTCAACGGCCCGATTAGATACGCGCAGACTGGCCGCAGTTTGGCGAAAAACACACTTCGCCAAGCATCAACCAGCCCAGCTCGGGCCGCAAAACCTCGGATTATAGTCTGACGACACGGGAATGCGCAAAAACCTGCGCCCCGCCCCCTTCACACCCGACTGCCAACCGCTCGCCGCAAACACCCCAGCCCCATGGCGACCACCACCCCGACCCGCGCGCCCCGCTCCAAGACCCTGGCGACCTGGCTGGCCCTGCTCGGCGGCCCCCTGGGGCTGCACCGCTTTTACCTGCATGGCCTGGGCGACCTGCCAGGCTGGCTGCTGCCCGTGCCCACCGCCATCGGGCTGTGGGGACTCAACCGCGTGGCCGAATTCGGCCAGGACGACCACCTGTCCTGGGCGCTGATCCCGGTGCTGGGCTTCACCGTGGCGGCCACCATGCTGCAGGCCATCCTCTACGGCCTCACGCCAGATGAGCGCTGGAACGCCCGCCACAACCCCGGCACGCCCGCCTCGCAGGCGCCGAAGGCCGGGTGGTTGACGGTGGTCGGCATCGCGCTGGCCCTGCTGATCGGCGCGGGCGTGTTGATGGCCACCATCGCCTTTTCCGGACAGCGTTACTTCGAACTCCAGATCGAAGAGGCGCGCAAACTCAGCCAGTGAAGCCCGGCCTGCGGGATAATTGCGGGTTTTCCGCTCCACGACGACGCCCGCCCATGACCGCCGCCACGCCCCCGAACCAGACTGCGCCCCTCACGAACGCGCCCCTCACGTACGACCAGGCAGGCGTCAACTACGACCTGATCGACCCGCTGAAGGTGGCGGCCCAGCGCGCAGCGGCGGCCACCGGCACCCACCTGGCGAGCCACGGCTTCAGCGAAGTGCTGGCATCGCGTGGTGAGTCGGCCTACGTGGTCGACGTGGGCCCGATGTACCTGGCCTCCATCGTCGAGTGCCTGGGCACCAAGACCCTGGTGGCCGACGAAATGGCCACCCTGACGGGCAAGAGCTACTACGACGGCATCGCACAGGACACCATCGCCATGGCGGTCAACGACCTGATCACCGTGGGCGCCACGCCCCTGGTCGTGCAGGCCTACTGGGCGGCCGGTGGCTCCGACTGGTTCGGCGACAAGGTGCGCGCCAACGCGCTGGTGGCCGGCTGGAAGAAGGCCTGCGAGGTCTGCAACGTGGCCTGGGGTGGCGGCGAGACCCCGGCCCTGGCCGGCATCGTGGCCGACGGCCGCGTCGACCTGGCCGCGTCGTGCACCGGCATCATCAGCCCCAAGACCCGCCTGTCGGTGGGCGACAAGCTGGGCGCGGGCGACGCCATCGTCTTCCTGGCCTCCAGCGGCATCCACGCCAACGGCCTGTCGCTGGCGCGCAAGCTGGCCGAGCGCCTGCCCCAGGGCTACCTGACCGACATCGGCAACGGCCAGAGCTACGGCGAGGCCCTGCTGGCGCCCACCACGCTGTACTCGCCCGTGACCGAGGCCATGGCCCGGGAAGGCATCATCCCGAACTACTGCGCCAACGTCACCGGCCACGGCTGGCGCAAGCTGCTGCGCCACCCCAAGCAGCTGACCTACCGCATCACCGCCGTGCCGCCCAAGACGCCCGTGCTGGCCTTCATGCAAAAAGAGTGTGGCCTGGACGACCACGAGGCCTACGGCACGCTGAACATGGGTGCGGGCTTCGCGCTTTACGTGGCGGCCGAGCAGGCCGAGCGCGTGGTCGCGATCTCGAAGTCGCTGGGCATCGACGCCTGGGTGGCAGGCCGCGTGGAAGACGGCCCCAAGCAGGTGGTGATCGAGCCGCTGGGCGTGACCTACGGCGCAGAGGAGCTGCAACTGCGCTGACGCCACCCGAGGGGCAACCCTCGGTGTGCATTCAGTTTGCCCCTGAACCGCCGATAAGGCGCTCATCCGTGATGGATTTCACCGGCTTTGCCTAGGGCAAAAGGGTGACGATCTGTCAGGGAGAGCGCCTTTCGCATTTCCTGGGCAAACCACATGATCAACATCCGCAACATCCGCATTGGTCAACGACTGACGATCGGCTTCGGCCTCGTGATCGCCCTGATGGTGCTGCTGGCTGGCCTGGCCCTGACCCGCATCCAGGGCCTGAGCCACGAGACCACGGAGATCGTGAACGGCACCTACCCGCAGACGGTGACCGCCAACCGGATGAAGGCCCACCTCAACGAGATTTCGCGCAGCATGCTCAGCGTGCTGGTGATGAGCGACGACGAGCAGATCAAGGGCGAGCTGGCCAACATCGCCAAGTACGAGAAGCTCAACGTTGAGCTGGCTGCCGAGGTCGAAAAGGCCCTGACCGACGAAGCCGACAAGGAGCTGCTGGCCAACCTGACCAAGTTCCGCGAACGCTCGAACAAGGCCCAGAAGGCCTTCGTGGACCTGGTTCAAGCCGGGCAGAAGGACGAGGCCCTGACCAAGTTCCTGTTCTCGGTGCGCTCGATGCACACCAAGTACTTCGATGCGCTGGAGCAGCTCAACACGCGCCAGAACGGCCTGATGGAAGCGGCCGGCACGCGTTCGGCCGAGACCGCTCGCAACACCACGGTGTTCATCCTGGGGCTCGCTGGCGCGATCGTCGCCGTCAGCGTCGGCGTGGCCTTGTTCTCCACCCGCAGCATCACCCGGCCCCTCACGCGCGCCGTGTCGCTGGCCAAGCAGGTGGCCGCTGGCGACCTGAGCGCCTCGATCCAGAGCGAGAGCCAGGACGAGACGGGCGAGCTCATGCGCGCCCTCGAGGAGATGAACCGCAGCCTGCAGCGCATCGTCGGTGACGTGCGCCAGGGCACCGTCGCCATCGCCTCGGCTTCGTCTGAAATCGCTTCGGGCAACTCCGATCTGTCGGTTCGCACCGAGGAGCAGGCCTCGTCGCTGGCCCACACCTCGTCGGCCATGAACGAGCTCACCCGCATCGTGCGCCAGAACGCCGAGAGCGCCAGCGAAGCCAACCAGCTCGCGTCCACGGCGTCGCAGGTGGCGGCGCAAGGCGGCCAGGTCGTCGCCCAGGTGGTCGACACCATGGGTGCGATCAATGCCTCGTCGCGCAAGATCGTCGACATCATCAGCGTGATCGACGGCATCGCCTTCCAGACCAACATCCTGGCGCTGAACGCCGCCGTGGAAGCCGCCCGCGCAGGCGAGCAGGGCCGAGGCTTTGCCGTGGTGGCCGGCGAAGTGCGCACGCTGGCACAGCGCTCGGCCACCGCCGCCAAGGAAATCAAGTCGCTGATCAACGAGTCGGTGGACAAGGTCGAGCAAGGCAGCAAGCTGGTCAGCGATGCCGGCCAGACCATGGACAACGTGGTCTCGAGCGTGCAGCGCGTGACCGACATCATTGGCGAGATCACCGCCGCCTCGCGCTCGCAGAGCGATGGCATCGAAGAAGTCACCCGGAGCATCCAGAAGATGGATGGCGTGACGCAACAGAACGCCGCACTGGTCGAGCAGGCCGCTGCGGCCGCCGAATCCATGCAGAACCAGGCGCACAACCTGGCTGCGGTGGTCAGCGTGTTCAAGCTGGACGCGAACGCCTGACGCCCCCCTGAACCGACTGTCCCGATCGCAAAGGAACCCACCATGAAAGCCCGACTCTCTGCCCTGATGACCGCCGCCGCCCTGACCCTGGGCACCCTGTCCACGGCCCACGCCGTGCAGGTGCAGGGTGCCAACATCGAAGACACCGCCACCGTGGCAGGCAAGACCCTGGTGCTCAATGGCGCGGGCGCTCGCATCAAGGCGGTGTTCAAGGTCTACGCCATCGGCCTGTACCTGACCGAGAAGAAGAACAACACCGCCGACGTGCTGGCCCTGGGTGGCCCCAAGCGCTTCAAGATCGTCTTCCTGCGTGAACTGACGTCCGATGAGTTCGGCCAGGCCTTCCTCACCGGCATCAACAAGAACCTGGAAAAAGACGAGAAGACCAAGTTCGTCAACCAGATCACCAAGTTCGGCGACCTGTTCACCGAGTTCGAAGGCGTCAAGAAGGGCGACGTGATCATCGGCGACTACAACCCCGCCGTGGGCACGACCATTTCGCTCAACGGCAAGCAACTGGGCTCGGCCCTGCCTGATGTGGGTTTCTACAACGCCATCCTGCGCATCTGGCTGGGCAGCAACCCGGCCGACAACCTGCTCAAGCCGGCGCTGCTGGGCGAGTGATGCCTGCAAGGGGCACCCACCTGGGGTGACGCAAAGATGCCCACGAGGCCCGCATGTGTCGGGCCTCGCGTACAATGGACGATGACGGGCCTCCCTGCATGGTGGCGCGGCCAACCGGGTCAGATCGGGAACGAAGCAGCCCCAACCGTTAGCCGCCAGTGCCAGGGTCAAGGCTCGTCACCCTTTTTCACCTCCTGGATGCCCCTCGCATCGCGGCCAGGTCCGAACTTTCCGCAAACGTTCGGGGCACCTGTTGACGACACCGCAGCGACCCGATGGCATCCGCTCCCCCCTCCGCACCGTCTCCCGCACGCCTGACCGACGCCGGTCACACCCTGGTTCCCATTGACCTGGGCGATCGCAGCTACGACATCCTGATCGGCGGCGGCCTGATGAAGGCCGAGAGCTTCGCCGGGCTGCCCAAGTCGTCCAAAGCGCTGATCGTCACCAACACCACGGTCGGGCCGCTCTACACGGCCAAGCTGCGCGCGGCCATCGCCCCGCTGCACAAAGAGGTGCTGGACGTCGAGCTGCCCGATGGAGAGCAGTTCAAGGACTGGCCCGCGCTCAACCAGGTCTTCACCAAGCTGCTGGAAGAAGCCGCCGACCGCAAGACGGTGCTGTATGCGCTGGGCGGTGGCGTGGTGGGAGACATGACCGGCTTTGCGGCGGCCTGCTACATGCGCGGCGTGCCCTTCGTGCAGGTGCCCACCACCCTGCTGGCGCAGGTGGACTCGAGTGTGGGCGGCAAAACGGCCATCAACCACCCCGCCGGCAAGAACATGATCGGCGCCTTCTACCAGCCGCTGCGCGTGGTCTGCGACCTCGACACGCTGGACACCCTGCCCCAGCGCGAGCTGCTGGCCGGCCTGGCCGAGGTCATCAAGTACGGCCCGATCGCCGACGCCGAGTTCCTCACCTGGCTCGAAGCCAACCTGGACAAGCTGCTGGCACGCGACCGCGAGGCCCTGATCCACGCGGTGCGCCGCTCGTGCGAAATCAAGGCCTGGGTGGTCGGTCAGGACGAAAAAGAATCGGGCCTGCGTGCCATCCTGAACTACGGCCACACCTTCGGCCACGCCATCGAGGCGGGCATGGGCTATGGCGCATGGCTGCACGGCGAGGCCGTGGCCTGCGGCATGGTGATGGCGGCCGACCTGTCGGCGCGCCTGGGCCTGATCGACGCCAGCACGTCGCAACGCATCAAGGCGCTGATCGAGCGCGCTGGCCTGCCGGTGATCGGCCCCGACCTGGGCGCCGAGCGCTACCTGGAGCTGATGCAGGTCGACAAGAAGGCCGAAGGCGGGCAGATCCGCTTCGTGGTGATCGGGCCGCTGGGCCAGGCCTCCATGCAGCCGGCGCCAGAAGACGTGGTGCGCGAGGTGATCGCCGCCAACGTGGCCAAGCAGGTCTGACGCCTTTTCCTGTTGCCCGCCTCGCCCGATCCGAGCATGACGAACGCCCCTTACGCCAGCCAGCCCGATCGTTCGCGAGGCCGGCGACACGCAGAGCCGTCGGCGCCCACGCGCAGCGACTTCCAGCGCGACCGCGACCGCATCGTGCACTGCACGGCGTTTCGGCGCCTGGTCTACAAAACACAGGTCTTCCTCAACCACGAGGGCGACCTGTTCCGCACCCGGCTGACGCACTCGCTGGAGGTGGCGCAGCTGGGCCGCTCCATCGCCCGCTCGCTGGGCCTGAACGAGGACCTGGTCGAGGCCGTGGCGCTGGCGCATGACCTGGGCCACACGCCCTTCGGCCACGCCGGCCAGGACGTGCTCAACGAATGCATGGCCGAGCACGGCGGCTTCGAGCACAACCTGCAGTCCCTGCGCGTGATCGACGAGTTGGAGGAGCGCTACCTGCCCTTCAACGGCCTGAACCTGACCTTCGAGACCCGCGAAGGCGTGCTCAAGCACTGCTCCAGGCGCAACGCCGAGCTGCTGGAGGCGGCCGAGCCGGGCGGCGTGGGCCGGCGCTTCATCGAAGGCACGCAGCCCAGCCTGGAAGCCCAGCTGTGCAACCTGGCCGACGAGATCGCCTACAACGCGCACGACATCGACGACGGCGTGCGCTCGGGCCTGGTCACGATCGAACAATTCGAGGCGGTGCCGCTGTTCACGCGCTTTCGCGACGAGACGCTGGCCGAGTTCCCCGAGGCAACGGGCCGCCGGCTGCTGTTCGACACCATCCGCCGCATGCTCTCGCAGCAGGTGTACGACGTGATCGACGCCACACGGGCCAAGCTCGCCGAGCACCGCCCGGCCGACGCCGACGAGGCCCGCCGCTGCCCGCCCCTGGTGCGCTTCAGCCCCGAGATGCGCGAGGCCAGCACCCAGCTCAAGCGCTTCCTGTTCAAGGAGCTGTACCGCCACCCGCAGGTCAACGAGACCACGGCGCGAGCCAAGCAGGTGCTGACCGAGCTGTTCCACGCCTACGTGGCGGCGCCGTCCGAGATGAAGCCCGCCTACGCCCAGCGCGAAGACCTCCACCGCGCCGTGGCCGACTACATCTCGGGCATGACCGACCGATTCGCCGTGCGCGAGCACGAGCGACTGACGGGCCAGCGGATCTTTTGATCCACCGCCTCGTGGCCGTCCACCCTTGAAACGGGCAAACAACACCCCCAGCCCAGCGCTGATCGTCCCAGTGCCATGGCGGCCCTCGGCCTAATCTCCTGACCGTGGACCCAGGCCGCCTGTGCCTGAGACGGGTCGCCATGTGGGCGCCCCGCACCGGTCCCGACAGAAAGGACCGACGATGGCCAGCAGCCAGCCCCTGAGCGTGCTCATGTTCATGACCGGGCGCAATTGCGCGCCCTATGTGGCCGAAGCCATCCAGTCGGTGGCGCGCCAGACGCACCCGGACGTGCACGTGCTGTTCGTCGACGATTGCTCTGACGACGACACCGCCGGCGTGGCGCAGGCGGCTCTCACGCAGCACCTCAGCGGCCGCTTCCAGTTGGTGCGCAACCCCCAGCGCATGGGCAAGGCCTGCAACGCCAGCACGCACCTGCGAGCAGCCGCCCGGGCCCACGACGTGGTCGCGGTGCTGGACGCCGACGACTTCCTGCTCGACGTGACCGTGCTGGCCCAACTGGCCCACGCCTACCGCCAGGGCAACGACGTGGTGTGGACCAACTACCTGACCGACCACGGCCGCTTTGGCGGCAACGGGCCGCTGGACCGCAACAAGTCGCCCCGCGCCCAGCGCTGGTTGACCAGCCACCTCTTCAGCTTCCGCGCCTCGCTGCTGGAGACGGTGCCCGAGGACTACTTCCAGCACCCCGACGGCCAATGGCTGGACGCGGCCTGCGACCTGGCCATCGCGTACCCCATCCTCGACCAGACGCGCCGCTACCACTACATCCCGGTGCACGCCTACCGCTACACCGAGAGCAACCCCCAATCGCACCACAACCTGGCCGAAGAGCGGCAAACGCTGTCCTCTCCCAAACAACGCGCTTGTGCACAGATCGTGCTGTCCAAGGCGCCGCTGCCCCGCGTCGACCTGGCTGAATCGCCCGCACCGACGGTGCGCACCAGCCCCGCCGTCCCAACAGCCGCCGCATCCCCCTGGGAAACCGCCTGCGCCGTTCACCTGGCCCAGCAGGTGCCCAGCTTGCTGCAGACCGTGCCGGCCACCGAGCTGCACGCACTCGATGCCGTGCAGCTGCTGGCCTGGCAGCAACACCTCAGCCAGGTGCCGGGCCGCCAGGTGCTGTGCATCGGCACCGGCGCCACGCTGGAAGCCCTGGCCTGCCTGGCCGCCCAGCATGGCGCCTGCGTCACCCGACTGCGCCCCACAGACTCCACCGCACCGGTGGCACCCGTGCAAGACGACATCGCCGCGCCTTGGGCCGAGTACATCCTGGACGACGCGCCCGCCTACCTGCCAGAGCTGAGCGCGCTGCCGGAAGGCCCCGCTTTTGACACCGTGGTCGTCGCCGCAGACGCCTGGGGCGGCAAGCGCCTGCCCCTGGTGGGCCTGGCGGCCATCGCCCCGCTGATGCACCCCACCCACTTCGACCTGTGGATGCTGGGCCTGCCCGCCGACGAGTTGCGCCAGGCGCAGGCCCTCGTCGGCCAAGCCATGCCTGACGTCATGCTCAACTGCACGACCTCTCGCCTGCCCGCCTTGCACATCCAGGCCCGCCTGAGCGCGCAAGCCGACGCCACGGAAGCCGCCGCATGAACACCCGATCGGCGCCCGGGGTCCGCACCGTGCACCTGATGGTGCTGGACAAGTTCATCCCGCGTTTCATCGACTTCGTGGCCGAGCACTTTGACCTGGCCGAGCACCGCTTCTGCCTGATGGGCGCCCCGCGCTGGGAGCATGGCCTCACGCCCGCTCACCCGGTGCAATGGGTGGCCAGCGCCGACGACCACGTCCGCCTGGTCGAGACCCTGCACAGCGCAGAGCGGATCGTGCTGCACGGCCTGTGGTCGGACGCCATCAACCGAATCCTCTATGCCCTGCCTGGCCTGGCCCGCAAGTCGCACTGGGTCATCTGGGGCGGCGACCTGTACCAGCCCGTCCCCACCGAGCCTTCTCCCGGCTGGCTGCACCAGGAAATCGTGCGCCAGGGCGTGATCTCGCAACTGGGCGGCATGGCCGGCATCCCTGGCGACATGGTCCTGGCGCAAAAGCGCTATGGGGGCCAGGCCCAGCACCTGAGCACCTTTGCCTACCCATCGAACATCGCGCCGCGTCACGCCCCGCCGCCCACCGACCGCCCCGGCGTGCGCATCCTGGTGGGCAACTCCGCCACCGAGACCAACTGCCACCTCGAGGCCTTTGCACTGATCGCGCGCCACGCCCGAGACGACATGGAGGTGCACTGCCCTCTGTCGTATGGGGACCCCAAGTACCGCGAACTCGTGATGGCCAACGGCCGCGCGATGTTCGGTGCGCGCTTCAAGCCCATGCTGGAGATGCTGCCCCTGGCGGCCTACAACGACTTCCTGACCGGCATCGACATCGCCGTGATGCACCACAACAGGCAGCAAGGCATGGGCAACATCGTCAGCCTGCTGGCGCTGGGCAAGAAGGTGTTCATGAGGCCGGAACAGGCCCACACCCGCTACCTGAACCAGCTCGGCCTGGCCACCTGCGACCTGAGCCAGTTCGATCCCACCCCCTTGCACCCTGCCCTGCGCGAGCGCAACATCGACATCGCACGCGCCCACTTCTGCGCAGATCAACTGGCGGGCGACCTGAGCAAGCTGTTCCGCCAGGCCCGGCGCACAACGGCCGCCTGAAGCCGAGACCCACCGCTGGATAAGGCCTCAACAAGGCCGCCAGCACGCCGGTTATCGGTGCCTTGGCCCCGCGCCAAAACCTCAAGATGCCAGCATCGGAGGTGGCTCATGCAAGCTCACAAGCCGGCCGTGCCCGTGGCGGCGCGCCCCAACATCCCCTTCAACAAGCCCTACCTGCACGGCAGGGAGCTGGTGTACATCGCCGAGGCGGTGGCGTCCGGCAAGATCTCGGGCGACGGCGTCTTCACGCAGCGCTGTCACGCCTTCTTCGAGCAGCGCTATGGCTTTCGCAAGGCGCTGATGACCACGTCGTGCACCGACGCGCTGGAGATGGCGGCCCTGCTGCTGAACATCCGCGAGGGCGACGAGGTGATCGTGCCCGCCTTCACCTTCGTGTCGACGGCCAACGCCTTCGCGCTGCGAGGCGCTCGCATCGTCTTTGCCGACAGCGAGGCCCACAACCCCAACATCGACGCCACCAAACTGGCCGAGCTGATCACGCCGCGCACCCGCGCCATCGTGGTCGTGCACTACGCCGGCGTGGCCTGCGACATGGACCCGATCCTGGCGCTGGCTCGCGAGCGCGGCATCGCCGTGGTCGAGGACGCCGCCCAGGCCATCGATTCCTTCTACAAGGGCCAACCCTTGGGCAGCCTCGGGCTGTTCGGCGCCTTCTCTTTTCACGAGACCAAGAACGTCATCGCCGGCGAGGGCGGGCTGCTGACCATCAACGACGCGGACCACGTCGCACGCGCCGAGGTCATCCGCGAAAAGGGCACCAACCGCAGCGCCTTCTTCCGAGGCGAGATCGACAAGTACGGATGGGTGGACATCGGTTCGTCCTTCCTGCCCTCGGACATCGTCTCGGCCTACCTGTACGCACAGCTGGAGGTGCTCGACACCATCCAGGCTCGCCGCAAAGCGCTGTGGAAGCGGTATCACGACCAACTGGCCGCTGCCCTGCAGCGCCACGAGGTCGAGGCGCCCTACATCCCCAAGTGGGCGACCAACAACGGCCACCTGTTCTACATCGTGTGCCGTTCGCTGGAACACCGCACCTGCGTGCTCGAGAAGCTGCGTGCGGCCGGCATCCACGCGGTCTTTCACTACCTTTCGCTGCACAGCAGCCCCTACTTCCAAAAGCAGCACGATGGCCGCGCCCTGCCGCACAGCGACCGTTTTGCCGACTGCCTGCTGCGCCTGCCGCTGTACTACGAGATGACGGACGAGCAGTGCGATTTCATCTCCGACACCCTGCTTGACGCGCTGCAGCGCTGCTGAGCCCCCTTCCCCAAAGGAGCCTGCCCATGAAAGTCCTGATCAACAACCGAGACCTGATCTACAAGATCGTGCGTGGGTGCTTCGACGCCGTCGGCACCAAACCTTGGGCCGCCGAGCTGGGCGTCCTGGACGGCCGCAACGCCGAGGTGATCGATCAGATCATCGCGCCGGAAAAGCTGTTCCTGGTCGACGCCTGGTCCTCCCAGGCCTTCGACGATTACCGCCGCAACAACCGCCACCGTCCCTGGGTCAACGACATCGACAGCTTCACCAACTACTTTGGTGGGCCCGTGTCGGAGCAAGCCACGATGGACCGGCTGCACGCCAAGGCCGTCGAGCGCTTCCAGCACAAGCCCCACGCCAGCGTCATCAAGAGCCCCACCCTGCCGGCACGCGAGCACCTGGGCGCCCTGCTGGGCGATCGAAAGCTCGACTACATCTACGTGGACGCCAGCCACCAGTACGAGTCGGTGCTGGACGACCTGATGTTCTACGACAGCCTGCTCGGTCTGGACGGCATGCTTCAGCTCAACGACTGCTGCCACTCGCCCGCCGGCGTGCGCCAGAACCTGGGCGTGCTCGAAGCCACGCTGACCTTCATGAAGATGGCCGACTTCATGCCCGTGATGATCACCAACACCGACTGGTCGGACATCCTGCTGGTGCGCCGCAAGAGCGGCATCGACCAGGTGCTCGACAAGATCGTCGAGATCAACGACGTGACCTACGTCGAGGTGCCCAGCCAGTTGCTGGGGGCCCTGCATGTCAAACAAGGCAAGCGCACCAACCTGAGCTTTCGCTGACTGCCGCTGATCAGGCAGCACAAAAAACTAAGGCCGGGGTGACCCGGCCTTTTTGCTTGCCCCTGGCATCGCGCCAGGCAACGGCAGTCAAGCCGCCGGCAGGGCCTCGGGCGCCACGCCTGCGCGGTGCCGCTCGATCATGCGCACCAGCAGCGCCTCGTATTCGCGTGCAAAGCCGGCGCTGTCGAACAGAGGGCTGTCTTCGCGTGCCTGGTCGAGGCGCTCTCGCATGGCCTGGCGGCGCTGCGGGTCGCGGGCCAGCTCGACGATGGTGCGCTGGTACTGCGGCACGTCCGTGCAGATCAACTCGGGCAAGCCCACTGCGTTGAGCAGGCTGCCGGCCACGCGCGAGGCAAAGGTCTGCCCCATGAGCGTGACCACCGGCAGGCCGGCCCACAAGGCATCGCTGGCGGTGGTGTGGGCGTTGCAAGGCCAGGTGTCGATGAACAGGTCGGCCAGGCGCACGCGGCTGATGTGGGGCCCCAGGTCCCATCGGGGTGCCCAGAACACACGCTCGGCACCGATGCCGCGCTGAGCCAACTCTTCGAGCAGGTGCGGCTTGGCCTGGCCGTGCCAGTCCAGCAACCAGAGCACGGCTTCGGGCAGCTCCTTGAGCACGCCCACCCAGGCGTCGAGCACCTCGGCGTTGATCTTGTACGCCTGGTTGAAGCCGCACAGCACCACCGCGTCTTCGGGCAGGCCCACCTGGGCACGCGTCATCGGCTGAGGGCGCGGGCGCTGGCGGTCGTTGGGCTGGTAGCACAGCGGCATCTGCGCGATGTGCTCGGAGAAGTTCGGCGCATGCGACAGCGGCGTGACCAGCGGGTCGCCCACGATGTAGTCGATGAAAGGCGCGCCCGTGGTGCCAGGAAAACCCAGGAAAGCGGCTTGCAGCGGCGCCGGCCGGCGCGCCAGCACGCCCATGCGGTTGCCGGCGGTGTAGCCCTTGAGGTCGATGAGCAGGTCCAGGTCATCGTCGGCGATGCGCTGTGCGATCACGTGGTCGGGCTGGCCCTGCAGGTCCACGAAGTGCTCGACCGCCTTGATCACGCGCCGGCGCATGGCCGTTCCGTCATCGCGACCCGTTGAATAGGCAAACACCTCGAAGCGATCGCGGTCATGGTGCTCGAAGACCTCGCACATCAGCACACAGGTGGCGTGCTGGTGAAAGTCGCTGGAGAGGTAGCCCACGCGCAGTCGCTGCGGATGGGACGCCCGGCTGGGTCGCACCACCGGCTTGAGCCCGAGCCAGGTGTTGGACATGATGGTGCAGGCCTTGCGCTGATGCAGCGGGTCGTCCGTCAGCGTCACGTGGGCAAACGGGGCCGCGATGACCCGGGCGTCATCGGGCGCGGCGGACACCAGGTTGTGCAACTGGGCCAGTTGCTCGGCTGCTTGCGGCCAGCGGCAGTTCTCGCGCTCGGCATAGGCGAGCATGCCGTGCACGTGCAATGCATTGGGCCCCAGGCCCAGGACCAGGCCGGTGCGAAAGCACTCCGAGGCCTCTTCCTTGAGTTCCAGCTCATAAAAGGAGATGCCCATGCGGTAGTGCGACAGGGCATCGTCCATGCTGAACATGATCGCGTCCATGAAGGCCTGGATGGCCTCCTGGTGTTTGCCGGTGTTTTGCAAGGCGCAGCCCTTGGCCACCCAGTACTCGCGCGTGTTGCGCTGGGCCTCGGGCATGTCCGCCAGCACCTGGAGGATCTCGGCGTTGCGCTGCAGGCGGTGCATGGCCCGCACGCGCATGAACGCGGCCACCTCGGAGCCGGCCTCCAGTTCGGCCGCTCGGTCTGCGTGAGTCAAAGCCTCTTCGAATCGCGACAGTTCCAGGCAGCAACGTGCGGCGTTGAGCCGATACAGCGGATCGTTGGGCTGCAGCTTGACCGCTGCATCGAAAGCCTGCAGTGCAGGGCCCCAGTCTTTCGCCTTCAATAGAGAGACGCCGCGTTCCCAATGCTGACGGGCCTTCTGGGCTGATGCGGACTTGGGTCGGCTGACGACTTTCATGGGCTTCCTCGGATGACAAGGCCCCACCGCGAGACGCTTCACGGGGCTTTACGAAGTCTATGAAGACGGGGGGCTAAAGAACCCGACAAGTGCGCCGAAAAGGGTCTGCATTTCCCGGACACGTCAAGCAGTCACTGTGCAAAGACCCGCCCAAAACGAGAAAAAAGACACTCAAGAAGGCGCCAGATCGGGTCGATACACCAACCAACGGGATCGAAAGGTTTCGGGGTCCGGTTAGCCGGCCAGAGCACTGAGTGGACTCACCACGAAGGCGAATGGGCTGACTAGCGTCGGGCAGGTCTCTCTGGAACGTCGAAAGACAGCCAGCACTTGTTCGCCGGCGCTATCGCCGGGTAGTAATCATCGCCAAAGGAACTCATCATGGGCAATTCAGTCAACACCAACGTCGTCGCTCTGAACGCACAACGCAACCTGAGCACTTCTCAATCCAGCCTGTCGATGTCGATGCAGCGCCTGTCTTCGGGTCTGCGCGTCAACAGCGCACGTGACGACGCCGCCGGCCTCGCCATCGCCGAGCGCATGGGCGCACAGATCAAGGGCATGAACGTCGCGGTGCGCAACGCCAACG
The DNA here is from genome assembly GCA_005502875.1 of Comamonadaceae bacterium 2PF. Classification (GTDB taxonomy): domain Bacteria; phylum Pseudomonadota; class Gammaproteobacteria; order Burkholderiales; family Burkholderiaceae_C; genus Aquabacterium. The sequence continues at coordinate 6,231 of SCMV01000032.1, read as the reverse complement.
ACGGCATCTCTCTGGCACAGACCGCTGAAGGCGCGCTGGGCAAGATCGGTGACAACCTGCAGCGCATGCGTGAACTGGCTGTCCAGTCTCGCAACGCCACCAACAGCGATGGCGACCGCGCCAACCTGCAGAAGGAATTCAAGCAGCTGCAGCAAGAAATCTCGCGCACCGTTGACGGCACCAAGTTCAACGGCACCGCGCTGTTCGCATCGGGCGCCTCGACCACCCTGTCCTTCCAGGTGGGCGCCGGCACCGACGCCACCGACCGCATCGACATCGAAGGCGCCGTGCTGGGCGGCGGCACCGCCGGCACCGCCACCGTGGTCGACTCGACCGCCGCAACGGCCACCGCCGACCTGCTGGCCACCGTGACCTCGAACTGGGACGGCACCAACGGCATCTCGATCGGTGGCGCCGCCTCCGGTGTGGCCACCAACATCGCCACGACCGCGCAGATCGACGACGCCATCAACGTCATCGACAAGGCCCTGGACACCATCAACGACCAGCGTGCCTCCTTCGGTGCCTCGCAGAACCGCTTCGAAGCCGTGATCTCGAACCTGCAGACCAACATCGAGAACCAGACCGCCTCCCGAGGCCGGATCGTGGACGCCGACTTCGCGACCGAAACCGCGAACCTCTCGCGAGCCCAGATCCTGCAGCAGGCTGGCACGGCGATGGTGGCCCAGGCCAACCAGCTGCCCCAGCAGGTCCTGTCTCTGCTGCGCTGATCCCCAGCCAGCCCGCGCCAGCCACCACGCTGGCGCCCCCCAAAGCCGCCCCAGCCGGGGCGGCTTTTCCATTGGGTGGACATGAAATGAAACAAGGGGCAAAAAGGCCTTCACATCCCGTTTTTGCTTCAGCTCAAATGGGTCGAACATCAGGGCACAGGTCGAAGGTATCCGCAAGCATCTTTGGCCAGCTTTGTCAGAAAGCCGGCCGGCCTGCGAGCCGGGAGTCTCGATTCTTTAGGAGTGCAACATGCCCCAAACGATCAACACGAACATCGTCTCGATGAACGCGCAGCGAAACCTGAACATGTCGCAGACATCGCTGGCCACATCGATGCAACGGCTGTCCTCCGGGCTGCGCGTGAACTCCGCCAAGGATGACGCCGCTGGCCTGGCGATCGCCGAACGCATGAACACCCAGGTGCGCGGCATGAATGTCGCCATCCGCAACGCCAACGACGGCATCTCGCTGGCCCAGACCGCTGAAGGCGCGCTGGGCAAGATCGGCGACAACCTGCAGCGCATGCGTGAGCTGGCCGTCCAGTCGCGCAACGCCACCAACAGCGACGGCGACCGCGCCAACCTGCAAAAAGAGTTCAAGCAACTGCAGGAAGAAATCTCGCGCACCGTTGGTGGCGCACGCTTCAACGGCAAGCCCCTGTTTGACTCGGGTGCCCCGACCACCCTGTCCTTCCAGGTGGGCGCCGGCACCGACGTGACCGACCGCATCGAGATCGAAGGCGCCGTGCTGGGTGGTGGCACCGCCGGCACCGCCACCGTGGTCGACTCCACGAGCGCCACCGCCGATCAGGACCTGCTGGCCACCGTGACGGCCAACTGGGACGGCACCAACGGCCTGGCCATCGGCGGCGCGGCCTCCGGCGTGGCCACCAACATCGCCACGACCTCGCAGATCGACGACGCCATCAACGTCATCGACGCCGCACTCGACGTGATCAACGACAAACGCGCGTCCTTCGGCGCCTCGCAAAACCGCTTCGAAGCCGTGATCTCCAACCTGCAAGTCAGCGTGGAAAACCAGGCTGCAGCCCGAGGCCGGATCATGGACGCGGACTTCGCGGCAGAAACCGCGAACCTGTCTCGCGCCCAGATCCTGCAGCAAGCTGGCACGGCGATGGTGGCGCAGGCCAACCAGCTGCCACAGCAGGTCTTGAGCCTCCTGGGACGCTGATTCCGCCCATTTTTCACGCCGGGACCCGACACAGCATCAAGTTTTCGTGCCAGTCACCGATGAGCACGGCGTCCGGGTGGCCAAAAGTGCCTTCCGGGCGCTCTTGCATTGAGAGGAAGAAATCATGGCCTCACTCAGCTCAGTTGGCGTCAGCGGCACCGGCCTGGACGAAAACGTCATCACCAAACTGGTGGCGCTCGAAAAGAAGCCCGCCGAAACACTCACCACCAAGAACACCACGCTGCAAACCAAGGTTTCCACGTGGGGAAAAATCCAGAGCGCCTTCTCCTCTTTGAAGGACGCGGCCAACAAGCTGACCCAGCCCGATTTCTGGAAGGGCACCACGGCCACCTCCAGCAACGACACGGCGGTGGGCGTGAGCACCAGCAGCAGCGCCGCAGCCAGCGCCTACACCGTCTCGGTCTCCCAGCTGGCACAGGGCCAGATGGTGGCCAGCAGCGCGTTCACCGCAGGCAAGACGGCCCCGGTCGGTGAGGGCACGCTGCGCATCGAGCTGGGCACCTACGTCACCAACAACTCGGTGGCGCCTCCGGCCGTCACCTTCAATGCCAAGGTCGCGGCCACCGCCGTGGACATCGCCATCGGCCCCGGCGACAACACGCTGGAGAAAATCCGCGACCGCATCAACGGCGCCAACGCCGGCATCACGGCCGCGATCGTCAACGACGCGTCGGGCAGCCGCCTGGTCATGCGCGGCGCCAACGGCGAGAGCAACGCCTTCAAGGTGAGCGTGACCGAAAACGGCGCAGTGCCTGGTCTGTCGGCCCTGGCCTACACCGCCGAGACCGGTGGCACCTCGGCCATGACCCGCAGCCAGAGCGCACAAAACGCCCAGGCCACCATCAACGGCCTGCCCATCTCGTCCGAGTCCAACACCCTCAGCGACGTGATGGACGGCGTCTCCCTGACCCTCAAGCAGACCACGACCACACCCACCAACATCACGGTGGCCACCGACACCGCCGCCATCAGCAAGGGCGTGAGCGACTTCATCTCGGCCTACAACAACGTGGTCAGCACCATCCGCGTGCAGACCCTGTACGACGAAACATCCAAGACGGCCGGGCCGCTGCAAGGCGACTCCACCGCGCGTGGCCTGCTCAGCCAGATGCGCAACCTCATCACCAGCGACTCCACCGCCACCGCGTCGTTCTCCAGGCTCTTCGACATGGGCATCGTGACCAACACGGACGGCACGCTGAAGATGACGAGCAGCAAGTTCAACGACGCCATGGGCAGCAAGCTGGCGGACATGCAGAAGTACTTCGCCAACAGCGATGAAACGGTGGCCGCCAACAACGGCATGGGCCAACGCATCAAGAACCTTGCTTCGCAGATCCTGGACACCAACGGGGCGATCGCCAACAGCACCGACGGGCTCAAGGCCACGATCAAGCGCAACACGACCAAGATCGACAGCATCAACGACCGCGCCGGCCTGTTCGAGGCCCGGCTGCGTCAGCAGTACACGGCCCTGGACGCCAGCTACAGCAAGCTCAGCGGCCTGCAAAGCTACGTCACCGCCCAGCTGGCCGCGCTCAACAAATCCTGAACCCGAAGTAAGGCCTGGATCGGCACTTCTTCCCGGGTCTGAGTGATCAAGGTTTGTCAGCAAACGTCGATAACTCAATCAACACGGACCAACCCGCAGAGTTTGAAGATGTACGCACCAGCCAGCCCTTTCTCCCGCCCCATCCCCGCCGGTGATCGCTCGATGTCTGGCCTGTACCGCCAGGTGGGTGTCGAGACCAGCATCAGCAGCGCCTCTCCGCATCAGCTGGTCAAGCTGCTGCTCGACGGCTTCTTCGATGCCGTCGCCGAAAGCCGCGGCCACATGCGCAAAAAGGATGTGGAAGGCAAGACCAAGGCCATCACCCGCGCCATCCGCATCGTCGACGAAGGCCTCAAGGCCAGCCTCGACGCCAAGGCGGGTGGCGAGCTGGCGAACAACCTGCACAGCCTCTACACCTACGTTTGCCTGCGCCTGACCCAGGCGAACCTGAGCAACGACGAATCGGCCCTCGACGAATGCGTCAGCCTGATGGAGCCGATCCGCGAAGCCTGGGGCGCCATCACACCGGCGAACGCCGAAGTCGTTCGCATGGCCATGGAGGTGCGCGCATGAATGCCCCCGAACTCATCACCGCCCCCGATGAAGACGTCGTCGCCGGCAACCTGTTGAGCTACTACGAGGCCATCGAGAACGCCAGCCTGGGCATGCTCGAAGCCGCCCGCACAGGCGACTGGGACCGCGTCGTCAAGCTCGAAGGCGCCTGCGCCGTGCTGATCGCCCGACTCAAACACGCCTCGGCCGACCACCCGATGGGCCCGACCGAGCAGGCACTGAAGTCGCGCATCATGCAGCGCATCCTCGTCAACGACGCCGAGATCCGCAACCTGGCCGAGCCCTGGATCAACGAACTCGGTTCGATGATGAACGGCGGCACCGACCCCGAAAAAATGCACTGATTGGGGCCCAGCATGCAGACGTCCCGAGCCAGCCAGGCCAGCCTCGAAGACTTCCGCCTCTCGGCCCGTGCCGAGGTCGCCGCCATGCTCGAGCGCATGGAAGCCGAGCGATGCCTCGTCACGCTGAGCACACCGGATGGCGTGAGCTTCACCACCTTGCTGTGGGGCATCGACGCCCCGCGAGGCGTGATCTCCTTCAGCGGCGACAGCACCGACACCTCGCTGCGCAGCCTGCTCGAGAGCGAAGAAATCGTCGCCGTGGTGTACCTCGACCGCATCAAGGTGCAGTTCGACGTGGAAGACCTGGTGCAGGTCAAGGGCCAGCAGCACGACGTGCTCAACGCCCGCATGCCCAGCGAGCTGTTCCGCTTCCAGCGCCGCTCGGCCTTTCGGGTTGAGCCATTCGCTCAGCACGGCCCGACCGCCACCTTCCGTCACCCGGCCATGCCCGACATGAAGGTGAGCCTGCGCGTGCTGGACGTCAGCCTCAGCGGCGTGGCGCTGTTCCTGCCCGAAAACGTCCCGGCGATCGAAGCCGGCGTTCAGGTCAACGACTGCCTGCTGCGCTTCGATGGCGAGACACAGCTCGAAGTCAACCTGCTGATCCACTACCGCACCGCCCTGCACCCGGACACCCGGGGCGCCCGGCTGGGCTGCGAGTTCGCCCGGATCGATGGGCAGGACCGAGCGCTGCAGCAGTACATCAACCAGACCCAGAAGCGCCGCATCGTGCTGGCCGGCTGAGGGCCCAGGCGCGCGTCGCTGATAGCATCGGCGGATGTCTCGCGCTTCCGCCCCCACTCATTCGTCCCCCTGGGTCATCGCCACCCGTGAAAGCCGCCTCGCCTTGTGGCAGGCCGAGCACGTGCGCGACCTGCTGCAAAGCCGATTTGGCCGCCAGGTCAACCTGCTGGGCATGACCACCCAAGGCGACCAGATCCTCGACCGCTCGCTGTCCAAAGTCGGCGGCAAAGGCCTGTTCGTCAAGGAGCTTGAAGTGGCCCTGGAAGCCGGCCGCGCCGACCTGGCGGTGCACTCGCTCAAGGACGTGCCCATGGAGCTGCCCGAAGGCTTCGTGCTGGCCGCCGTGCTCGAACGCGAAGACCCGCGTGACGCGCTCGTCTCGCCCCGTTTCGACTCCCTGCAAGCCCTGCCTCAGGGCGCGGTGGTGGGCACGTCCAGCCTGCGCCGCCTCTCGCAACTGCGCGCCCTGCGCCCCGACCTGCGCATCGAACCCCTGCGCGGCAACCTCGACACGCGCCTGCGCAAGCTCGACGAGGGCCAGTACGACGCCATCGTGCTGGCCGCTGCCGGCCTCAAGCGCCTGGGCCTGGCCAGCCGCATCCGCCAGGTGATCGAGCCCGAGGTGATGCTGCCCGCCGCCGGCCAAGGTGCCCTGGGCCTGGAAATCCGCGCCACGCACACCGAGCTGCCCGCAGCGCTGGCCCAACTCGCCCACTCGCCCACCTGGCTGGCCACCGCAGCCGAGCGCGCCGTCTCGCGCGCCCTCGGGGGCAGCTGCTCCATGCCCCTGGCGGCCCACGGCGACTGGCACCATGAGGCAGGTCAGGCCACCCTTCGCCTGAGAGGCCGCCTCGGCCACCCCGCCGATGGGCGACTGGTTTCGGCCCAGCGACAAGGGCCGCTCACCACCCTGGCCGAAGCAGAGGCCATGGGCCAGGCCGTGGCCGCCGAGTTGAAGTCCGCTGCCGGCCCCGAGTGGCTGGCCGCGCTGTGAAGCCCTGAGCGAACACGGCGCAGGCCCCATCCCCTCCCCCCAAGCCCAGGCATGACCCTGCTGGTCCTGTCTCTTATACA
>SCMV01000031.1 GCA_005502875.1 Comamonadaceae bacterium 2PF | reverse complement strand
GGGGTGGAGATCTCGGGGCTCAGGCCGCCGCTTCGGCGGTGAAGGCGCCCTGGCGGATGGAGGCGTCGCCACGTGGCTGGTGCACGAGCTCGCCGCGCTGGATGCGCTCGCGGTAGCCGGCGAACCAGCTCAGGGCGGCCTTCTCGATGAACTCGTGGGCGTAGGCGTCCACCGGCTCGATGCCGGCGGCGGTGAGCTCGTCGCGCGGGCAAGCGCCGATCTTGGAGACCAGCACCGCGTGGCAGTCGTTGATGGCGTTGACGATGGAGGGCAGTTGCTCGTCTTCGCCATATCCGCCCTGGCAGTACAGGTCGACGCGGCGATGGCCCACGAACAGCGCCTGCGCGGCCGAGACCTCGAAGATCTGGAACTCGGTGGCGTGGCCGAAGTGCTGGTTGACGCGGCCCTGGCCCTCGGTGGCCACGGCCACCAGCACCTTCATGTCGGGGTCGACATCGCCCATCTCGCCTTGCGCCGCGAGGGCCTCCTGCTTGGCCGCGTGCTGGGCCTGGCGCTCGGTCTCGACCTGGTCCTGGTAGGCGCGGCGCTTGTCGAGGTCGTAGACCACCTCCATCTCCGCGATCTTGTCGAGGGTGAACTCTTCGCTGCGGTCTTCACCCAGCAGGCCCACCGCGTCGGCGCGGCACTGGCGGCAGTGGCGCATCAGGTTGGCGCCGCCCGAGCAGGCGTCCTGCACGGCCTTGAGTTCTTGCGCGGTGGGGCCGCGCTGGCCGGTCAGGCCGTAGTGCGTGCCATGCTCGGCCTCGCTGATGAGCGGCATGATGTTGTGCAGGAAGGCGCCGCGCTTTTTGACCTCGCGGTTGACCTCGATGAGGTGCTCGTCGTTCACACCTGGGATCAGCACCGAGTTGACCTTGGTGAGCACGCCGCGCGCGGTCAGCATCTCCAGGCCCAGCATCTGCCGCTCGTGCAGGATCTTGGCGGCCTCGTAGCCGGTCACGCGGCGGTGGTCCCAGAAGATCCAGGGGTAGATCTTCTCGCCCACGGCCGGGTCCACCATGTTGATGGTGATGGTGACGTGGTCGATGTTGTACTTGCAGATCTCGTCGACGTAATCGGGCAGCGCCAGGCCGTTGGTCGACAGGCACAGCTTGATGTCGGGCGCGTCTTCCTGCAGGCGGCGGAAGGTCTCGAAGGTCTTGGCCGGGTTGGCCAGCGAGTCCCCGGGGCCGGCGATGCCCAGCACCGTCATCTGCGGGATCTCGCTGGCCACGGCCAGCACCTTCTTGACGGCCTGGTCGGGCGTGAGCTTTTGCGACACCACCCCCGGGCGCGACTCGTTGGAGCAGTCGTACTTGCGGTTGCAGTAGTGGCACTGGATGTTGCAGGCCGGCGCCACGGCCACGTGCATGCGGGCGTAGTGGTGGTGGGCCTCTTCGGAGTAGCAGGGGTGGTTCTTGACCTTCTCCCAGATCTCCGGTGGCATGTCGTCCGGGCCGCCCGACGATCCGCAGCTGGCCTTGCCACTGCCCCCGGTGGTGCCGCATCCGCTGGACGATTCGGCCGCGGGCGGCGGTGCGCCCAGGGGTCGGATCTGACCGATTCCGATGAAGGCCTTGGCGGCAAGTGAGGACGGTTCCATGGGCTTCTCCCGGCGAGAGGTGGGGTTCGGTGGGGGCTGTGAGACTGGCTTTTGAGCCCTGCTTTGCCAGATCCGTGCCACCCCCTCCAACGCCTCAGAACCACGATGAACACTGGCTTTCTCCGATTCACGACACCGCATGGGTGTGGGATTGGTGAGGTTTGCCACAGCCGTCTTGGCCAGCCCTGTCGAAACCCCGACAAAGCCGACAGCCCCCACCGACCGCACCCCGCTTCGCGGCCGAGGAGTCACATGGCACACCTCGTGCTGCAAGGCATGAACACGCCTTGCCTGAACCCGGAGTTGCCATGTCGGTTGCCAGCCTGGACGAAGAGATCGCCGACCTCGCAGCGCTGCTGCGAGAGTTCATCAGCGAGCGCGATCCGCCGCCCGATGGCCTGATCGAGCACATGGCCCGCTGCGCCATGCAGCCCAACCACCTGTGGGAAGACCTGGGCCTGCGCAACCGCGACGAGCTGCACCACCTGATGCAGCGGCACTTCCCGCGCCTGAAGGCGCTCAACCACGCCAACATGCGCTGGAAGAAGTTCCTCTACCGGATGCTGTGCGAACGGGCGGATGTGCTGATCTGCAAGTCGCCGCATTGCGAGACCTGCGACGACCAGCCCCTGTGCTTCACGCCGGAGTGACACCGGCCGGCCCAGCCACGCTCAGAACTTGCGCACCTCGATGCGGTGCTTTTGCAGCGCATAGCCCATCTGACGCGGGGTGATGTTGAGCAGGCGCGCCGCCTTGGCCTGCACCCAGCCACAGCGTTCCATGGCCCAGATCAGCCGATCTCGCTCGCCCTCGGGCTTGTCATCCGCGTCCGAATCGGCAACGTGGTCGGCGACGTGCTCGTCGCCGCCGCGCCCCATCGGGACCTCTTCGATCGGGATGCGCACGGTGCGCCCCGGTTTGACCGCGTCTTCGCGCTCGATGTGATGCAGCACCTGGGTCAGGCAGCGGTTGTCGTGACAGGGAAAGCTCAGGTCGGTCAGGGCCTCGCTCATCGCCATGGTCGCCGTTCGCTCGACGCAGTTCTCGAGCTCGCGCACGTTGCCCGGCCAGTAGCACGAGGTCAGCACCCGCAGCGCCTGCGGGGTGACGCGAACCTGCCGCTGGTTCTCGCGGTTGAATCGCTGCAGGAAGTACTCGACCATCAAGGGGATGTCTTCACGGCGTTCGCGCAACGCCGGCAGGAACACGCTGACCACGTTGATGCGGTAGTACAGGTCGGCGCGGAACTCTCCCGCCGCCACCATCTTCTCGAGGTTGCGGTTGGTGGCGAGTACCAGCCGCACGTCCACGCGGATGGGCTGACTGCCCCCCACGCGCTCGAACTCGCGCTCCTGCAGCACGCGCAGCAGCTTGGCCTGGAAAGACGCGGAGATGTCACCGATCTCGTCGAGGAAGAGCGTGCCCCCGTGGGCCATCTCGAAGCGCCCCTTGCGCGTGCCCATCGCGCCCGTGAAGGCGCCCTTTTCATGGCCGAACAACTCGGACTCGAGCAGCGATTCGGTCAACGCCGCGCAGTTCACGCGGATGAAGGGCTCGTCCTTGCGCGGCGAGAGGTTGTGGATCGCACGGGCGATGACCTCCTTGCCGGTGCCGCTTTCGCCACGCAGCAGCACCGTCGTGCGAGCGGGCGCCACCTGGTGCACCTCCGCGAACACCTGCTGCATGCGCGCCGACTGCCCGATGACCTGATCGAGCTGGTAGACCGGTTTGAGCGCCTTGGTCAGGCGCCGCGTTTCGTCGACCATGCGCTCGTGCTCGAAGCTCACGGCCCGGTGCAGCAGCAGGTTCTGTCCCATCAAGGCAGCCACCATGGCCAGCAGGCGCGCGTCCTCGTCGAAGGAGCTGGTGCGGTCGGTGACCACGCGGTCCATGGTGAGCACGCCCAGCGTGCGCCGATCGGCCTTGATCGGCGTGGCGATGTAGGCGATGGTCTCGTCGGGCGACTGATCGGCCGCCCCGGTGCGGTTGAGGAACAAGGGCTCGCGGGCGATGTCGGGCACCACCATGGGCACGCCCCCGGCGAACACCCTGCCGACGATTCCCTCACCAGTGGCGAAACGCAATCGCCGCGACTCCTCGCTGGACAGCCCGACGGCGCACAGGCCCACCAGGCCGCCGTCATCAGCTGACAGGATGACGGTGCTGCGCCGCCAGCCCATCATCGACACCAGGGTGTTGATGGCCTCGCGGAAGGTCTTGTGGATGTCCAGTGAGCCACCCAGGATCTTGCTGACCTGGTAGATCGTCAGCAACTCGATGCTGGCGCGTTCGTGGTGCATGCTGCCCATGGATCGGTCCTCGCGTGGTGGGTGGGTGTGCACCACCTCCCGCGACGCCCCGATCTGCGGCGACTTTTGATCGACGCTGGTGCACGCGAGCCAGGCTTGGCGGTGTCCAGGCCGGGTGCGAGCAAGCTCCACGCCTGCGACGTTTGATCTGCATCAAATGCCGCACACCTCAGGTCCCGATCGGATCGTCCTCCGCGGTCGCCTTGGCGATCGCCTGCTCGACGATCTCGCGTGTCAAGGGGGATGCGAACGTTTCGATGAAACCGTAGGCATACCCTCGCAGGAAGGCCCCGCGCCTAAATGCCAGCCGCGTCATGTTGACGCTGAAGAGGTGCCCGGCATCGAGCGCACGCAGGTTGCGGTCGCGGTCTTCGTCGAAGGCGATGGACGCCACCACGCCCACGCCCATGCCGAGCTCGACGTAGGTCTTGATCACGTCGGCGTCCATGGCGGACAGCACGATGCTGGGCTGCAGCCCCTCGCGCGCGAAGGCCTCGTCGATGTGCGAGCGGCCGGTGAACCCGCCGTCGTAGGTGATCAGCGGGAACTTGGCCAGTCGCTCCAGCGTCAGCGGCTGGCCGTCGAGCAGCGGGTGGCCCGGCGGCACGACCACGCTGTGCGTCCAGGTGTAGCAAGGCAGCGTGACCAGTTGCGGGTACTGGTCGAGCGCCTCGGTGGCGATGCCGATGTCGGCCTCGCCGTCGATCAACATTTGCGCCACCTGGCGGGGAGAGCCCTGGTGCAGGCTCAGCGTCACCTTCGGGTAGCGCAAGCGGAAGTCGCGCACCGCCGAAGGCAGCGCGTAACGGGCCTGCGAGTGGGTGGCCGCCAGCGAGAGCGGGCCCGTGTCGTGCGAGGCGCAGTCTCGAGCAGCCTGGCGAAGGTTTTCGGCTTCGCGCAGCAGGCGCTCGATGACGGGCAACAGTTGCTGCCCCGATGGCGTCAGCCCCGTCAGGCGCTTGCCGGCGCGCTGGAACAGCTCCACACCCAGCTCGTCTTCGAGTTCGCGGATCTGGCGGCTGACGCCCGGCTGCGAGGTGTGCAGCGCAGCGGCGACTTCGGTCAGGTTGTAGCCGCGTCGCGCGGCTTCGCGCACAGAGCGCAGTTGCTGGAAGTTCATGCACGCGCCCCCGATTCGAACTGGCGGATGCGGCGCGGCTTGAGGTGGGCGTCTTGACCGGCGCGCAGTACGCCGCTGTCACGCAAGGCCGCGTACTCGTCACGGCTGAGCTCGACCTCGATCTCACCCGAGCCATCGGCGCGGCGGAAGGCCAGGCGGGTGTTGGGCCCCACCGTCAACGTGTCGATCAAGGTGGCGGCCAGCGAGCCTTCCTCGGCGTGGGCCAGCACCTGGATCTCGTGCGGACGCACATAGCTCACGGCCGGTTGCGCCGAAGCGCCCTCCCCCACCGCGCCCGGCGCGTGGTCGCGGCCGTGGAACAGGTTCACGTCGCCCAGGAACTGCAACACGAAAGGCGTGGCCGGGTGGTCGTAAACCTCGTCCGGTGCGCCTTCCTGCTCGATGCGCCCCTGGTTCATCACCACGATGCGGTCGGCCACTTCCATGGCTTCTTCCTGGTCGTGGGTCACGAAAACGCTGGTGATGTGCATCTCGTCGTGCAGGCGGCGCAGCCAGCGGCGCAGCTCCTTGCGCACCTTGGCGTCGAGCGCGCCGAAGGGCTCGTCGAGCAGCAGCACCTTGGGCTCAACGGCCAAAGCACGGGCCAGGGCGATGCGCTGGCGCTGGCCACCCGATAGCTGGTGCGGGTAGCGGTCAGCGATCCAGTCCAGCTGCACGAGCTTGAGCAGCTCGGTGACCTTGGCGCGGATGGCTTCTTCAGATGGGCGGCTGTCCTTGGGGCGAACGCGCAGGCCGAAAGCGACGTTCTCGAAAATCGTCATGTGACCGAACAGCGCGTAGTGCTGGAACACGAAGCCCACGTTGCGCTCGCGCACGGCCACGTGGGTGGTGTCCTCGCCATTGAAGTAAACGGCGCCGCCATCCGGCACTTCCAGGCCGGCGATGATGCGCAGCAGCGAGGTCTTGCCCGAACCCGAAGGGCCCAGCAGGGCCACCAGCTGGCCGGAGGGGATGTGCAGGTTGAGGTGGTCGCAGACGGTCGTCTGACCGAAACGCTTGACCAGGTTCTTGACTTCGATGCTCATGCGGGGACTCCGGATGCTTGGGCGGCCTGGGCCAGCTGTTGCTGAACCCGGCGTTCGACGATATATTTGAGCACCAGGGTGACCAGCGCCAGGCTGGCCAGCAAGGATGCCACGGCGAAGGACGCGGCGAACTGGTACTCGTTGTAGAGGATCTCGATGTGAAGCGGCAGCGTGTTGGTCTGCCCCCGGATGTGGCCCGACACCACCGAGACGGCGCCGAACTCACCCATGGCGCGGGCGTTGCACAGGATCACGCCGTAAAGCAGGCCCCACTTCACGTTGGGCAGGGTCACCTTCCAGAAGGTCTGCCAGCCCGAGGCACCCAGCACGCGGGCGGCTTCTTCCTGCTCCTGGCCCTGCGCCTGCATCAGCGGGATCAGCTCGCGCGCCACGAAGGGGAAGGTCACGAAGATGGTGGCCAGCACGATGCCGGGCACCGCGAAGATCACCTTGTGATCGTTGGCGATCAGCCACTCGCCCCACCAGCCCTGCAGGCCGAAGACCAGCACGTAGATCAAACCGGAGATCACGGGCGAGACCGAGAACGGCAGGTCGATCAAGGTGAGCAAAACGCTCTTGCCACGGAAGTCGAACTTGGCGATCGCCCAGGCGGCCGACACACCGAAGACCAGGTTCAGCGGCACGGCGATGGCGGCCGCCGTCAGCGTCAGCCAGATGGCCGAGACGGCATCCGGGTCGGTGACAGCGGCCACGTACACATCCCAGCCCTTCTTGAAGGCCTCGACGAACACGGTGACCAGGGGCACGAACAGGAACAGCGAGAGGAACACCAGCGCCACGCCGATGAGCAGGCGCCGCACCCACGCGGGCTCGGTCGTGGCCCCGGCCACGTCGGGTGGCGAGAGGGTGCGCGATGCAGGCAGCGCGTTCACCGGTTGAGAAACAGCAGTCATTGAGATGAGCTCCGAGAGGGGTCACTTGCCCTGGCGCTTGCGCGTCCAGGCTTGCAGGGCGTTGATGGCCAGCAGCAGGATGAAGGACATCCCCAGCATGACCACGGCGATGGCGGTGGCGCCCGCGTAGTCGTATTGCTCCAGCTTGGTGATGATCAGCAGCGGCGTGATCTCCGAGATCATCGGCATGTTGCCGGCGATGAAGATGATCGATCCGTACTCGCCCAAAGCCCGGGCAAAGGCCAGGGCAAAGCCCGTCAGCAGAGCCGGCAGCAGGATCGGGAAGATCACCTTGCTGAAGCTCTGCCAGCGGCTGGCGCCCAGCGTGGCGGCGGCTTCTTCCAGCTCCGAGGCCAGGTCTTCCAGGATGGGCTGCACCGTGCGAACCACGAAGGGCAGGCCGATGAAGGTCATGGCCACGAACACCCCCACCGGCGTGAACGCCACCTTGATGCTCAGCGGTTCCAGCCACTGACCGATCCAGCCGTTGCCGGCGTACAGGCCCGTCAGCGTGATGCCAGCCACGGCGGTCGGCAAGGCAAAGGGCAGGTCCACCAGGGCATCGACGATGCGCCGACCGAAGAAGTCATAGCGCACCAGCACCCAGGCCACCAGCAGCCCGAAAAAGGCGTTGACCAGCGCAGCCAGCAGCGAAGCGCCGAAGGTCAGCTTGTAGGACGCGACCACGCGCGGCGAGGTCACGGTGTCAACGAAGGCCGGCCAGGTCAGCTCCGTGGTGCGCAGGAAGGCCGCACTCAGCGGGATCAGCACGATCAGGCACAGGTACAGCAGCGTCAGGCCCAGGGCCAGATCGAACCCGGGCAACACGCTGTGCCGCCGCAGCAGGGTTTTGGAAAACAACATGTCGGGCTCTTTTCAGGCGGGCGTCACTTGGCGCGGCCGGCCGCGGTGACCTGGTCGTAGATGCCGCCGTCGCGGAAGTGCTCGGCCTGCAACTTGCCCCAGCCACCGAAGACCTCGTCGACGGTGAAGGTGGCCACGCCGATGAACTTGGCCTGGTGCTGCTTGAGCAGCGCGGGCGAGCGCGGGCGCAGGTTGTGCTTGACGGCGATGGCCTGGCCCTCGTCGGAGTACAGGTACTTCAGGTAAGCCTCGGCCTGCTTGCGCGTGCCCTTCTTGTCGACCACCTTGTCGACCACGCTGACCGGGTTCTCGGCCAGGATGGTGGTCTTGGGGTAGACGACCTGGTAGTCGCCCTTGAACTCGTTCTGGATCAGAGGCACTTCGCTCTCGAAGGTGGCCAGGGCGTCGCCGATGTTGCGCTGTGCGAAGGTGGTGGTGGCCGCGCGACCGCCGCCGTCGAACACGGGCACGTTGGCGAAGATCTTCTGCACCAGGGCGCGGGCCTGCTCCGGCTTGCCGCCCGACTTGATGACCGAGCCCCAGGCCGCCAGGTAGGAATAGCGGCCATTGCCCGAGGTCTTGGGGTTGGGGATCACGACGGACACGCCGGGACGAGCCAGGTCGGACCAGTCCTTGATCTGCTTGGGGTTGCCCTTTCGCACCAGGATCACGGTGACCGAGGCGGTGGGCGAGCTGTTGTAGGGCAGGCGCTTGGCCCAGTCGGTGGGGATGAGCTTGCCCTTGTCGGCCAGGATGTCGATGTCGCTGGCCTGGTTCATGGTGATGACGTCGGCGCTCAGGCCCTCGACCACGCTGTTGGCCTGCTTGCTGGAGCCGCCGTGCGACTGGTTGAGCGTCAGCGTCTCGCCGGTGGTCTGCTTCCAGTGGCGTGCAAAAGCCTGGTTGTGGTCCTTGTAGAACTCGCGGGTGACGTCGTAGCTGACGTTGAGCAGGGTCGCGTCGGCGTGGGCGGACAGGGCCGTGAGGCCGAGGCCGGAGGTGGTCAGGACCAGGGCGGTGGCTTTCAGGGCAAGGCGGCGAAGGCGGAAAAGGCTGCGCATGAGGAACTCCATCTGACGATTGCTTTGGATGCTATGCAGGCAACGTCTTTGGCAGAAGCGACCATTGCTCAGCTCCTTATGCGCAAAACGCGCAAAGCGATCACGCCCGCTGCACGCGCGCTTGCAGACATCGCTTTCATGCCGAGGCGTCTTGCCGCGCGCATAACGCATGAGCTAGCGCGCATTCCTTCGTTCTCAAGCTCGGGCCCGGTGTTCAGCATGCAGGCATCGCATCACCTGACCCACCACCCCATGCCTCAAAAGACATTCACCCGCCGCGCTGTTCACACCTTGGCCATCGCCGCTGCCCTCGCTGTGGGTGGCCTCGCCCACGCCAAGGACATCACGCTGTTGAACGTGTCCTACGACCCAACCCGCGAGTTCTATGCCGAGTACAACGCCGCATTCGCGAAGCACTGGAAAGCCAAGACCGGCGACACGGTCACCATCAAGGCATCGCACGGGGGTTCGGGCAAGCAGGCCCGATCGGTGATCGACGGGCTCGAAGCCGATGTCGTCACCCTGGCCCTGGCCTACGACATCGACGCCATCGCCAGCAAGGGTTTGCTCAAGCCCGACTGGCAACAAGCCTTCAAGGGCAACAGCTCGCCCTACACGTCGACCATCGTGTTCCTGGTGCGCAAAGGCAACCCGAAGGGCATCAAGGACTGGCCCGACTTGATCAAGCCTGGCGTCGGTGTCATCACTCCGAACCCCAAGACTTCGGGCGGTGCCCGCTGGAACTACCTGGCCGCCTGGGCCTACGAGCTCAAGAAGACCGGCTCCGAAGACAAGGCCCGGGACTTCGTGCGCAAGTTGTTCGAGAACGTGCCCGTGCTGGACTCCGGTGCACGCGGTTCAACCGTGACCTTCGCCGAACGTGGCCAGGGGGACGTGCTGCTCGCTTGGGAGAACGAAGCCCACCTCACGCTGAAAGAATTTGGCGCCGGGAAATTCGACATCGTCTACCCGAATTTCTCGATCTACGCCGAGCCACCCGTGGCCATCGTTGACAAGGTGGTCGACAAGCGCGGCACGCGCGATGTGGCCAAGGCCTACATCGAGCACCTCTACAGCACCGAGGGACAGGACCTGGCTGGCAAGCACTTCTACCGCCCGACCGATGCCAAGGCCGCAGCCAAGTACGCCAGGCAATTTCCGAAGCTGGAGTTGGTGAAGATCGACGACGTCTTCGGTGGCTGGACCAAGGCTCAGAAAACGCACTTCGCTGATGGCGGTCTGTTCGACCAGATCTACGCCAGGAAGTGACCTCCAGCCGGGCAAGGACCAAGCCATGCATTCACCGCTGCAAATGGCCTCACCCGCAGCCCAGGCAAGCTGGCAGCCCAGCGCCCGACACCCGCGCCGCTCGGTGCGGGTGCTGATCGTTCCCGGCCTGCGCGACAGCGGCCCCACGCATTGGCAGACCTGGCTGCAAGGTCAGTACGTCGATGCGGTGCGCGTGCAACAACACGACTGGCAGCAACCCGACCTGGAGGCCTGGTCGGCGCGCATCGAAGAAACGCTCTCGCGGTTCAGCCGCCACACCCAATGGGTGGCCGTGGCGCACAGCTTCGGCACACTGGCCCTGGCCCACCACCTGGCCACGCGCCAGATGGCGCAGCCCCTGTCAACGGATCATGCAGGTTCAGCCCACGGCGATGCAACCGGTGTCGGCCTCCGGCACGGCCGCATCGTCGCGGCCCTGATGGTGGCGCCCGCCGACCCGGTGAAGTTCCAGATCGAAGCGCGCTTGCCGCGCCACCGGCTGGGCCTGCCACTGAGCGTCATCGGCAGCGAGAACGACCCCTGGATGCCCCTGGATCGCTCCCGCGACTGGGCCCACACCTGGGGCGCCGGCTTTCGCAACCTCGGGCAGGTGGGTCACATCAACACCGAGTCGGGCTTCGGCCCGTGGCCGCTGGCGCGTCAGAAGGTCGACGAGCTCATCCGGCAACAACTGCGGCAGCAGCCCTGCCTGTGCGCGCTGAGCGACTCAAGCCTTTGACCGCGCCTGCACGGCCCCGATCTCGCGCATCGACTGCTCCATGCCACTGCGCGGCACGATGGCGCCCGCGCGGTCGCTGATCTGTGGCCAGGCCTGGGCCACGCGATCGACCGCATCGGGCGCCTCGCCGATGAACACCGGCGAGCCCAGCCCCACGTGCGAAGCCGCGAACACGCCCGCCCCCGCGTTGAGGATGGCGCGCGTGGGCGCCTCGTCGCTGACCAGGTAGACCAGTCCGGGCGACACGCTCTCGGGCGTCAGCACGGCCAGCACCTCGGGCGGCAAGATGCCCTGCGTCATCGCCGTGGCCGCCGTGGGCGCCAGGCAGTTGACGCGGACGTTGGCCTTCTCGCCTTCGAGCGCCAGCGTCTGCATCAGCCCCACCAGCGCCATCTTGGCCGCGCCATAGTTGGCCTGCCCGAAGTTGCCGAACAACCCCGACGACGAGGTCGTGAACACGATCCGGCCGAACTGCTGCGCGCGCATGGTTTCCCACACGGCCTTGGTGCAGACCACGGCGCCCATCAGGTGCACGTCCACCACCAGGCGGAAGTCGTCCAGCGTCATCTTGGCGAAGCTCTTGTCACGCAGGATGCCGGCGTTGTTGACCAGGATGTCGATGCGCCCGAAGGTGGCCAGCGTTTGCTCGACCATGGCCTGCACGGCGGCTTCGTCGGTGACCGAGCCGGCACAGGCCAGCGCCTCGCCACCGGCCGCGCGCACCTCGGCGGCCACGGCTTCAGCCGGCGCCAGGTTCAAGTCGTTGATGACCACCTTGGCACCCCGGGCCGCCAGGGCCAGCGCGTGCGCGCGCCCCAGGCCGGCGCCGGCTCCCGTGACGATGGCCACGCGGCCGTCCAGGCGGATGTGTTGGGACTCGGGGGTGGCGGGAGCGCTCATGGGACCTCTTGGCTCTGGGTGAGAAGGGCGGGAGCGGCCAGGAAACCGCCTCCACGATGCGAGAACTTGGTGGTAACCCCAAGGGGCGGATCCACGTCAACCTCGCTGCGATCCCCCAAGTGTCGCCCAGGATGCCCAACTGTCGCGTTGACGTGCACGTCAAGCAATTCACGGTTACTAGACTTTGCTCATCAGCAGTGCCGAGGAGACAGCATGAGCACCCCACAACACAAAGGCCCGGAGGCCATCGTTCCGCGCGAAAAGCTCGACTTCGAGCTCGACGAAAACACCCCGCGCTGGTGGTACGGCAACGACGCCTTCAAGACCCGCCTGTTCGACGGCATGCAGGCCGCCTTCCCCGATGGCGAGCGTTACTTCATCACCAGCGTGCGCGCCTACCGCCACCTCATCACCGACCCGAAGCTGGCCGAAGACGTCAAGAACTTCATGCGCCAGGAAGGCCAGCACGGCATCGCCCACACGCACTACAACGACCTGCTGCGCAAGCAAGGTTGCAGCGTTGACGGCATCCTGACCGAGGCCAAGGCCCTCTTCGACGATTACACGAAGAAGTACTCGGCACAGTACAACCTCGCGCTGACCGCGGCCTTCGAGCACTTCACGGCCATGATGGCGCAGATGCTGTTCGAGTCCAAGGACGTGATGGCCCCCGCCGACCCCAAGGTGCGCGCCATGTGGGCCTGGCACGCCATCGAAGAGATGGAGCACAAGGCCGTGGCCTTCGACGTGATGAAGGACGTGGCCAAGGTGGGCTACTTCATGCGCTGCGCCGCCATGACCCACGCGCTCTACAAAGTCGTGGTCGACAGCATGCGCCTGACCAACCGCCTGATGAAGGACGACAAGATCTCCGCCCCCAAGCGGCTGTGGTTGAGCCTCAAAGGCGCCTGGTGGGTGTACGGCCCCAAAGGCATCTTCGCGCGCAACACGCTCAAGCTGCTGGACTACTACCGCCCGGGCTTTCACCCGTGGCAGCACCAGGTCATCCACAGCTACCCGGTGTGGATCAAGGCTTTTGAAGAATCCGGCAATCCCATGAAGGCCGGGGACGCGCTCTTTCAGGCCGCCTACTGAGCCGAGTCACCCTCCACTCTCTCTCTCGAATGCATCGTGTTGGCCGTCCGCGCTGTTCGCAGCGGGACGGCCTTTTTTCATGGTCGCGTGCAGGGTCTCAGGGTCTGCCCCCGTTGCCACCCCCACCGCAAGTGCGACGATGAAAACATCGGGAGCAAACCATGGCCATCTCGGTGTTCGACCTCTTCAAGGTGGGCATCGGCCCCTCCAGTTCCCACACCGTGGGACCGATGCGGGCCGCTCGCCTCTTTGCCCTCAGGCTGCAGCGTGAGGGTTTGCTGAGCCGGGTGGCGAGGGTGCGCTGCGAGCTGCTCGGCTCGCTCGGGGCCACCGGGCGAGGCCATGGCAGCGATCGCGCGGTGCAGCTCGGCCTGATGGGGCACGAGCCCCACTCGGTGGACCTGGACGCCATCCCGCTTTGGCTCCAAAGCGTGCGCGACACCCGTCGCATGAAGCTGATCGGCGAACAAGACATCGCGTTCAACCCTGAACACGACCTGCTGCTCGATGGCCGACGCAGCCTGCCCTTCCACCCCAACGCCATGACCCTGACGGCGCTCGACGACGCCGATGGGGCGCTGCTGGCAGAGACCTGGTACTCGGTGGGCGGGGGCTTCGTCGTGTCACAGGAGGTCGCCGAGCGGCCCGCCCGGCAAGCCGACGTCGCGCCCGGCCCAGATGCCTTGCCCCTGCCCTTTCACAGCGCAGCCGAGTTGCTGCAGCGATGCACGCAGCAAGGCCTGAGCATCGCCGAGCTGATGCGGCGCAACGAAACCCATTGGCGCAGCGATGCCGCCACGCGCGAAGGCCTGGCATCGATCTGGCAGGCGATGCAGGCCTGCGTGCGCCGAGGTTGCGGCCTCGATGAGCCCCACCACCCGGAGCTGCCTGGTGGCTACCGGGTGCGTCGACGCGCGCCCCAGGTTCACCAGCGGCTCACCTCCCTGAGCGCCGAACAAACCAGCGCCGACCCGCTGCAGCAAATGGACTGGGTCACGCTGTGGGCCCTGGCCGTCAACGAAGAGAACGCGTCAGGCGGTCGGGTGGTCACGGCGCCCACCAACGGCGCCGCAGGCATCGTGCCCGCGGTGCTGCACCACGCCATGCGCCACCTGAGCGGGGCCACCGAAGAGCGCATGCAGGACTTCTTGCTGACCGCCGCGGCCATCGGCCTACTGTGCAAGGAGAACGCATCGATCTCGGGCGCCGAGGTGGGCTGTCAGGGCGAGGTCGGGGTGGCCTGCGCGATGGCCGCCGCGGGCCTGTGCGCCACCATGGGAGGCACACCCGAGCAGGTCGAGAACGCCGCAGAAATCGGCCTGGAGCACCACCTGGGCCTGACCTGCGACCCGGTGGGTGGGCTGGTCCAGATCCCATGCATCGAGCGCAACGCGGTGGGTGCCGTGCAGGCCATCCACGCAGCCCGCCTGGCGCTGCTGGGCGATGGGCAGCACCGCGTTAGCCTCGATCAGGCCATCCTCACGATGAAGCAGACCGGCGCCGACATGCAAAGCCGCTACAAGGAAACCTCCCTGGGCGGGCTGGCCGTCAACATCGTGGCCTGCTGACGACAAAGTACCCGACTGTCGCGGCCGATTTCCCACACTTCGCAACAGCGCTCCTAGACTGGCCTTCATGCAAGACACGGATCACTTCGTCCCACGCGTTCCCGGCATCGACTACGGCGTGCTCGACACCCTGCTCGGCTACGCCGTTCGCCGCGCCCAGATCCGGCTCTACGAAGACTTTGTCGCTTCGCTGGCACCGTGGGGCATCACGCCGCCGCGCTTCTCGGCGATGGTGATCGTTTCTCGCAACCCGGGGCTGAAGCTGACCCAACTGGCCAAGGTGATGGGCATCGCCCGCTCGGGCGCGGTGATCCTGGTCGATGCGCTGGAAGACCTGGGCTACATGCAACGCCAGGCCGTGCCGGAAGACCGGCGAGCCTTCAGCCTGGCCTTGACCCAGAAGGGCCAGTCCGATCTGCTTGAGATCATCCGGGCGGTGCAGGCGCACGACGAGCGCATGGCGCGCATGTTCTCGGCCGAGCAGCAGACTCAGTTACGCGAGCAGCTGACTCAGCTGGCCGGTGGCATCCCGACGGCTCAGGTGCCCACCGCCGATTCACCCGGTGGCTTGGCGCCGAAATAATGAACGTTCGGCCACGCCAGCAAGAACGCCAGCGCAAGCCCCACCTTGCGGGCATCGTCGAACGCCGACAGGACCATGCCTTCGGGCGATCCGAAATGAGGGGCAGCCAGCATGCCCAGCATGATCGCGTTGTAGAGCAGGGTCGAGGCCATCGCCAGCCGAAACCGCATCACCTCGACGGCTGAGTCGGTGACTTCCTTGAACATCTTGGCAAACCAGGCAGAGCCCATCAGCAGGATCATGGGTCCGTATATCTGCGCCAGGGCCTCGTAGGCCGCCACCCTGGACGTCGCGGTCAGGATGTGGACCTGCTGGTCCATCACGGTCACCGTGCGCGCGAAGTAGGCCTCGGTGATGAGGACCGCCAGCAGCAAAGCACACATCCAGACCACCGATAGGACAAGGCGCCGCTTCACTTCGGCTCCTGTGTCGCGCGCAAGCGCTCCTTCAGGCGTTCCGCCAAAGCCAGGGTGAAGAAGGCGCCGTCATAGTCCTTCTCATCGAGCTCCTGCCACCCCTCTCCGGTGCCCCGACCGGACAGCCTTGCCTGGATCGAAAAGCGCAGCTCGTTGTCGATGATCTTCAGTCGCCCTGAGAATCGAACGCCAAAAAGCCTGTCTCGCAGCGGGGGATGCGTGGCCCGTGCGTTGTAGCGCCGCATCTGATCGGCTGACAGCAGACCGACATCGGACTGCCACCTAACATCGGAGTCTCGCTCTGTCAGCGCAAGCACATCGGGTTGCAGCATCTGGGCGTTGAACACCTGCATGGCGCCCTGCAGGCATTGCGCGGCGACGAACGTCGCATGCTTGCCGGGAGGCACGATGGCCATGTCGCTGTGCGCCGAGCCCCCGAAGCCGGCCCCCCCGCTGCGGTAGGGCACGGACACATCAAATGCCTCTCGACTCCCGGGGGCACGATCAACCGTCGAGCAGGCGCACAACAAAGCGATTGCGCAGGAGCTCACGATGAGCGAGGCCGTTTTCATACCTTCCCCTTGAACCGCTGCTCGACGATGGGATCCAGCAGCGCCCTGACGCGTTGGCCTTCGCCGGATCGAGCCGCTTCAAGGATCGAAGCCATGCGCGCGTCATCCCTCGAACGCAACCAGTCGCCTCTCATCAAGCCCTCGAGGTACATCCCTTGAGATCGCGCCCTGTCTGCGTACGCCCAAAGAGGCTCTTGAGCTTCGAGCCTTTGAGCAACGCTTGGATACGTGCAAGGCGCCTTCACCAACTCTTGTGTGAAACCAGCCAGCTGAAAGGCCGTGGACAGGAACAGCACCCCACCATTGACGCTCAAGGTGAATCCGTCGCCATCGATCGTGTGGCCGTTCTCGGTTTTCACGATCGATGGCGCACGTGATTCGACGAACTGACGCTGAATCAGCAACACCGTCGCGAGCTCATCGGCCAGGGATTCTTGCGCCTGCCAGGCATGGCAAGTGTCTGCATCGCCCGCCCCCGCGGGCACAACGCGAGCACCTGGGTGACCAAAAGCCTGGTGCGCGAGCTCATGGGCAACCAGGAAATCCAGGGCACTTTCGAACGTCTCCTGCGCATAACGCGCTGATTGCAACACCGCCGCCTCGTTCATCTGCGCGTTCAACGCCCCCAAGGCCCGATCGAACAGGCGATTCAACAGCCCATCGCCAAACGCCTGGCTCATGGGGCCATCGCTGGTGTCCTGGGTGAACAGCTTGAACCAAATGCCGATCTCTGTGTTGGGCGCGGCGCTGGCAACAGATGTCCGAAAGCGGTTGAACTGCCCAATGGCTTTGGACTCCTCGGCGGCAGACAGGGGCCTGGCGTCAGGATAGAGGTCGTGTCGATCTGGGGTGACGTAGATGCCGAAGATGTTGCTCGAACCTTCGATGCCCCCCTGCCTCTGCCACTGGATGATCACAGAACGCAGGATGGCCTGCACGATGCGCACGTCGACAAACACAACACCCGTGTCGTCCACGATCGCCTCGGGCTTGCCCGTCACCAGGAACTTGACCCGCTTGAACTCGATGGCGCCTTTCTGCAGCGGCTGGTACACCGGACTGTTCGCGATGAGCCCGCTGGCCCGCACTTGCACGCCCTGAATTCGCTGTGCAAGGAAGGCATTGACCGCCTCCTGTTGTTCCCCACTCAGGGTTGGCAAGGCCTCAGGTGACTCGGGCACGCCATCGGGAAAAAGGATTGTGGCCGCGCGGAAAACGAACGAACGCTTGATGTCGCTGACCGTCTTGATTTCCATGACGCTGTCAGCCAGCTTGGGCAACGACATCACCGCACCCACGGGGTCCTGCTGATAGTTCAGGATGCCACAACCACTGAGGAGGGCCAGCAAGCCCATGCCCAGAATGAGCACCCAGGCGCCCCCGCTCGATCTCGTGCTACCACGATGTTCACGCTTGAACATGCATCCCCCCATCCCGGTTTCAGGCCAGGCGTCCCGATCAGCCGTAACACCAGACGCACCCCTGTTTCGAAGTGCCGCATGAGGCTAACCGAGCCGCCGGGAG
Source organism: Comamonadaceae bacterium 2PF (assembly GCA_005502875.1). Taxonomy (GTDB): domain Bacteria; phylum Pseudomonadota; class Gammaproteobacteria; order Burkholderiales; family Burkholderiaceae_C; genus Aquabacterium. The sequence goes on along the minus strand of SCMV01000031.1, from coordinate 29,452 downwards.
GAGGTCAAACACCTAGAACGAGGTGTTGGGCCATCTTTCAAATATGGCTTCAGCGGCGAACGATGGCCACCACCGTGCGCCAGATCAGCCAAACGTCCAACCACAGTGACGATCGCTCGACATAGCGGGCCGCCAGCGCCAGCTTGTGCGGCAGCACCTCGTCGATGTAGGCGCGCTCCGGGTCCGCGGCTCGGGCCAGAACGGCGCTCTCGTCGCGGTACTCGATCGAAGCGATGTCCGTGATGCCAGGGCGCACCGACAGCACCTTGTCACGCAGCTCGGCCGGGTAGTGCGCCACGTAGCGCGGCACCTCTGGGCGCGGCCCGACCAGGCTCATGTCGCCCAGCCACACGTCGAGCAGCTGCGGCAGCTCGTCGAGTTTCGACGCCCGCAAGAAGCCACCCACCCGCGTGATGCGGCGATCCGCCCCCACGGTGATCTGCAGGCCCTGCCCCGCCGGCTCGTGGCGCATGGTGCGGAACTTGTGGATGCGAAAAGGCTGGCCGAAGCGGCCCACGCGCTCCTGTCGGAACATCACCGGACCGGGCGAGTCGAGCTTGACCAGCACGGCGATCAGCAGCAGCACCGGCGCCAGCAGCAGCAAGCCGATGGAAGACAGCAGCAGGTCGAACAGGCGTTTGGCCATGAGGTCGAGCGAGTGCAGGCGTTGGCGTCGGTGGACAGCCCGCTCAGGCGAGCGCGGCAGCGCCAAAGGCCTTGCGCACCGAGGCCACGACGCGGTCCACGTCGGCGTCGGTCATGCGCGTGTACAGCGGCAGGCTCACCATGCGCTCGTACGCCAGCTGGCTGTGCGGGAACTGCTCGGGCTGGAGGCCATAGCGGTCGCGCCAGTAGGGGTGCAGGTGCAGCGGGATGTAGTGCACGCTCACGCCGATGCCGTCGGCAAACAGCTGCTCGATGAGCTGGTCGCGCGTGATGCCGGCATCGTCTTTCAGGCGCACCACGTACAGGTGCCAGGAGTGGCGGTCACCCTCGTGCACGGGGCGCGGGGGCAGCACCAGTGGCAGGTCGGCCAGCGCCGCGTCGAAGCGCTGGGCCAGGTGCTCGCGCTTGTGCTGAAAGCCCTCGATGCGCTGCAGCTGGTGCAGGCCCAGCGCGGCGGCGATGTCGGTCAGGTTGTACTTGAAGCCGGGCGCCACGATCTCGTAGTACCAGCTGGGCACCTTGGCCGTGAAGCGATCGAAGGCATCGCGGTTGATGCCGTGCAGGCGCATGACCTTGGCGCGCGCAGCAAGTTCTGCGTTGCGCGTGACCAGCATGCCGCCCTCGCCCGTGGTCATGGTCTTGTTGGCGTAGAAGCTGAAGACGATGGCGTCGCTGTCGTGCAGGCCGATCAGCTTGCCGCGCCAGGTGGTGGGCAGCGCATGGGCCGCGTCCTCGACCACCTTGACGCCATGCCGGCGTGCGATGGCCTGCACCGCGTCCATGTCCACCGCCAGGCCGGCGTAGTGCACCGGCATGATGGCTTTCGTCTTGGGCGTGATGGCTGCTTCGAGCTGGGCCAGGTCGATGTTGAGCGTGGCCGGGTCGATGTCCACCAGCTTGACGTCGGCGCCCAGGTAGCGCACCACCTCGGCCGTGGCCGTGAAGGTGTGCGTGGTGGTGATGACCTCGTCGCCCGGCCCGATGCCCAGGGCCTCGAGTGCCAGGTGCAGGCCTGCGGTGGCCGAGTTCACGGCGATGCAATGCAGGCCGGGCTCACCCAGGAATGCCCCGAAAGCCTCTTCGAACTTGCGTGCCTTCGGGCCGGTGGTCACCCAGCCCGAGCGCAGCGTGTCCACAACTTCGGCGATTTCTTCTTCGCCAATTTCAGGCAGGGCGAAGGGCAGGAAGGCGGGCTTGTTGTCGGTGCTCATGGGCAGGTCAAGGGGCGAAGGAGGTGCGGGAAAGGCAAGTTGTGGCAGCTGCGAAGGCGGCTCAATGGGCTGCAAAGGGACCTCTGCCACTCACCTGGTCAGGCGGCCGAACGCCGGGTCGGGCTTGCCGCGCAGCAGGGCATCGAACCACCCGCTCAGCGAGCCCAGGCCGTAGCCGAAATGGTAGACCGCGATCACATCGGGCAGGTGCCAGAACAGCTCGCGCCCGGCTTCACCGGCGATGCGCCAGCTCACGGCCAGCACGGCCGAGCCGTACAGCAGCGTCAGCCCCAACAGGCCGGCGGTGCCAACGGCCGACACCCACAGCGCGCCCAGGCGGTAATTCTGGCCAGGCTCGATCAGCAAGGCCACGGCCGAGCCGGCGATCATCATCAGCACGCACAGCAGCAGCGTGGCCACGAACAGGCCAGGGATCAGGTGACGCAAGGCAGCGGCCTGGCCGTGCTTTTTCATCACGAAGGGCTTCCAGTAGCCGTATTGGCGGTACTGCCGAAAGACATCGCCCTTGCTGCTGCGCGGAAAGTAGACCGAACGGATGGCCGACGACTGCCAGATGCGCCCACCGCCTCGGTGGATGCGCAGGTTGTGCTCGTCGTCCTGGTTGCGCACCAGGTTCTCGTCGAAGCCACCAAAGCGCTCGAAGGTGCTGCGCGGCCAGGCGCCCAGGTAGACGGTGTCGGCCTCACCGTTGTGGGCCAGATCGCGCGAGAGCGCGCCCCCTGCCACCCACTTGGACTGGAAGGCCGCAGCCACAGCTCGCTGCACACGCGCCTGGGGCCCATCGCCACCTTGCGCCCGCCAGGGCCCGCCCACGTTGTCGGCGCCGGTGGCCTGCCAGGTGGCCAGGCACTGCGCAATGTAGTCCTCGGCGTAGACCGTGTGCACGTCCAGGCGCACGATGAACTCGCCCGTGGCGCGCTCGATGCAGCGGTTCAGGCCGGTCGAGACGATGCGCCCCGGGTTGTCGATCATCGCAAAGTGCATCGCGCGCTCGTGCGCCTGCTCGGGCTTGCGGGCGTTGATGCCTTCGCAGAAGTCACCCAAGCGCTCGCGCGTGCCGTCGTTGCTCATGCCGTCGGCGATCCACACTTCCAGTGTCCAGCCTTCGGGCAATTGCTGCGCGGCCACGCTTTGGCAGAACGGCACGATGTGCTCGACCTCGTTGCGACACGGAACGATCACGGAAACGCGCCGCGACACGGCGGGCTGATCGAAGCGGACGGTGCCCATGTGTGCGCTCACCCGCTGACCGCGCGCTTGCGCTGCATGCGCAGGCCGCAGGGCTGCAGCAGCTTCTGGTAGTGGCGCCACATGGCGTCCATCTGCCCGCGCCTGGATGCATCGCGCTCGATGCGATCGCGGTTGTGTGGCCCCATCTGCGCCGTCTGTTCTGGGTGATCGTGCAGGCGCAGCAGGGCTTGTGTGAGCGCATCGGCATCGCGCACGGGCACGATGCAGCCGCCCTGCTCGTCGATCCACTGGCGGTTGGCGGGCAAGTCAGACGCCACGATGGGCAGCCCGCAGGCCATCGACTCGAGCACCGACACCGAGGTGGCATCCGAGGTCGGCACCGACACCGACACGCGGCTTTGCTGGATGGCCTCGACCATGGCGCGATCCCCCACGCGGCCATGGAACACCACCTGGTCCACCAGGCCCAGGTGCTTGACCTGCTGCTCGATGTCACCCTGCAGGCTGCCACCACCCAGCAGGTGCAGGCGCGCGGCGGCATCGGGCCGCTCGGCCACGAAGCGCGCAAACGCGTTGACGATCACGTCGATGTTGTAGTTCGGCTCCCAGCTGCGCAGGCTGACGATGTCGAAGCTGGCGGGCTTGCGCGCAGCGTCCAGCGGGGTGAACAGGTCGGTGTCTGCGCCCCACAGGATCTGGTGGCAAGGCGCCGAGGGGTGGTACTGCGCGATCTCGTCGATCATGTCCATCGAGTCGGCCGTGATGAGGTCGGCGCGGCGCAGCGACCAGGCCACGACCAGGCGCATCAGCCGGCTCTCGCGCGGCGTCACGAGGATGTCGCTGCCCCAGGCGGTGAGCACCTTCGGCAAAGCCAGCCCGCAAGCCGCCGCCCACAGGCCGTACGAGGTCACGTAATGGCCGTGCACCAGGGTGGGCTGGAAACGCGCCGCAACCTCGCGGGACACGCGACGCACCTCAGGCAAGGCGGCGAACCAGCCCAGCTTGTCCGAACCCGGTCGGATGGCGATGACCTCCTTCGCGCCGGGCACCTCGGCCGGCTGGCGCGTGATGACCACCGCCTCGCCTCCCCGGTCGGCCACGGCCTGCACCCAGCGGCGCGTGTGCACGCTGGCCGCGTCGGCAAAAAAGAGGATGCGGGTCGGGCAGGGGCTGCTCATGCGGAGGTCGGTCGGTTCTCGTCGCCCAGCGCGGCATCACCATCGAGTGCGCGACGCAGGTGGTCCTTGCCGGCCCATTGGGCGTAGAGGGTGTGCAGCTCGGGGTGGCGTTGCAGCAGCGCGCGGTCCAGCGCCCGGCTGTCGCCCAGCACCACCGCCGGCTTGCCGTGGGCGCCCGGGCCGACGATGGCGAAATCGGGCACCACGCCGGAGACAAAGCTGTAGGCCTGCACGATCACGCCTTTGCCGACCTGCGCACCCGGCGCGACCACGCTGTGTGGCCCGATGAAGCTGTAGGCACCCACGCGCGTGGCCTTGCGGATGTAACCCACCGGCTGCGGGTTACCCAGGTAGCGCCGGCCCATGACCCGCACCGCGCGGTGGCTGGAATGGCTGAGGATGGACACGTAGTTGGTGACCTGCACGCCTTCTTCGATGAGCAGGCCGTTGGAGCCGTCGAGGCGGTTGAAGTGGCCCACGAACACGTGGTCACGCAGGACCAGCCCTTCAAGGCCTTCCAGGCAGGTGTGGGTGCTCACCCGGGTGCTGGCGCACCAGCTGCCATCGGGGTTGGCCCAGCCGTACACCATGCGCGGCCCGGTGAACGCCGCGACGGCGCGCACCAGGGGGCGTTTGAGTTTCTGGATCAGGGCGGACATAGGCTCCGCATTGTCCCCGATTCCGCAAGGGACGCTTAGACTGGCGTCCCCCACCTTGACACCATGCAGCGCCCGCCCCCCCTCCAGTTGCTCCCGGCCTTCGAGGCCGCCTCGCGCCTGCTGAGCTTCAGCAAGGCCGCCGCCGAGCTGCACGTCACCACCGCCGCCGTCAGCCAGCAGATCCGCCAGCTGGAGTCGCACCTGGGCCTGCCGCTGTTCCTGCGCCTGACCCGCAGGGTGGAGCTGACCGACGCCGGCCGGCAGTTCGCCGAGCTGGTCTCGCGCATGCTGCAGCAGTACCGGCAAGGGCACGCCGACCTGTTGCACCACCACACGCGCCCTGCGCTGCGCCTGAGCATGACCCCGCTGGTGGCGCAGGAGCTGCTGATCCCCAGGCTGGCGGCGTTCCAGGCCCGGCACCCCGACGTCAGCATCCGGCTGGACGCGCGCATGGACTTCGTCGATTTCGAGCGCGAGCCCATCGACGCCGCCATCCGCGTCGGCAAGGGGCCTTGGCCCGGGTTGCAAGCCCAGCCCCTGTGTCGCTGCGTGGCCGCCATCGTGGCCTCGCCACAGCTGCTGGCGCGCCAGCCGGTTCGCAACATCGACGACCTGGCCCGCCACACCCTGATCCACCCTCGCGAAGCCCCCCTGGACTGGCGCGCTGCCGCCCGCTTCCTGGGCCGCGACGAGCTGCCCCGGCGGGCCGACCTGGTGCTGGACTCCGACCTGTCGGCGCTCAAGGCGGCCGAGCAAGGCCTGGGGCTCGCGCTGTGCCTGCTGCCGGCGTCCTCGAGGGTGCAGGCCCGCCTCATCCAGCCTGACAAGCTGGTCTGCGTGCTGCCACCCGTAGCGCTGCCCGATCCAGCGTGGTTCGTCTCGCGGGCGAACAGCGGCAAGGACGCCCTGCTGGCCCAGGCCTTTGACTGGATCCGAGCGGAGGTGGGCGAAGACGGTTAAGCGCCACTTAACCGTCCGACAGGAATCATCGTTTGTCAGGCAAAGCCGCGGCTGAGACAGTCCGCCCGACATCCTCCTGGCCTTGTGCCCACCCTGCTGACCATGGCTTCCGACACCCTGCAGTCCCCCCGCCCCCGATCGGGCACCAGCCCCTGGGCCACGGCCTACATCCTGCTGATCGCGCTGACCATGGCGCTGACCGGCTGGATCGCCCTCAACGAAGGCTGGTACCGCTACCTGCCGACGCTGCAAGCCGACCCGGCCCGCGCCTACACCACCGAGCAGCTTCAAGCCCTGCGAGAGAGCGGCAACGCCCAGCAACTCAAGGCCTTCAGCCACGAGCTGGCGGGCCTGACGGCGGTCACCGACGATCGCCGCTTCCTGGACTCCAAGCTGCCCGAGCACGGGCTGTACCTGGGGCAGATGCCTCAGGTCAACCAACTGCTGCTGACCAGCCACATTTTCCTGGGCGTGTTCTGCATGCTGTTCGGTGGCTTGCAGTTCTGGCCTTGGCTGCGGCGCGAGCACATGAAGGTGCACCGGCTCATCGGTGGCTTGTACGTGCTGACCGCGCCGGTGTCGGTGCTGCTGTCGCTGATCTACCTGGGGCTGACGCCGCCTCAGCACCTCTACACCCACCTCACGGGCTTCGTGGCGCTGTGGATCTTCGGCTTCGGTGCCATCGCCTCCATCGCACTGGCCATCCGCGCCCTGCGCCAGCGTCGCATCCACGAGCACATGGGCTGGATGGCCCTGTCCTTCGCCTGCCTGCTGGTGGCGCCCATGCTGCGGCTGAACTGGGTGTTCACGGCCTGGGCCTTCCCACACATCGACCAGGAAACGCTGAACCTGGTGACCTTGGGCTTCATGTTGCCGCAGTGCCTGCTGATCGGCCTGGGCCTGATCTGGGCCAACCGGCAGCACCAGGTGCGCCGACGCGCCGCGTCGCCCATGGCCGAAGCGGCTGGTCGCCTGTTCCTGATCGGGACCCCGCTGTGGTGGGCGCTGGCGGTGGCCGCCGCAGCGGTCGTGGGCCTGGCGTGTGGCGGAGGCTTCGCGCAGACAGGCCTGGCCAGCCTGCCCGGCGCCAGCGCCCTGATGACGCCGGCACTGGTGGCTCGCGAGGCGGCCGCCTGGTCGGCCACGCCGGGCCTGGGTGGCGCGTTCGCCATCGCCATCGGGGCGGCCTTGCTGACGGGTCTGGCGCAGCTGATCGGCGGCCTCAAGACCGCTTCGTCGAGCTCACCAACGGGCTGGGGCCTGGGCTCGGTCGCGGTGGTGGCGGGTTCGCTCCTGGCCGCAGGCACCTGCCTGGTGGTGGGCTGGCGCATCGGCCTGGCGCCAGACAAAGCCTGGTTCACGGGCGGCACTTTCTACACAGTGCAAGGCAGCTTGCTGCTGGGCCTGGCCCTGGTGCACGCCAAGCGCGTGTCCACGGGCTCTGCGGGCACGCAGCGCGAAAGCCTCGTCCTGCTGTTGAGCCTGCTGCCGGCACCGGCGCTGGCCGCCATCAACCTGTGGGCGCTGAGCGCGGTGAGCTGGCCCACCGGCTACGTCGAAGGCGGTCACGTGCACCTGCTGGCGACCGCAGGCGGCTCGGGCCTGCTCTTCATGGCGATGCTGCACGCCGTGCTCGGTCAAGCCACCCGGGAGCACGCATGAGCCAGCACCAGACATGCAAGGTGACCACGCCCGCCGGCGTCGAGCTGGCCGTGCACACCTGGGGACAGCGGCCCACCGCCTCTTGCCCGCGCGAAACGATCGTGCTGCTGCACGGCTTCCCGGACCGCGCCCTGCTGTGGGAGGGCGTGGCGCAACACCTGTCCAAGGGCCACTTCGTGATCGCCCACGACATGCGCGGCTGCGGGCACTCGACGCCCCTGCACGGGACGCGTCACTACCGCTATGGCCCGCTCATCGACGACCTGTTCGCCGTCATCGACCAGCTCAGCCCGGGACAGAAGGTGCACCTGGCCGGACACGACTGGGGCGGGCTGTACGGTTGGGACGCGCTGTTCGACGCGCGCGCCACCACCCGCATCGCCAGCTTCACGACGATGGCCCCCAGCCTCAACCAGGTGGGGCACTGGGTGAGGCAGCGCCTGTCTCGCCCCACCCCCGGCCGCCTCGGTCAGGTGCTGCACCAGATGCTGGTGAGCAATGGCCTGATGGGCTTTTTTGCCATGCCGCTGCTGCCCGCGCTGATGTGGCGATCGGGCCTGGGGCTGTGGACCTTCCGGCAGATGGTGGCGAAACTGGAGGGCGTTCGCCTGCCGGTTCACCCCGGTGTCGAAGGCGATGCCGTGCGCTACCTGGGCATCTACCGGGCCAACCTGTTTCAGCAGGTGCTTCGGCCACAACCCGTGCAGCGCACGCCCATCCCGGTTCACACCCTGATCGCCACGCGTGACCCCTTCCTGCCTCCGAGGGTGTTCGAGGGCTGCGCCGAATGGAGCCTGCAACCCAGTCGCAGCGAGGTCAACGCCACGCACTGGGCGCCCCTGAGCCAGCCCGAAGCGGTCGCTCAGGCGGTGGCCAGCATGGCGCACCAGCACCGACAGGCCTTCAGCCAGCAGGCCAGCGCCCGAGCATGAATCGCCAAGCGCCTTCTCCGCCGCTCAGGCGGAGGCCTGGCGCGACCACATCGCCCGCCACGGCAACCCGGCCTGCCGCAGGAACACGGTGTAGGCCACGCCGATGGCGCCGATGTAGCCCAGGCTGGAAGCCGCAGCCGCCCCGACGGCGCCCCACATCGGCACCCACCAAAGCCCCAGGCCCACGCTGAGCAACAAAGACAGCGCAGCGATCATCCCCGACAGGTGAGGCCGCCCCAGGTGGTTGGTGTAGAAGGCCGACAAACTCGATGCCGCCGCGTAAGCCGCCACACCGGGCAGCAGCGCAAACAAGGGCCACAGCGAGGCACGGTAGGGCTCGCCCAAGGCCCAGGGCACGGCCCACCAAGCCCCCAGCAACAGCACCGGCGCCGCAGCCAGGGTGGCCAGCACATTGATGCGCACCGCCTGCACCGTGGTGGCCGCAGCGACGGCGCGCTCAGGGTGGCCCATTCGCGCATACAGCGACACCGTCACCGACGAGGACAGCAGCCACAGCAGCTCCGCCACGGTCACGGCCACCGAATAGGTGCCCACGGCCTCCAGGCCATGGAAACGCTCCACCAGGAACAGCGACGCGCGGTAATTCAACAGGCTGATGACGTTGGTGACCCCGATGGTCGCCACAAAGCGCCACTCGTCTCGCCAACTCGGCGATGCCTGCCACGCCCCTTGCCAGGCATCGTCGCGCTGGCTGGCGTGGCGCAAAGCGGCCAGGGCCGTCAGCAAAGCAACGACCGCCTTGCCACTCACCCACGCGATCAACACCATCACCACCACCGGCGCCCGCCCCACGTAATCGGTGGTCAACCAACCTGCACCCAGCAGTCCTGCCAGCACGAGCGCAGGGGCCGCCACCTGCGCGAGGTTGATGGGCCACATGCGCCCTTCCCCCAACCAAAGCCCGGTGGCCGTCGGCACCAGCAGCAAAAAGGGCGCGCCCAGGGCCAGCAGCCACAACTGCGAGTAGGGCAGGGTCTGCGCATGCCAGGACGCGGCCAGCAGCCCCAAAGCCGCCAACACCCCCAACAACACCGCCGCCCGCAACACCCCCAGCAACATGGGCAGGGCCGGCCAGGCCTGAGCCGCCACCTGCCGAGAAACCTGTCGAGCCAGCCAAAGGCCAAGCCCGGAGAACAGCGTCAGCAAGGCCGACTCGACCGCCACGAACAGGGCGAACGCACCCTGCACCTTCGGGCCCATGCGCGCCACCATCACGGTGATGGCCAATCCCAATCCGACGATGGCCAGCTTGGCGACCAGGTTGCCAAGCGCCGCACGCGGCACCGCCATCACCTGGGCCTGCAACCACCCCCTGAGGGTGACCAAACGCGAGTCGGCAGCAGGGGGCCGAGGAGGAGGCGAAGTCGACATGGCCAAGATTGTCGCGCACCCTGCAACCCGAGCCCCCGCTGCATGGTCAACGTCGCCTTCACGGTGCTCAAGGAACGATTGTTGGTCAGGCGAGCGCCCGCTCACTACAGTGCGCCCATGAGTCCAGCCCATCCCCCGAACGAGCCCAGGCCCTGCGCCATCGTCATCGGCGTTGGCGGCATCGCCGGCATCGGTGGCGCCACCGCCTTGCACAGCGCCCGACAAGGCCTGCCGGTCTTCCTGGTCGGCCGCACGCCAGCCAAGCTGGAGGCGCTGGCCGAGGTCATTCGGCAAGCAGGTGGGGTCGCGCACGTGCAAGCTTGCGATCTGGCCGAGCCCGATGCCGTCGAGGCCCTGTTCACGGCCATCGACGCCAGTGGACACGTGCCCGAGTTCGTGGTCTTCAACGCCGCCTACCTGAACATGCCGCGTCTCTTCCTGAGGACATCGCCGCGCTTTTTCGAAGGCAACTGGCGCGTGACCGCGCTGGCCGGCATCTTGTGCGCCCAGGCCGCCGGCCAACGCATGGTGCGCAGGGGACGCGGCAGCATCCTGGTGACCGGGGCCTCCGCCTCGATGCGGGGCAAACCGCTCTTTGCCGCCTTCGCCTCCGCCAAGGCCTCGCTGAGGGCCTTCACCGCCTGCCTGGCCCACGAGCTCGCACCTCAGGGCGTGCACGTGGCGCACGTCGTCATCGACGGCGTGGTCAAGGGCGATCGGGCCCGGCAAGCCTTCTTCGGCCTCGGCGCCCTGATCAGCTGGGTGCTCAAGCGCGATGGGCGCCTGACACCACAAGGGGTGGCCAGCACCTACTGGGCCCTTCACCAGCAAGCGCCCGGGGCCTGGACCCACGAGATCGACCTGCGCCCCCATCAGGAGCCGTTCTGAACATGCAACGCCCGCCCCACGACGCCACCTCCGGTGATCCCGCATCCGTCACCGCCGCTCGGGTCTGCCTGTTCGCCCCACCTGGTGCCCAGGCCCTGGCCGACTTGCTTCGAGACCGGGCCCAGGCCCGGGGCATGGCCTTTGAGCACCACGACGCACAGGTGCCCGACCCCGGGGCCTTGCTGTCCACGCACAGCCGCCCCGCGCAACCGCTCAGCCTCGTGGTGTTCGCTGGCGACCACGCACCAAACGGATCTGCGCTGCACACCCCCGCCTCGGCCTGGCAGGCGGCGTGGGACAGCCATTGCCTGGCCGGCTTGCGCGTCGGGCAAGCCGCGATCCGGGCCATGCGCCCCCAGCGACGCGGCACGCTGATCTACCTCGGTCACCACGCGGGTGTCACCGACGCGCAAGCGGTGCGGCGTGTCGCCCCCGGCACATTCAGCGCCGCCCAGGCGGTGGCCAGCGCCGGCTTGCGCGCGCTCAGCCAGTCCATGGCGCGGGCCTTCGGGCCACAGCGTGTGCACGTGGCACACGTGGTGCTGGACCGCGCGCCGAACCCCGAGACCCTGCCCGAGGCCGTCGTCCAGGCGTGCTGGCTGCTGCACGACCAAGACCCCTCAGCCTGGACCCACGAGCTGGATCTGCGAACGCTTCACCCCAGGTCATGACCGCCACCCGATGGCGGACCACGGCCCGCCCCGCCACGAGGCGACGGCAGGTTGGCACGGCAAATTCGTACAATAGCGGGTTCGGGGCGCGAGGCCGGTGAATCCGGCCTTCGGTCGCGCCCTCCACCTGAGCCACGACATGACCACGCCCCAACACCCCGCCCAAGCCGGCGCGAACCCCGACGCCGTTTCCACCGAGCCTCAGGTCGACACCAACAAACTGGTGGCCGAGCGCCGCGAGAAACTGGCCGCCATCCGGGCCCAGGGCGTGGCCTTCCCCAACGATTTCAAGCCCGCCGACCGCGCCGCAAACCTGCACGCCGCCCACGACGGCACCGAGCCCGAGGCCCTCGAAGGCCAGGCCGTCAAGGCCATCGTCGGTGGCCGCCTGATGCTCAAGCGCGTCATGGGCAAGGCGTGCTTTGGCACCCTGCAGGACGCCACCGGCCGCATCCAGGTCTACGTCACGCTCGACAACGTCGGCGCCGAAGCGCTCAACGCCTTCAAGCACTGGGACCTGGGCGACATCCTGGGCGCCGAAGGCACGCTGTTCAAGACCAAGACGGGCGAGCTCTCCATCAAGGTCACCGCCATCCGCCTGCTGACCAAGGCCCTGCGCCCGCTGCCCGACAAGTTCCACGGCATGACCGACCAGGAACAGAAGTACCGCCAACGCTACGTCGACCTGATCGTCGACGAGCACTCGCGCTCGCGCTTCATTGCCCGCAGCAAGGCGATTGCCTCCATCCGCGCCTTCATGGTCGACAACGGCTTCCTGGAAGTCGAAACGCCCATGATGCACCCCATCCCCGGTGGTGCGAACGCCAAGCCCTTCACCACCCACCACAACGCGCTCGACCAAGAGATGTTCCTGCGCATCGCGCCCGAGCTGTACCTCAAGCGCCTGGTGGTCGGCGGCTTCGAGCGCGTGTTCGAGATCAACCGCAACTTCCGCAACGAAGGCGTGTCGGTGCGTCACAACCCCGAGTTCACGATGATGGAGTTCTACGCGGCCTGGTGGAACCACCGCGACCTGATGGACTTCACCGAGAGCATCCTGCGTCACGCTGCCATCGCGGCCGTTGGCACCGCCAAGCTCACCTATGGCGGCAAGGACGTCGACCTCGAGTCGCCCTTCGAGCGCCTGACGGTGCGCGACTCGCTCATCAAGCACGCCGGCCTGACCCCGGCAGAGGCCGATGACGCCGCCGTGCTGCACGAAAAGCTCAAGCACCTGGGCGAAGAGCCGCCGGCGCGCTGGAGCCTGGCCGAGCTGCAGTTCGGCCTGTTCGAAGCCGCGGTGGAAGAAAAGCTCTGGCAACCGACCTTCATCATCGACTACCCGGTCGAGGTCAGCCCGCTGGCCCGCGCCTCCGACGCCAACCCCAGCATCACCGAGCGCTTCGAGCTGTTCATCACCGGCCGCGAATACGGCAACGGCTTCAGTGAGCTGAACGACCCCGAAGAGCAGGCCGCGCGCTTCCAGGCGCAGGCCAACGCCAAGGACGCTGGCGACGAAGAAGCCATGTACTTCGACGCCGACTACATCCGCGCGCTCGAGTACGGCCTGCCCCCGACGGGCGGCTGCGGCATCGGCATCGACCGCCTGATGATGCTGCTGACCGACGCGCCCAACATCCGCGACGTGATCCTGTTCCCGGCCCTGCGCCGCGAATGAGCGAGCAGCACCCTGCCTGGTTGATCGGGCCCTGCCTGCTGGCTTGGCTCAGCGTGTGGGTCCTGGGCAAGCTGTGGCGCTCGCCTGAACCCACCCAGCCAGGCCGCAACGCCAACATCGACGGGCTGCGAGGCCACCTGGCCCTGGCCGTATTCCTGCATCACGGCGTCATCTGGCATGGCTACCTGAGAACCGGGCGATGGGAGGCCCCCTCCACCAACTTGTTCAACCAGTTGGGGCAGGCCAGCGTGTCGCTGTTCTTCATGATCACCGCCTTCCTCTTCGTCGGCAAGCTGCTTGACAAGCGAGACCAACCGATCGACTGGACACGGCTGTACGTCTCTCGCGTGATGCGGCTGACGCCGCTCTACCTGATCGCGTTGCTCGGCGTTGTGGCCACGTGCGGCGCGCTCACCGACTGGACCTTGCAAACCAGCCTGCCGTCCCTCGCGCGCGCTTTGCTGCACTGGTTTTTCTTCACCATTGGGGGTGCCGCCGACATCAACGGCATCGAAGAAACCACCCTGATGACCTCGGGCGTGACCTGGTCGCTGCCCTTGGAGTGGATGTTCTACCTGCTGCTGCCCAGCCTGGCCTTGCTGCTCAGGCGTGACACGCGCTGGTGGATGGCTGCAGCGACGTTCCTGGGCGCATGGGCCATCTGGGCCCACCACAAGGACCCCTGGATGCTCAGGGCGTTCGCCATCGGAGGCCTGTCGGCCTGGGTCAGCCAGCAAGCCTGGGTCCAACAACTGGCCCGCGGTCGCATGGGTTCGGCGTGCGCGGGGGTTGCGCTGGCGGTGGCGTTGCTCGCCACGCACCAGGTCCGCGAGTGGCGCCCGATGTTGGCACTCGCCATCGCCTTCACGCTGATCGCGGCTGGCAACACGCTGTTCGGCTCCCTGGTTTCGCGCACCTCGCGCGCGCTCGGGGATCTGGCCTACGGCATCTACCTGCTTCACGGGCTGATGTTGTACGGATCGGTGCATTTCCTGCTCGGATCGGATCAGGCCGCCAGGCTCACCATCGCCCAACACTGGGGGTGGCTCACGGCCATGACCCCCATGCTCATCGCCCTGGCCTGGGCGGCTTTTCACCTGGTCGAGCACCCCTGCATGGGGATGACGAACGGCGTCACCCACAACGTGAAGGCTCGCCTGAACGGCTGGCGCCTGATCGCGCGGCAGCGCTGAGCCCACGCGCAAGCGACCGAGGCCTCGTCGGGGCCTTGTCCTACACGCCAACGCGCGACAGTCCGACAAGGTTCCTCCGTTCGAGCATGCACCATTTCTCCACCGGGGCCCCAAGCCCCTTCACGCAAGCCCCCACGGGGCACCAAGGAGAAAAGACATGCAACTCAACCGAATGCTCATCGCCGCCGTCGCCGCTGCCGCATCGCTGACGGCGCTGCCGGGCTGCGCCGTCTCCCGCGAGCAATCGACGGTGGGCGAGTACATCGACGACGCCACCATCACCGCCAAGGTCAAGGCCAAGTTCGTGGAAGACAAGTCCGTTGACGCCTCGGCCATCAGCGTTGAAACACTGGGCGGCGAGGTCATCCTCTCGGGCTTCGCCAAGTCCAGCGCCGAGAAGACCCGCGCTCAGGAGCTGGCCCAACAGGTCAAGGGCGTGCGCACCGTCAAGAACTCGCTGGAAGTGCGCGGTTGATCGCCTGATCGCACCCCAGTTTCCACCCGGTGAAATCGGGTGGCTCGCACGGCGCGCGTGTCGGACAAGTCCTACACGCGCGCGACTGCGTTTCCGATTCAATCGGTAACATGCCCAGCACGCCAACCCCCCTGCGCTGCTTCATCGTCGAAGACAGCCCCATCATCCTGCACAACCTGATCGACACCCTGGAACAGGTGCTGCCGCTTCAGGTCGTGGGCACGGCCGCCGACGAAGAAACCGCCACGGCCTGGATCCACAACCACCCATCCGGTTGCGACCTGATGATCGTGGACGTGTTCCTGAAATCGGGCATCGGGCTGAACGTGCTGGTCACCGCTCGGCGCCACGCCCCGCAGGTGCACAAGGTGGTGCTCACCAACTACGCCACCGACGCCATCCGTCAGCGGTGCCTGGCGCTCGACGCCGACCGGGTCTTCGACAAATCGAGTGAGTTGGAAGACCTCATCGCCTACTGCGGTGAACTGGCCAACACGATCGGTGCGGCCTGAGCGACGGCAGCTGGCCCCGTGCTCACTGGATCAGGCCGTTCTTGAGCGCGTAGTAGGTCAAGTCGCTGTTGGTGGCCAGGCCGAGCTTTTCCATCACCCGGGTGCGGTAGGTGCTCACGGTCTTGACGCTCAAGGCCAGGCTGTCGGCCATGGCGCCCACGGTTTCGCCTTTGGCCAGTCGCAGGAAGACCTGGAACTCTCGCTCGGAGAGCAATTCATGCGGCTGCTTCTCGGCCGGCGCGGCCAACCCACTGGCCAGCACCTCGGCCACCCCCGCGGTGATGTACTTGCGCCCCCTGAACACCGTGCGGATGGCGTCGATGATCTCGCCCGGGTCGCACTCCTTGTTGAGGTAACCGCTCGCGCCCTGCTTGAGCAGGTGGGTGGCATAGTGCTGCTCAGGGTAGCCGCTGAGGATGAGCACCGGCAGGTCAGGGAATCGGGCCTTGATCGCCGACAGCGCATCCACGCCACTTTCATCGGGCATGGACAGGTCCATCACCAGCACATCCACCTCGCCACCGCGGGCCAGCTCCAGGGCTTCCTTGCCGTTGCCGGCTTCACCCGTGACACGCAGGTCAACCTGCTCGCCCAGGTATTGCTTGAGCCCCGCACGCACGATGATGTGGTCGTCCACCAAACCAATTCGGATCATTCGTCCAGTCTAGGCCATGAACTCAAGACTTTCACGACTCTTCCTCGGTGCCCATGGGGACATGTGGCGCATCGCTGCGGCGGTGCTGGCGGCGGCCTTCATGCTCATGATCACCGAGCTGGCCTACCAGAGCCAGAGCGACAAGCTGAGCACGCTGACCAAGATGGGCAAGGCCCGGCTGACGCTGACCTACGCCATGCAGCGCGTCACCGATGCCGAGTCGGGCAAACGCGGCTACCTGCTCGTGGGTGGCCAGGACTACCTGGACCCCTACGTGCGCGCCAGCAACGACGTGCGCGTGGCGCTCAGGGAGATCCATGCGCTCGACCATGCCAGCGGCGAAGCCAGCCTGCCGAGCAAGCAACTCAAGCTCGATCAGCTGTTTGACGAGAAACTCGCCGAGATGCAGGAGGTGCTGCGCCGGCACGACAGCGGCAACCGCGAGGCCGCCATCGACATGGTGCGCAGCGGCATCGGGCGCGAAATCATGCAGCGCATGCGCGACGAGTTCGACGCCAACATGGCCCATCGCAATCGCCTGGTGACGCAGGGCCTGGAAGAAATCCAGGAGCTGCTGCTGCTCGGTCGCATCGGCATCGCCGCGATGACGGTGCTCAGCCTGCTGATCCTCATCCTGCTCATCCGCCAGGGCCGCCAGCTCATGATCGAGCGCGAAGCACAGCGAGCCTCGCTGCTGCACGAGAAGGACCGCCTGGAGCAAGAGGTGCAGCGCCGCACCAGCGACCTGCGCGACCTGGCTCGCCACCTCCAGACCGCCCGAGAAGACGAGCGCGCACGCCTGGCCCGCGACCTGCACGACGAACTCGGCGCCCTGCTGACCACGGCCAAGCTCGACGTGGCCGTGCTGCGCCCGCGCATCCAGCAGAACCTGCCCGAGTTGCTGCCCAAGATCGTGCACCTGACCGATGCGCTCAACCAAGGCATCGCGCTCAAGCGCCGCATCATCGAAGACCTGTGCCCGTCCTCGCTGCGCACGCTGGGCCTGGCCGCTTCACTCGAGGCGCTGCTGCACGACACAGGCAAGGTCAGTGGCCTGCAGATCGAGCAAGACCTGCAAGCCGCCAGTTTGTCTGCGGATGACCAGCTCACGGTTTACCGCGTGGTGCAGGAAGCGATCACCAACGCGCTCAAATACGCCCAAGCCACTCACCTGCGCGTGCGGCTGCTGGAGCAGGGTTCGCACGCCGTGGTCAGCATCGAAGACGACGGCATCGGCTTCGACCCAGACACCTCGCGGCTGGGGCGACATGGCCTGCGCGGCATGCGCTTTCGGGTCGAGGCCTCGGGCGGCGAACTCTCACTGACCTCGGTGCCTGGCCATGGCACCTGCATCACGGCCCGGCTGCCCCTGCTCCCAACAGACCCGGGCGAAGCAACGGGCGCCGTGTAGGCCTGGTCCGACACACACACCTCTCCGAGACCGACGCGCGAACAAGCCTTGCGCCGTCAAGCAGGCCCGCCAACGGCTCCTAAAGTGAACCCAACGCCAACGACATGGTTGGCGCACAGGCCTCACCACTTCAGGAGCCCGCCATGCTGCACTACGCCGTCGTCTTCTTCGTCATCGCCCTCATCGCCGCCGTGTTCGGCTTCGGGGGCATCGCATCCGGCGCGGCCAGCATCGGCAAGATCCTGTTCGTGGTGTTCCTGGTCATGGCCATCGCATCGTTCCTCGTGAACCTGCTGCGAGGCTGACCCCCTTCATCCACCGAAAGGAGCCCACCATGAGCCGACAGTCCACCCAAGAACTCAGCCGGGTCGCCAGCCGCCAGGTTGACCGCATCGCCGACGCCGCAGGCAACGCCCTTGACCGCGTCAAGCACCTGGGCGAGCGGGGCAGCGACATCGCCCGCGCCACCGGCGCCATGGCGATGGACAAGGCTCGGCTGGCCGCCGACCACACGGCGGATCGCATCCGACGCGACCCGCTGAAGTCGGTGCTCATCGCGGTGGCCGCTGGCGCAGCGGTGGCTGTCATCGCCAGCCACATGGCCCACCGCCGCCAAAACCATGGCGGCGACCGCGGCCGCTGACGCCCAAGCCACCCCGCCACCCGCCGAGGCACAGGCCATGCCACACCTCCTCAACGCCGTGCTGCGACACCCCGATGCCGCCTTGAGCCACCTGCGCGCCTATGGTCAGCTCGCCAGCGCCGAGCTGACCCTGGCCACGCAGGTCTGGCAAAAGAGGCTGCTGCTGAGCGCCGGCGCCCTCGTGAGCGGTGGACTGTCCATCGGCTTCATGGGCCTGTTGCTGATGGCCTGGGCGCTGGTGCCCGGCGCACTGGGTCCGCTGTGGAGCCCGCTGCAATGGGTGCTGCTGTCGGCCCCAGCGGCGCTCAGTGGCGCGGCTTGCCTGGCTTGCGTGCTCGCCTTGCGCGCCACCCCAGCGCCTGCGCCCTTGCAGCACCTGCAGCGGCAGTGGCAACTGGACGCGACCTGGCTGTTGCCCAGTCAAACCGGGTCGCAGGGAACACCATGACGACGACCACCACCAATGCGCGCATCACCGAGGCCCTGATGCAACTGGAGCGCACAAGGACCCAGCTCGTGCTGCGCTGCGCGGGTGGGCCCGCCGAGCCGGGCGGCGAAACCACCCGGGCATCCGCCGACCCTGAACTCGTGGGGCTCTTGGACGCTGCGTTCGCCGAAGGGATGGCCGATGACTGGATCGCCAGGCACCCCTGGGCCAGCATCGCCGCAGGTTTGCTGGCAGCAGGCCTGGCGGTGTCGCAACGCCGGCGCCTGATGCGCTGGGCCATGGCCCACGCCCTGCCCTGGCTGACCTCACAGGCGGCGATCGTGGCCGCGCCCATGCTGGTGCAGTGGCTGGAGCGCCAAGGGGCACAGCCTGCGCCCAACGCCGAAGGCAGCCCTGCAGGCCCCGCCGAACACCACCCGGCTGATCACCAGGCCGCAGCAGGCGGCGCGCCTCTCGGCCCCGAATGAGCCCTCAGCGGGCCGTGTTCACCCACCGCAAGATCGCCTGCGTGATCCTGGGCGCGATCGGCGAGGCCACGAAGGCGGCCAGCGAAGCCACCGGCCACGCGATCACGAAAGCGCGGGCCCACAGCTTGAGGAAATCCGGTCGCCACCCCAGGTTCAGCCAGGTGATGAAGGCCGTCATGATGAAAGCCATGATGCCGGCCATGACGACGGGCTGAACGTGTTTGGGCTGCAGTTGCATGGTCAAGCGCGTGGATGAAATCAGGGTGAACCCGGATGATACGCAGCCAGGGACAAACTGGCATGATCACGGGTCATCCCACCACGAGGACGCCTCATGGCCCATGCCCCCGCCGCGCCGGCTGCCGACGCACCCATCACGACCAAACATGGCGTTTGCAACCTTTGCGAAGCCATCTGCGGCCTGACTTTCCAGGTCCAGGGCGAAGGCCCGCAAGCGCGCATCATCAGCGTCAAGGGCAACGACGCCGACCCGCTCTCGCGCGGCCACATCTGCCCCAAGGCCGTTGCGCTCAAAGACCTCCACGAAGACCCCGACCGCCTTCGCCAGCCCGTGCGCCGCGTGGTCGAAGGCGACGTCACCCGCTGGGAGCCCATCGGCTGGGAGCAGGCCTTCGACCTGGTCGTCGAGGGCCTGGCCAGCGTGCGTGAGCAACACGGCGCCAACGCTGTGGCGGTCTACCAGGGCAACCCCAACGTGCACAACTGGGGCAACGTCACCCACGGCCACCTGTTCCTGAGCCAGTTGAAAACGCGCTCACGCTTTTCGGCCACCTCGGCCGACCAGTTGCCCCACCACGTGGTCGCGCACTGGCTGTACGGTCACCAGCTCGCCATCCCCATCCCCGACATCGACCGCACCATGTACATGCTGGTGCTGGGAGGTAACCCGCTGGCCTCCAACGGCAGCCTCATGACCGTGCCCGATGTGCGCGCGCGCTTCAAGGCCCTCAAGGCCCGAGGCGGCAAGCTGGTGGTGGTCGATCCGCGCCGCACCGAAACCGCAGCGATCGCCGACGAGCACCTGGCCATCGACCCGGGCAGCGACGCCGCCTTCCTGCTCAGCCTGATCCACACCTTGTTCGGTGAAGAGCTCACGCAACCCGGCGCGCTTGAGCCCCTGCTCGACCAGGTCAAGGCCGTGCGCGACGCCGTCGCGCCCTTCAGCCCCGAGGCAACCGCCACCCACACCGGCATCGACGCCGCCACCACCCGCCGCATCGCTCGCGAACTGGCCGCGGCCTCTCAACAAGGCGGCGGCGTGGCCTACGGCCGCATGGGCGTGTCCACGCAGGCGCACGGCGTGGTCTGCCAATGGGCCATCCAGGTCATCAACTTGCTGACCGGCAACATCGACCGCGAAGGCGGCGCGCTGCTGACCAGCCCGGCCCTCAACCTCATCCAGATGAAGCTGATGGGGCCCGGCCACCTCGACGCCTGGCGAAGCCGCGTGCGCGGCGCACCCGAGTTCAGTGGCGAGCTGCCGGTGTCCGTCATGGCCGAAGAAATGCTCACGCCGGGCAAGGGGCAGATCAAAGCCTTGGTCACGGCCGCCGGCAACCCGGTGCTGTCCACGCCCAATGGCCGCCAGCTCGACGAAGGGCTCGCTCAACTCGACTTCATGGTCTCCATCGACTTCTACGTCAACGAGACCACGCGCCACGCGGACGTCATCCTGCCGCCGACCTGCTTCGTCGAGCACGACCACTACGACCTCGTCTTCCTGCACCTGGCCGTGCGCAACGTCGCCCGCTACAGCGAAGCCATCGTCGATCGCGCGCCTGGCACCCTGCACGACTGGGAGATCTACAGCGAACTGGCTCAACGCTACGCCCGCCGGACCTGGTCGCTCGAGCGTGGTGGCGTGCGCTCGCGGCTGACCGGCCTGTTCTCGCGCGCCTTGATGAAACGCCTGCCTCCTCAGCGCCTGCTGGCCATCGGCCTGAACCGATCGGGCGCGGCCAAGCGTGGCGTGACGATGGACAAGCTGAGAGCCCACCCAGAAGGCATCGACCTGGGACCGCTCCAGCCTTCGCTGGGCAAGGCCCTGCAAGCGCGCGGCAAGCGCATCGACCTGATGCCCGCCGCCATTCGCCGCGAGCTGCCGCAACTGGTCGCGCCCTTCACCACCCCGCTGCCCGAGGGCGACACCGGCCGCCCGGCCCTCAAGCTCATCGGCCGGCGCGAGGTGCGCAGCAACAACTCCTGGATGCACAACAGCGAAAGACTGGTCTCGGGCAAGGCGCGCTGCACGCTGTGGATCCACCCCGAAGACGCCCAGCGCCACGCGCTCAGCGAAGGCCAGACCGTGACCGTGGCCTCGCGCACCGGCCGCATCCAGGTGCCCGTGCACGTCACGCCCGACATCCGCTCGGGCGTGGTCAGCCTGCCCCACGGCTGGGGCCACGATCGCGAAGGCGTGCGGCTGCAGGTGGCGAGCGCACACGCCGGCGCCAGCATCAACGACCTGACCGACGACCGCCAGACCGATCGCATCTCGGCCAATGCCGCGTTCAGCGCCGTGCCGGTCTGGATCGAGGCGGCCTGACGGGGGGCTGGCACGCCCGAGCTGCCAATCTGCCAATTGGCAAAGCGGCCAAGCGGCGTCGAGTCAGGTCAGTCAGGGTAGTGGCGCGCGCGGATCTTCTCGCTCTCGCGGATGATGTACTGGTCTCGCGTGAGGCCGTCTGGGAAGGCGGCCATGCGCCGCGCCTGCGCGATCATCGCGGACTCCTCCGCTTTGAAGGCCACGAAGGTCGGATCCTTGCTCGGGTCCGACTTGGCCGCCAGCGCCGCGTGCTCGCGCTCGAACTGCTGCTGCATGGCGGCCAGCCTGGCATTCAACTCGCCGCCCTGCCAGGCCATGCGCGCGATGGCCACCTTCAGCTGCAACGCATGGGCCAGCGAGTAGTAGTCCTGGCGCTGAAAGGCATCGACCTCGTCCATGACCTGCTGGGCTTCGACCGGGCTCAGCACACGAGAGCCGCTGGTGCCCAGCAAGGCCTGCATGCGGCCCATGAAGCCTTCGTAGGCGCGCGCCTGGTCCACCGCAGCGCGGTCTTCAGGCGACAGGCGCTCATAGGCTTGCCTCAAGCGAGCGGCTTCGGCCATGGCCTGAGCGCCCGATGCAGGCGCCCGCTCAGCCGGCAGGCCGGCGGCCGGGCCCGACGCCCCCCACCACGGCGACGGCGCCGCCACCGCATCGCTGCGCTCGGCCACCGCCGCATCGCCAGCGTCCTGACGCCCCATCCACCACGCCACCCCAACCCACAGGGCCGTCAGCAGACACAGCCCCAACACCACGGTTCGCTTGTTCATGTCAGCAGGAAAAAAGCCCCGCCCCCTCCAAGAGGACGCGGAGCAAGCACGACACAGGAGAGAGAAAAAGCGCTCAGTTCGACTGGCTGACCGGCGTGAACATGTCAGGCATCAGCAGCGACAGCAAGGACCGGTTGACCGGGCCCAGCGGCTGGTACAGCCCCCAGTACGGATCCGAGGCACGCTCGCGCAACACCGGCGGCGAGCTCAGGTCCACCAGGTTGCGCAACGCCGAAACCACGTCGCGGCCGGTGTCCGGGTTGGTGGTGTTTTCGTAGTTGATGACCGTCAGGCAGTGCGATGCGTTGAGCGTGCGACCGCTCGGCGAGAAGTAGCCGGTGTTCGGCCCCATGCCATCGATCTGGGCCAGCATGCGCCCGAGGTCTCGCAGGTGCAGGTCGGTGGTGAAGCGACCTTGCGGCGACAGGAAGGCGCGGGCCGAGCCGGCCTTGCCGCCGTTTTCAGCGGCTGAGATTTCGAACATGCCCGGGTTGTCCTGGTACATGAAACCGCTGAAATTCAGGTCGGTGATGCTCTGCACGTACAGGGTGCGGTCCTGCGGCCACTTGTTGGCGTAAGCCGTGCGAACGCTGGAGAAGTCACGCCAGTTGAACTCGGGCAGGGCCTGCTTGACCAGCAACAGCGGCGTGCGCGCATCCGGCTTGCTCGCGTCGAAATTGAACAGCTCCGAAGCCACCCGCTTGTACATGACCGAGCTGGGCATCTCCTGCGGCGACGAGGTCGTCCAGTCGCCCGGGTACATCGAGCCCGAGTCGTGCATGTTGAACTGCCTGAAGCTGGGGTTGAGCACCGTGCGCACCGCCACCTTCTGCGCGTCCGAGCCCACCGAGCCGGCGCTCTGGCCATGCAGGAAGACCTGCGCCGGCCGTGGCAGGTTGGTGCGCGCCCAGCCCAGCGTGGCCATCACGTTCTGCACGCCCGAATAGTGCTGCACACGCGTGGCCTGCCCATCGGCGCTGGTGTAGACCTTGGTGTTGTCGCCCAGGTGCACGTCGCCCGAGCAATACGGCATGTAGATGGTTGTCCAGTCCTGCATCTTCAGGCGCTGGTTCGTGGTCAGCGGGATGCGCTGGTAGATCGGCGACTCCAGCGCGCCCGTGGTCGACACGTTGAGCTTGCCGTTCGTGTAGGACAGCAAGCTGGTGTAGTTGTCCGGCACGCCCTCGGGGTTGAAGGCGCCCCAGGCCGTCTTGCCCGCGCACTGCTCGTAGTTGAAGCACACACCGCCCGGCTCCATGAAGACCTGGATGTTGCGCGTGTTGGGGCTGAGGTTGACGAAGATCTTGTAGGGCGAGCCGTTGCCGCAACGCGCACCGGTGGAGGCCGGCAGGTTGACCTGCTGCCACTTGTAGAAAGCGCGCGGGTTGTAGCCGGCCTTGGTGCCACCGCCCTGGGTGGCGATCAAGGGGTAGGCGAAGCGCTGGTCGGTGGTCTGGTTGACCGGCACGTCGGCCTTCGGTGGCGACACCAGGTTCCAGGTGCGCTGCCAGGCGTTGTAGTCGCCAGGTTCGGGCGCCACGCCGGATTTGGCGAAACTCGCCGCCGCCTGCGCCGTGTTCGAGGTGATGTTGGCCAAAGCCCAGACCGCGCCCTCGATGCCCTGGCCGATCTGGGTCACGGTGACCTGTGGCGTGGCGCTGGCCTCGGCGGCTTGTGCCATCGACGAGACCGCGAGCACGCATGCCCCCAGCATCGGACCGACAAACACCGCGCAGCGCGCACGGGATGGGGACAGGGTCTTGTTCATGGGCTTCCTCGATCGATGACAGCGGGTGTAACAATTCTCACGATTCACCCCCGATCGATCGCTCTTTGGTTTTCCCTAGGAGGTGGGCGAACCCCTGTGTTTCAATGCGCCCCAATCGTCAGCTGCCTGACACTTCGCGAAAGCCATCCCACGTGGAAACCCGCCCTCGACTGGCCTTTGGACACAACGCGACGCCCACCGCGTGGCCCCATCCCCATCGACAGGCCCAACCATGAACCCGCTCACCCAGGAAATCGCCGCCACCGCGGCACGCATCGTGGTCGAAGAAGGCCTGGAGTACGGTCCGGCCAAGCGCCGCGCCATCAAGCAACTCGGGCTGAACACCCGCGCCGAGCTGCCGGGCAACGACGTCCTCGAAGAAGCGGTGTTCGAGTACCTCAGCGTCTTTTGCGCCGACACCCAACCCACCGAGCTGCGCGCCCTGCGCGAGCTCGCCGCCCTCTGGATGCAGCGCCTGAGCGAGTTCCGCCCTCACCTGAGCGGCGCCGTCTGGCGCGGCACCGCCACCCGCCTGAACGACATCCACCTGCAGCTCTACTGCGACGACAGCAAATCCGCCGAAATCCAGTTGCTCAGCAAGGGCGTGGACTACGATGTCTCCAGCGCGCCCGGTCCGCGCGGCGACACCGTCGATCGCCTGAGCCTGACCGTGGACTGCGAAGCCCTGGGTGAGCCCATCGGGCTGCACTTGACCATCCTCGACGCCGACGACTTGCGCGGCGCCCTCAAGCCCGACGCCCGCGGCCGCACCGAACGCGGCGACCTCGCCGCCCTGCAACGCCTGCTGGCCGACACCTGAATCCCCCGAGAACATGTCACAACGTTTGACCGAACACCCCCTGCTTGCCGAGCCCGAACGCCCGCTTGCCTCCCAGCGCGGCGTGAGCCGACGCACCGCCCTCTTCGGCACCGCAGGCCTCGCCGCCGCAGGCGCCGGAGCCTGGTGGGGCTGGCAGCGCCACGCCGGCACCGAGGCCGCATCAGGGACTTCGCCCACGCCGTCCCAAGGCGCCGCGCCCGCCCAAGACCCCAACCTCGCCGCCGGCGACCCGCTGCCCGCCGGCTTCTGGGACGTTCACTTCGACACCCCGCAAGGCACCCCTTTCAACTGGGGCGCCCTGCAGGGCAAGCCACTGCTGCTGAATTTCTGGGCGACCTGGTGCCCGCCCTGCGTCAAGGAGATGCCCGAGCTCGACCGATTCCACCGCGAGTTCTCTCCTGCGGGCTGGCAGGTCGTGGGCCTGGCGATCGACGGCCCGACCCCGGTCAAGGAATTCCTGGCCAAAGTGCAGGTAGGATTCGGGGTCGCGCTGGCCGGCTTCGGCGGCACCGAGCTGGCCCAGACCCTGGGCAACACGGCGGGCGGTTTGCCTTTCACCGTGCTGATCGACGCCCAGGGCCGCATCCGCCACCGCAAGATGGGCGCCACCCACTTCGACGAGCTGGCCGCCTGGGCCCGCGCCATGGGCCCCGCCTGAGGCGTCCGGATCAACCCGAAACATTTCCGGCAAAAACCGAGAATTTCGGGCTATTGCAAGTAAAATCCCGCTACGTTCATTTTCTCGGGTGATCTTGCGTGCCTCGTTGTCAGATGAGGCCCCCTGCCACACCCGGTGACGCATGCACATCCTCGTCCTCCATGGCCCGAACCTGAACCTGCTGGGCACCCGCGAACCGCAGGTCTACGGGTCCACCACGCTGGAGCAGATCAACTCGGATCTGAGCGCCCACGCCGCCCGCCGCGGCGCGGCCCTGACGGCATTCCAGAGCAACCACGAAGGCGCCCTCATCGACCGGGTGCAAGCCGCCCGCACCGACGGCACCTCCTTCGTGATCATCAACCCGGGCGGGTTCACGCACACCAGCGTGGCCCTGCGCGACGCCTTTGCCGGCGTGGCGCTGCCCTTCATCGAGGTGCACCTCTCGAACATCCACCGGCGCGAAGCCTTCCGCCACCACTCCTACTTCTCGGACCTCGCCGAAGGCGTGATCCTGGGACTGGGTGCGGCGGGCTACCGCCTGGCCCTCGAAGCCGCCCTCGACCGCCTCGGTGCCCCGCCACCGGTGGCCCCCGCATCCGGCAGCTGAGCCTTCCGACCCGGAACGCCCCACCTGCCGCTCATCCCGAGCGCCACCCGCTCGCCGACCTCGCTGGAGAACATCCATGGACCTGCGCAAACTCAAGACCCTGATCGACCTCGTTTCCGAGTCGAACGTGTCTGAACTCGAAATCACCGAAGCCGACGGCAAAGTCCGCATCGTCAAGGCCGGTGCCGCGCCCGTCGTCATGCAGACCGTGGCCGCCGCGCCCGCCATGGCCGCACCCGCTGCCGTCGCCGCCCCCGCTGCGGCCGCCACGCCTGCCGCCGAAGCCCCGGCCGAAACCGGTCACGTGGTCAAGTCCCCCATGGTCGGCACCTTCTACCGCGCCTCCAGCCCCGGCGCCAAGGCCTTCGCCGAAGTCGGCGACCAGGTCAAGGCCGGCCAGGCCGTCTGCATCATCGAAGCCATGAAGATCATGAACGAGATCGAGGCAGACCAGGACGGCACCATCACCAAGATCCTGGTCGACAACGGCCAGCCCGTCGAGTACGGCCAGCCCCTGTTCGTCATCGAATAAGGCGAGGGCTTCGCCATGTTCAAGAAAATCCTCATCGCCAACCGGGGCGAGATCGCCCTGCGCATCCAGCGCGCCTGCCGCGAGATGGGCATCCAGTCGGTGGTCGTCTACTCCGAGGCCGACCGCGACGCCAAATACGTCAAGCTCGCCGACGAGGCCGTGTGCATCGGCCCGGCCCCTTCGGCACAGAGCTACCTGCACATGCCGGCCATCATCTCGGCCGCCGAAGTCACCGACGCCGAAGCCATCCACCCCGGCTACGGCTTCCTGTCTGAAAACGCCGACTTCGCCGAGCGCGTCGAGCAATCGGGCTTCACCTTCATCGGCCCGACGCCCGAGTCGATCCGCATCATGGGCGACAAGGTCTCGGCCAAGCAGGCCATGATCCGCTCCGGCGTGCCCTGCGTGCCCGGCTCCGAAGGCGCCCTGCCCGACGACCCCAAGGAAATCATCAAGATCGCCCGCTCGATCGGCTACCCCGTCATCATCAAGGCGGCAGGTGGTGGTGGCGGGCGCGGCATGCGCGTGGTCCACACCGAGGCCGCGTTGATCCACGCCGTGCAGACCACCAAGAGCGAGGCCGCTGCCGCGTTCGGCAACCCGCAGGTCTACATGGAGAAGTTCCTGGAGCACCCGCGCCACATCGAGATCCAGATCATGGCCGACCAGCACAAGAATGCGGTCTGGCTGGGTGAGCGCGACTGCTCCATGCAGCGTCGCCACCAGAAGATCATCGAAGAAGCGCCGGCACCGGGCATCCCCCGCCGCCTGATCGAGAAGGTGGGCGAGCGCTGCTCGGCCGCCTGCAAGAAGATCGGCTACCGTGGCGCGGGCACCTTCGAGTTCCTCTACGAGAACGGCGAGTTCTACTTCATCGAGATGAACACGCGCGTGCAGGTCGAGCACCCGGTGACCGAGCTGGTCAGCGGCATCGACATCGTGCAGATGCAGATCCGCGTGGCCGCCGGCGAGAAGCTGCCCTTCACGCAACGCCAGATCGAGATGCGCGGCCACTCCATCGAGTGCCGCATCAACGCCGAAGACCCGGTCAAGTTCATCCCTTCGCCCGGCCGCATCACGACCTGGCACGCCCCGGGCGGCCCGGGCGTGCGCGTCGACTCGCACATCTACACGAACTACTTCGTGCCGCCCAACTACGACTCCATGATCGGCAAGATCATCGTGCACGGCGACACCCGCGAGCAGGCCCTGGCCCGCATGCGCACCGCCCTGTCCGAGACGGTGGTCGAAGGCATCCAGACCAACATCCCGCTGCACCGCGAGCTGATGGTGGACGCCAAGTTCGTCGAAGGCGGCACCGACATCCACTACCTTGAAAGCTGGATGGCCGCGCGCAAGCGCTGAACCACCAGGCCCCGGCCCCTGACATGCCCCTGTACGAACTCACCCTGCTGGCCCAAGAAGCCGAAGTCGAGAACCTGAGCGACTCGCTCATGGAGATCGAGGCCCTGTCCGTGTCCGTCGAAGACGCCGACGCCGACACGGAACACGAAGAGGCCCTGTGGGGTGAGCCGGGCATGCCCGTGCCGCGCGAAGCCTGGCAGCGCTCGACGATCAAGAGCCTGTTCCCCACCGAGGCCGAAGCGCTCGAAGCCGCCACGCTGATCCTGGCGCAGGACTGGGCCGCAGACATCCACGTCCAGGGCATCCAGCCCGTGGACGAGCAGGACTGGGTGCGCCTGACGCAGTCGCAGTTCCAGCCCGTGCCCATCACCGACAGCTTCTTCATCGTGCCCACCTGGCACGAGGTGCCGCCACAAGCCAAAACCGTCATGCGCCTGGACCCGGGCCTGGCCTTCGGCACCGGCACGCACCCGACCACGCGCATGTGCCTGAAGTGGATCGCGCAGAACGCTGCGGCCCTCGCGGGCCAGCCCGTGCTGGACTACGGCTGCGGCTCGGGCATCCTGGCCATCGGCGCGGCGCTGTTCGGCTCCGGCCTGATCGACGCGGTCGACATCGACCCCGCTGCCGTGGAAGCCACGGTGGCCAACGCGGAGGCCAACCTGGCTGACCTCAAGGCGGCCGACGGCAGCCTGCCCATCCGCGCCGGCCTGCCTGACCTGGTGGGCCAGGCACAAGGCGCCTACCCTCTGGTGCTGGCCAACATCCTGGCCACGCCCTTGAAGATGCTCTCGCCACTCCTGGCCGGTCACGTCGCTGCGGGTGGCCACCTGGTGCTGGCCGGCATCCTGGCGCGCCAGGAGCAGGAGCTCAAAGACGCCTACGCCGAAGTGGGGCTGCAGTTGCAGGTCGCCAACGAGGAAGAGGGCTGGATCCTGATGACCGCCCAAAAGCGGGTGGGATGAACACTGCCCCGATGCGGTTTTCCCTTGAAAAAATGGCATAAAGGCGGGCTATGAGCCTGGCCACCCGTTGCACCCATTGCGGCACGATCTTCAAGGTCGTGCAAGACCAATTGAAGGTCTCCGAAGGCTGGGTGCGTTGTGGCCGCTGCCACGAGGTCTTCAACGCCCTGCCGGCGCTGTTCGACCTCGACACCGAAGCGCCTCCTCCCAGGCAGGTGCCGCCGCAAGGTCCTGCAGGGCTCGCGGGTCAGCCATCGCCCACCCCGGCCCATCCAGCATCCCAGGCTCCCCAGGCACCTCCGACGCCTCACCGCCCTCCCGCGCCGCCACAGGCTCAGGCAAGGCCGCCTGCGCCCGCCGCGGCGCCCATGCCCCACCCGCTGCCTGGCTGGCCCCGCACGCAACCCGCCGGGCTGGAAACCCCGCCTGCGCCGGTGCGCG
Organism: Comamonadaceae bacterium 2PF; assembly: GCA_005502875.1. Taxonomy (GTDB): domain Bacteria; phylum Pseudomonadota; class Gammaproteobacteria; order Burkholderiales; family Burkholderiaceae_C; genus Aquabacterium. The sequence goes on along the minus strand of SCMV01000031.1, from coordinate 23 downwards.
CGCCATCGCTACCGGCCCCCACC
>SCMV01000030.1 GCA_005502875.1 Comamonadaceae bacterium 2PF | reverse complement strand
CCACCCAGCTCACCCTGACCCGCCCCGACGACTGGCACCTGCACCTGCGCGACGGCGCCGCCATGGCCTCGGTGGTGCCGGCCACCGCCCAGCAGTTCGGTCGGGCCATCGTCATGCCCAACCTGCGCCCGCCCGTGACCACCGCCGAGCAAGCCGTTGCCTACCGCGACCGCATCCGCGCGGCCGTGCCGGCTGGCGTGAAGTTCGAGCCGCTGATGGTGCTCTACCTGACCGACAACACCCCGGTGGACGAGGTCAAGCGCGCCAAGGACGCCGGTGTGGTGGCCTTCAAGCTCTACCCTGCTGGCGCCACCACCAACAGCGACGCCGGCGTGACCGACCTGCGCAAGACCCACAAGGTGCTCGAAGCCATGCAGCGCGAAGGCCTGGTGTTCTGCGTGCACGGCGAGGTCACCGACAGCGAGGTCGATGTCTTCGACCGCGAGAAGGCCTTCATCGACGACAAGCTGATCCCGCTGCGCCGTGACTTCCCCGAGTTGAAGGTGGCCTTCGAGCACATCACCACCAAGGAAGCCGCGCAGTACGTCAGCGAGGCCGACCATTTCGTGGGCGCCACCATCACGCCGCAGCACCTGCTCTACAACCGCAACGCCATCTTCATGGGCGGCGTGCGCCCGCATTACTACTGCCTGCCCATCCTCAAGCGCGAGGAGCACCGGGTGGCGCTGGTCAAGGCGGCCACGAGCGGCTCGCCGAAGTTCTTCCTGGGCACGGACAGCGCGCCGCACGCCTCGCACCTCAAGGAACATGCTTCGGGCTGCGCCGGTTGCTACACCGCGCCTTGCGCGCTGGAGCTGTACGCCGAGGCCTTCGAAGCCGCTGGCGCGCTCGACAAGCTCGAAGCCTTTGCCAGCTTCCACGGCCCCGACTACTACGGCCTGCCGCGCAACACCGAGACCGTCACGCTGGTGCGCGAGGACTGGGTGGTGCCCGAAGAGCTGCCGTTCGGCGAGACCGTGATCAAGCCGCTGCGTGGCGGCGAGACGCTGCGCTGGAAGCTGCGCTGAGCGGCGTCAGCGAGCCCTGCGCCGACTGCGCAGGGCCAGCCCGGCCACGGCCAGGCCGACGGCGGCCAGCGCCAGGGCGTCGGCCTCCGGCACCGGCGTGATGCTCACGCTGATGTTGTCAACGCCGACGTTGTAGGCGCTGTCCTGCCAGACCAGGCGCAGGCCGTTGGCCGAGCTCACCGCGGGCGTGAACGCCGTGGCGTTCAGGCTGCCGTTGCCGACGGCGCCGCTGTAGCTGAAGAGCGTGTTGCCGGTGCCCAACTCGACGATGGACACCGTGGTGTTGCGCGTCGTGTTGGGGTAGGCGCCAAGGTCGAAGCTGTTGAGCGTCACCAAGCTGCCTTCTTGCAGCGGCAGGAAGTCGATGCGGGCTTCGGAGTTGCTGTCTCCGGTTGGTGCCCACAACACGCCGTAGAGGTCGTTGTAGCTGGTGCTCCACCAGTAGAGGGTGCCGATGGTGCTTTGCCTCGGGGCGAGGTAGCTCACGTCGAGCACCCCCGGGATGTCGCCGTGGCTTTGCAGCAGGTAGCTGCTGTTGCCGCAAGTCGTGGCAGGGCCCACGCCGCTGGCGGAGCTGGTGCAGATCGAGTCGGCAACGCCTGGGCCGGCATCGAAGGTGAGCGTGAGGTCGGAGGCCAGCGCGACTTGGGAAAGCGTGGCGGCGAGCAGGGGGGCGAGCAGTCGGCTGGGCGTCATGGATGGGGTCCTGATGGGGTGATTTGCTTTGAATTTAGGGGGGCAGCCCGGTGAGCGGCCATCCCTAACTTCGCGTTGCCGGGGTTCAGGCGTCGGGCGGGGCATCTCGTTGAGGGGCAGCCGGGTCGGAGGGCGCGCAGGTCGAGCCGTTGGCCCGCATCTCATGGCGCAATTTGTCGATCTCCTGGCGCAATGACTGCATCTCCTTGTGCATGTCGCGCAGGATCTCGCGCTCGACCTTGCGCTCCTGCGAGCCCACGAACATGGCTGCCACCGATGCGGTCACCAACGACAGCAAGCCGTAGCCCAGCAGCACCACGAACACGGCGAAGATGCGCGAGGCGGTGGACGTGGGCACCATGTCTCCGTAGCCCACGGTGGCTGCGGTGGAAAACGCCAGCCACAGCCCATCGTGCACCGTCTTGACGCCGGGGTCGAGCCAGTAAAAGCCGATGCCGCACAGCACCAGCACCGCCGCGCCGATGGCCAGCAGGCGGGCCAGGCCGGTTTCGGTGAAATGTGGCTGGCTGATCTTGAGCAGCCGGTAGAGCATCAGCACCGCGATGACCAGCCGCCAGATCAACGCGGGCTCCGACTCGTTGCTCTGCGGCAGCACGGCGTTGGCAAGCAAGGCTGCGCCCAGGAACCAGTCCAGCTTGAGCTGCATGGGGTGCTCGCCCCAGTGCCCGGAGTGACTCCGACTGGGTTCGTGCGTGCCATGGTGCAAGTTGCGCTGCACCCGCCAGGCCGACGCCAGCAACACAGCCCCGCTGACCAGGTACATCCAGGTCGCCCAGGTGGCCGGCGTCGGCATCATCGAGTCGTAGAAGGCCGGTACGCTGGCGACCAGCGCGATCAACATCGGCCAGGGCGAGTTCGCGGCGTCGTTGCGACGGTGCCTCATGCGCGGCAGGCCTCAGGCAGGCAGGTAGCCTTCGACCGACAGGTAGCGCTCGCCGGTGTCGTAGCAAAAGCCCAGCACGCGGCTGCCGGCGGGCAGCTCGGGCAGCTTTTGCGCGATGGCGGCCAGCGTGGCGCCGGACGAGATGCCGACCAGCATGCCTTCTTCGCGGGCGGCGCGGCGGCCGAACTCACGGGCGTCTTCGGCGTCGACCTGGATCACGCCGTCGAGCAGGTCGGTGTGCAGGTTGGCGGGCACGAAGCCCGCGCCGATGCCCTGGATGGGGTGGGGCGCGGGGCTGCCGCCCGAGATGACCGGCGAGGCCTTGGGCTCGACCGCGTACACCTTGAGCTGCGGCCAGTGGGCCTTGAGCACCTTGGCGCAACCCGTGAGGTGGCCACCCGTGCCCACGCCCGTGATCAGCACGTCCAGGCCCTCGGGGAAGTCGGCCAGGATCTCTTGTGCCGTGGTGCGCTCGTGCACGGCGATGTTGGCCGGGTTCTCGAACTGCTGCGGGATCCAGGCGCCGGGTGTCTGCGCGGCCAGCTCCTGCGCGCGGGCGATCGCGCCCTTCATGCCCTTCTCGCGCGGCGTCAGGTCGAAGGTGGCGCCATAGGCCAGCATCAGGCGGCGGCGCTCGATGGACATGCTGTCGGGCATGACCAGCACCAGCTTGTAGCCCTTGACGGCGGCCACCATGGCCAGGCCCACGCCCGTGTTGCCCGAGGTCGGCTCGATGATGGTGCCGCCCGGCTTGAGCACGCCGCTGGCTTCAGCGTCTTCGATCATGGACAGGGCGATGCGGTCCTTGATGGAGCCGCCCGGGTTGGCGCGTTCGGCCTTGATCCACACCTCGGCGGCGCCGAACAGGCGGCTCATGCGCACGTGCGGGGTCTGGCCGATGGTCTCGAGGATGTTCTGGGCTTTCATGTCTGGATTCCGGTGTGACGCAGGGTGAATCGTTGAAATGGGCTCGAGTCAGCAAGGATACGCCGCCCCGGGTCAGAATAGCCGGATGACGCTGAACAACTCCGACAAGCTTGCATGGACTGCCCGACCGCGCACTCAAGCAGACAGATCGCCAACCGCTTGGCGGTTCGTGGCGATGGCCTGGTTGATGCTGTGCACGCTGGCCGCCGTGTTGCTGAGCCCGTTGGCGCAGGCCCAGACCTTCCTGCCCGCTGACCAGGCTTTCCGGGTCGAGGCGCAAGCCTCCGGTCCCCGATCTGTGGAGGTGCGTTTCACGCTGGCGCGTGACGTCTACCTGTACCGCGAGCAGATGAAGGCCTCGTGGCAGCCCGCTGGGGCGGCGCAGCAGGCCCTGACCTGGGACCTGCCGCCGGGCGAGACCAAGTACGACCCCACCTTCGACAAGGAACTCGAGGTCTACCACGCAGACGTGACTGGTGGCCTGAGCCTGCCAGCCGGGCTCCAGGGTGAGGCCGTGCTGACCATCGGCTACCAAGGTTGTGCCGATGCGGGCTTGTGTTACCCGCCGCAGGCCCGCCGCCTTCGCGTGGTGATCGATGGCGCGGGAGCCATCGCCAGCATCGAGCCCATGCGTGGCCCGGGGGGGGCTGGAGCCGGTCCTGTCGGGCCGGGCGCCTCGGTGGTCGGCGGGGCCTCGCCTCTTGGCGGCCTCGACGCCGCAGCAGGCTCCGACCGCATCCGTCAGGCGCTTGACTCCGGGCAGCTCTGGACGGTGGTGGGCGTGTTCTTCCTGGCTGGTGTGCTGCTGTCGCTGACGCCTTGTGTGCTGCCCATGGTGCCCATCCTCTCGTCGATCATCGTGGGTCAGAAGGACCGCGTCACCCGGGGCCGGGGTTTTTTGCTGGCGCTGGCTTATTCGCAAGGCATGGCCCTGGTCTACACGGGCCTGGGCGTGGCCGCAGGCCTGTTGGGCCAGGGGCTGGCGGCCTACCTGCAACACCCCTGGGTGGTGCTCGCGTTCGCGGCGCTGATGGTGCTGCTGGCGCTGTCGATGTTCGGCCTGTACGAGCTGCGCTTGCCGGTGGCCGTGCAGAGCTGGTTGGGCGAGGGCAGCAACCGCCTGCCCGGCGGCAAGTTCGTCAGCGTGTTCGCGATGGGTGTGGTCTCGGCGCTGATCGTCAGCCCCTGCGTGTCGGCGCCGCTGGCCGGTGCCTTGCTCTACATCAGCCAGACCCGTGACGTGGTGCTGGGCGGCAGCGCCCTCTACGCCATGGCCTGGGGCATGAGCCTGCCGCTGCTGCTGGTGGGCGTGTCGGCAGGCAGCCTGCTGCCGCGCGCCGGTGCCTGGATGACGGCGGTCAAGGCCCTGTTCGGCGTGCTGATGCTGGGCATGGCCGTGTACGTGGCCCAACCCGCCTGGCCTTACCTCAAGACGCAGGTGCTGGGCCTGGAGGCGTCCGACCCTGCGCACCGCAGCGTGCTGCCCTTCAAACGCGTGCATTCGGTGGCCGAGCTCGACGCGGCCCTTGCCCAGGCCCGCGCCGACGGTCGCGCCGTGATGCTCGACTTCTATGCCGACTGGTGTGTCTCGTGCATCGAGATGGAGCGCGAGACCTTCACCGACGCGCTGGTTCAGTCGCGCCTCAAGGGCGTGGTGCTGCTGCAGGCCGACGTGACCCTGAACTCGGCTGACGACCGCGCCCTGATGGAGCGCTTTGGCCTGTTCGGGCCGCCCGGCATCCTGTTCTTCAACCCGCAAGGGCAAGAGCAGGCGGGGGCTCGCGTCATCGGTTTCCAGAACGCCCAGGACTTCCTCAAGAGCCTGCTGAAAGCGGGGCTCTGAGCCGTGCACCCGCAAGCCGATCAGCTCTGGAAGGGGCCGCGCTGGACCATGTCCGTGTTGCTGGCGGCGCTCGGCATGCTCGGGCCCTTCGCCATCGACACCTACCTGCCGGCGTTCTCCGGCATCGCCGCCGACCTGCACGCCACGCCGATCGAAATCCAGCAGACGCTGTCGGCCTACCTGTTCGCTTTCGCCTTCATGAGCCTGTTCCACGGCTCGCTCTCCGACAGCTTCGGGCGCCGGCCGGTGGTGCTCACGGGCATCGTGGTGTTCACCATCGCCTCGGCCGGGTGTGCGCTGTCTCAGACCATCGGGCAGCTGGTGTTCTTCCGGGCGCTGCAGGGCCTGTCGACCGGGGCGGGCATCGTGGTCTCGCGCGCCGTCATCCGCGACCTCTACCCGCCGGCCCAGGCCCAGCGCGTGATGTCGCAGGTGACGTTGTTTTTCGGCGTGGCGCCGGCGGTTGCGCCCATCATCGGCGGCTTCCTGTTCGTGCACGCCAGCTGGCACGCGGTGTTCTGGTTCCTCACCGGGGTGGGCGTGGTGCTGCTGGCCGCCAACGCCTGGCTGTTGCCTGAAACGCTGCACAGCTCTCAGCGTCAGCCCTTCGAGCTCAAGCACCTGATGCGCGGCTACTGGCAATTGGGTTCCAACCCGCGTTTTTTGCTGCTGGCGCTGGCCAGCGGCGTGCCCTTCAACGGCATGTTCCTGTACGTGCTGTCGGCGCCGTCTTTCCTGGGCGACATCCTGCAACTCGAGCCCACGCAGTTCTTCTGGTTCTTCGTGTGCACCATCGGGGGCATCATGGGCGGAGCCTGGATCAGCGGGCGGCTTGCCGGCAGCATCGAGCCGGCGCAGCAGATCCGCATTGGCTTCACCGTGATGCTGGTGATCTCGCTTCTCAACCTGCTGGCGAACGTGTTCTTCACCGCGCACGTGAGCTGGGCGCTGTTTCCCATCGGCCTGTATGCCCTGGGCTGGGCCATGATGACCCCGGTCGTCACGCTGATGGTGCTGGACATCGACCCGGCGCGCCGGGGCATGGCGGCATCGATGCAGGCCTTCGTGGGCAGCGCGTCCAACGGGCTTGTCGCGGGCGTGCTGGCGCCGATGGTGATGCATGGCGCGGTGAGCCTGGCCGTGGCGTCGTTGCTGCTGATGTTGGTGGGCCTGTTCGCGTGGGCCTGGCTGCAGCGACGATAATGGCACCGTGAAGTCAGCCAGACCGCCGCTGGTGCAAGGCCCGAAAGGGCGCACTGGAGGAAGGTCCGGACTGCACAGGACGGCGCAGGAGGTAACACCTCTCCACCGCGAGGTGAGGATCAGAGCAACAGAGACGAGTCGGAAGGGCCTTCGGGTCTGACCGGGTGAAACGGGCAATCTCTGCGCGCAGCAACACCAAATAGGCACACGTTGACCTGGTCCGGGGAGTGTGCGGGTAGGTGGCACCGAGCCGCTCTGGCGACAGGCGGCCCAGAGGAATGGCGGTCACGGCTTCGCGTCGCAAGGCGCGGGGCTGCACAGAATCCGGCCTATCGGCTGACTTCACACTTTTCATCGGCCCTGAGATGCCGCAGGGCCTGCGGCGTCCCGGCGGGGCACTGCGAGCGCCGAAAGGGTCAAGTTTTTCGCATCGTGGCCGATGAGGTGGGGTGATGCGGAGACCGACCATGACACTGCCCCCCTTCCCCTTGTTTGCAACCTGCCTGGCTCTGGGCCTGGGTCTCTGTCTGGGGCCTGCCTTGGCTTCGGAGCCACCGCCCAAGGTCGAAAGCAAGACCGAGGGCAAGGGTGAGATCAAGATCGACCTCAAGCCAGACCTGAGCAAGGCCAAGGTTGAGCGCAGGACCGAACCTGAGCCAGAGTCAGACCCCAAAACGAGCACCAAGGCCAAAAACAAAGCCGAAGCCAAGCCCGAAGCCAAGGTCGAGCCGAAAACCGAGGCGAAGCCGGAGTCGACCGCCGAGCCCAAGCAGTCTGTCTCGATGGGCGAGCTGCGCGACATGATCGAGAGCAAGATCAGCGAGGTGCGTGCCAACCGGGGGCCCGCGCCCGTGGTGCGCGTCCAGGCCAAGGGGGGCTCACGCCAGACGGGCAAGGCCCAGGACAAGCACGCCAAGGCGGCAGGACACGGCCATTGGTCCTACCAGGGCGACACCGGCCCGCAGCACTGGCACGAGCTCAACCCCGAGTTCAAACAGTGCGGCTTGGGCGAGCGCCAGAGCCCGATCGACATCCGCGAGGGCATCCCCGTGGAGCTCGACCCCATCCAGTTCGACTACAAGCTGTCAGCGTTCCGCGTGATCGACAACGGCCACACGGTCCAGGTCAATGTCGAGCCTGGCAACCGCATCGTCGTCAATGGCCGTCGGTACGAGCTGGTGCAGTTTCACTTCCACCGCCCCAGCGAGGAGCGGCTCAACGGCCGGCAGTTCGAGATGGTGGCCCACCTGGTGCACAAGGACCTCGAAGGCAAGCTGGCCGTGGTGGCCGTGTTGATCGAGGAGGGCAAGGGGCACCCGATCGTGCAGCAGGTCTGGAACAACCTGCCCCTGGAAAAGCGCGTCGAACAAGCTGGATTGCAGGGCCTGGACCTCTTTCAACTCTTGCCGGAGGACCGCCGCTACGTGACCTACATGGGCTCGCTCACCACGCCGCCGTGCACCGAGGGTGTCTTGTGGATGGTGCTGAAAAAGCCGGTCAGCGTGTCCGCCCAGCAAATCAGCATCTTTTCACGCTTGTACCCGATGAACGCACGCCCCGTTCAGCCGCAACGTGATCGCCTGATCAAGGACGGGCAATGAAAAAGACCAGCCGAGGCTGGTCTTTTGTTTTGTTGCCCGCGAGGGGCGACAGAGGGATCGCTTGAGCGATCAGGCCTTGCGGCTGCGACGGGTGGCAACGCCACCGACCACGGCCAGACCAGCCAGCGCCAGGGCGAAGGACTCGGCTTCCGGCACGGGCGACAGCACGGCCGACACGTCAGGCGTGTTGCCCACTTTGTAGAAGGTGCCCGAGTAGGTGCCGCCAGTGGTCACGGCGGTGACGGTGGCACCGATGAAGTCCAGGCCCGTGGCGCCATAAGAGCCGCTGATGGCCGAATCCGGATCCCACTTGAACTTGAACGAGTCAAAAGTGTTGAAACCGGTGAAGTTGAAGCCGAACACCGCGCCGCTGCCGAAGAAGGTGGCGGTGCCGCCTGCGGGGGCGGTGATGCTCAGGGGCGAGCCGTCGATGACGATGTTGCTGGCGTCGCCGGTGGTGGTGCCGGAGAAGTCAAAGGTCAGCTGCGTGATGTCGTAGCTGGAGCCGTTGAAGGCCAGGGTTTCGATGTTGAAACCATCGACACCGGGTTCGGTGATGATGATCGAGGCGAAAGCCGAAGCCTGGGCACCGAGGGCCAGGGCTGCGGCGAGGGCTGCTTTGCGAAGTTGCATCATGGTTGATCCTGCTTGAATGGGGCTGTGACCAAGAAGGGCCACTCTCCCCGACACATTAGTGACTTTGTTCACATCCGGCAACTGTGTGTCGGGCTGCTTCCCCAATTCAAGGGGGTCAATAAACGCGACCGCTCTTGATTTGGGCGTGCGTGCGACGGTTCAGCTCGGTTTTTTTGGCAATTTGCGCCATCAAGCTGCCGGCGTGGGCGTGGCAGATGGCCAGTCCCAGCGCGTCGGATGCGTCGTTGTTGGGCTCGCGCGGCAGCTCCAGCAAGCGCATCACCATCTGGCGAATCTGCGCCTTGGCGGCGTGACCATGCCCCACAACGGCCTTTTTCATCTGAAGCGCGGTGTATTCACTGACGCGTGGCGAGGTGCTCAGCGACAGCAGCCCGGCGATCGCGGCACCGCGCGCCTGCCCCAGCAGCAGCGTCGATTGCGGGTTCACGTTGACGAACACGATTTCGACCGAGGCCTCTTGCGGTTCGTAGCGGCTCACCACCTCGCGCACGCCTTCATAAATGATCTTCAGCCGTGTGGGCAGGTCGCCCTGCGCGGCCTCGCGGGTCTTGATGGTGCCGCTGGCCACGTAATGCAGGCGTGGGCCATCGGTTTCGATGACGCCAAAGCCAGTGGTCTGCAGACCGGGGTCGATGCCGAGGATGCGCATGCTCGGGAGGATACCCGGCGCTTGCGCTGCCACCTGCCTCTGACGGGGTCAGTTGGGCTCGCGCAGGGCCTGTGCCAGCAGGGGCCACAGCGCCTGGTGCGAGCTGCGGAACCAATCGATGTGGCCAATGGACTTCAGCCCGTGTTCGCGCGGCGCGATGTGCTGCACCTGCTTGCGCGCGGCTGGGAAGGTGCGCATCAGGTCGGCCACGGTGGTGGGGGTGGCGATGTCGTCATCGGTGGCGTGGAAGACGGTGATGGGGATGCGGATGTCGCCATGGAAGTCCAGTTGCGGCCTGCCTTTGACGGCGTTGGTCGCGTAACCGCCAGCCGCGCACCACTGGCCCCACTGCCTGGCAACGGCCGCTGGCAAGTCTTCGCCCAGGCCAACGGCTGCCGTTGGCGCATAACCCTTGATGAGCGTGCCCAGCGGCACCAGGCAGCGCAGGCCCAGGCGAGCCTTGAAGCGAAAGCTCGGCTTCATGCCGCGAAACCAGCCGGTGGATGCGGCCACGCCCACCAGGCGGCTGACGTGGCGGTGGTTGGGCAGCAGGCCGATCATCTGGCCGCCAGCGCTGTGACCGATGAGCAGGACCTGTTCGCGGCCGGTGTGGCGCACCAGCCAGTCGAGCGCGGCAACCTGGTCCTGCTGGCCCCATTCGGCCAGCGTGGCGCGGCTGTCTTTGAGCTTGCCATGCAGCGACAGGCCGATGCCCCGGTAGTCGAAGACCAGGACGTCGTGGCCTTGGGCGGCCAGCCACGTCGCAAAGCGCAGGTAGAAGTGTTGTTTCACGCCTGTGGCAGGGCACAGCAAAACCGGGGCGTGCGTGGCGACCTGCGCGCCAGCGTGCGCGCGCAAAAAGTGCCCCTTGAGCACGGTGCCATCTTGGCAGGCGATGTCGATGGCTTGCATCGCGTCGGTCGGGGTGTGATGGGACATCTCAGGTTTCCGGTTGATCGACCTGGTCGAGTTGCTGAACGTGCGTGAGCCAGCGAGCGACCGCCTGCAGTTCGGCCTCGGTGAAGCCTTCTGTGAGGCGTGCGTTGATGCGGGTGGTGGCCTGCCGGAGCAAGGGCATGAGCTTTTGCCCTGCCGGGCGCAGCCAGACGCGCTGCGTGCGGCCGTCATCAGGGCAGGGGTGGCGGGCCACCCAGTCGAGCGCTTCCATGCGCTGGATGAGGCCCGACACCGCGGAGGGTGCGAGGTCAAGCGCTTGGGCGAGCTCGCCCATGGTGGCGCCATCGGCCTTGGCCAGGGCGAAGAGCACACCGCTTTGCGTCGGCGTGGGGGCTTGCTGATCTGGGCGGCTGGCGGCTTCGGTCTGTTGGGCCATCCACTGCTGCAAATGGCGCTGGGCGCTGTTGAGCAGGAAGATCAGGCGCGGTTTGTTTTGCATGCGAAGCAGTTTACGGCATTTTGATTCGCGCGCGAAATAAAAATGGCAAGGTGTTGGCGCATGACCGGCGAAAAAAAGCGCCCCATCGGGGCGCTTCCAGGGACCGAGCCGGCCGGGCGTCAGAGCAACGGTGCCAGCGCTCGCTCGGCGTCGGTGAGGCTCAGGCCGGTGCGCTGCGCCCAGTCTTCCACCTGGTCGCCCGCGATCTTGCCCACGTTGAAGTAAGCCGCCTGCGGGTGGGCCAGGTAGAAGCCGCTCACGCTGGCCGCCGGCATCATCGCCAGGCTCTCGGTCAGGTGCATGTGGATGTCGTGGGCGTCCAGCACCTTGAACATGTCGCGCTTGACCGTGTGGTCGGGGCAGGCCGGGTAGCCCGGGGCCGGGCGGATGCCGCGGTACTGCTCCTTGATGAGCTGCGCGTTGTCCAGCGACTCGGCCTCGGCGTAGCCCCAGAACTCCTTGCGCACGCGCTCGTGCATGCGCTCGGCGAAGGCCTCGGCCAGGCGGTCGGCCAGGGCCTTGAGCATGATGGCCGAGTAGTCGTCATGGTGGGCCATGAACTCGGCTTCCTTTTTCTCGATGTTCAGGCCTGCGGTCACGGCGAACATGCCAACGTAGTCCTTCTTGCCTCCGGCGTCCGGGCGCGGGGCCACGAAGTCGGCCAGCGAGCGGTTGGGGCGTTTGACGCCATCGACCACCGGGCGCTGGGTCTGCATGCGCAGCGGGTGCCAGCGCAGCAGCTCGCTCGAGCGGCTTTCATCGGCATACAGCACGATCGCGTCGTCGTCCACCGTGTTGGCGGGGTACAGGCCGATCACGCCGTTGGCCACCAGCCAGCGGCCTTCGACGATCTTCTTGAGCATGGCCTGGGCGTCGGCGTAAACCTTCTTGGCCTCTTCGCCGACCACGGCGTCATCGAGGATGGCGGGGAAGGCGCCGTGCAGGTCCCAGGTCTGGAAGAAGGGCGCCCAGTCGATGTAGGCGGCCAGCTCGCCCAGGTCGTAGTTCTTGAACACGCGCCGGCCGATGAACTTGGGTGCATCGGGGGTGTGGGTTTCGAAGTCGACCACGGCCTTGTTGGCGCGCGCCTCGGCCAAGGAGACCATCGGCGTGGCCTTCTTGTTGGCGTGCAGCTGGCGCACCTTCTCGTAGTCGGCGTTGAGCTCGGCGATGTAGGCGGCCTGGCGCTCGGTGCTCAGCAGGTCGGAGCACACGCCCACGGCGCGCGAGGCATCGGGCACGTACACCACCGGGCCGCTGAAGTTCGGTGCGATCTTGACGGCGGTGTGCACGCGCGAGCAGGTGGCCCCGCCGATCAGCAGCGGCGTCTGGCGGCTGCGGAAGTACTCGTCGCGCTCCATCTCGGCGGCCACGTACTGCATCTCTTCCAGCGAAGGCGTGATCAGGCCCGACAGGCCGATGATGTCCGCCCCCTCTTCCTTGGCCTTGTCGAGGATGTCCTTGCACGGGACCATCACGCCCATGTTGACCACCTCGAAGTTGTTGCACTGCAGGACCACGGTGACGATGTTCTTGCCGATGTCGTGCACGTCGCCCTTGACGGTGGCGATGACGATCTTGCCCTTGGCCTTGGCGTCGCCGCCGCCTTCGATCAGCAGGCGCTTTTCTTCTTCGATGTAGGGCAGCAGGTGGGCCACGGCCTGCTTCATCACGCGGGCGCTCTTGACCACCTGCGGCAGGAACATCTTGCCCGCGCCGAACAGGTCACCCACGGAGTTCATGCCGGCCATCAGCGGGCCTTCGATCACGTGCAGCGGGCGGCCGCCCTTGGCCTTGATGCCCTGCCAGCACTCTTCGGTGTCGACCGTGATGAAATCGGTGATGCCGTGCACCAGGGCGTGGCTCAGGCGCTGCTCGACCGACGCCGGCGCCTCGGTCGTGCCACGCCAGGCCAGCTTGGCGCTGTCGTCCTTGGCCGTGCCCTTGACCTGCTCGGCAATGGCCAGCAGGCGCTCGGTCGGCGTCAGGCTCGTGTCTTCGCCGTCCTTGAACACGGGCTTGCGGTTGAGCACCACGTCTTCGACCAACTCGCGCAGGTGGGGCTCCAGGTTGTCGTACACGCCCACCATGCCGGCGTTGACGATGCCCATGTCCATGCCCGCCTGGATGGCGTGGTAGAGGAACACGGTGTGGATGGCCTCGCGCACCGGCTCGTTGCCGCGGAAGCTGAACGACACGTTCGAGACGCCCCCGCTGATCTTGGCGCCCGGCAGGTTCTGCTTGATCCAGCGCGTGGCCTCGATGAAATCGACCGCGTAGTTGTCGTGCTCCTCGATGCCGGTGGCCACCGCGAAGATGTTCGGGTCGAAGATGATGTCTTCCGGCGGGAAGCCGATCTCGTCGACCAGGAAGCGGTAGGCGCGCTCGCAGATCTCGATCTTGCGCGCAAAGGTGTCGGCCTGGCCCTTCTCGTCGAAAGCCATGACCACGGCGGCGGCGCCATAACGCTTGACCAGCTTGGCCTGCTGGCGGAAGTTGTCCTCGCCCTCTTTGAGCGAGATCGAGTTGACGATGCCCTTGCCCTGGATGCACTTGAGCCCGGCCTCGATCACCTCCCACTTGGAGGAGTCGATCATGATCGGCACGCGGGCGATTTCAGGCTCGCCGGCGATCAGGTTCAAAAAGCGCACCATGGACGCCTTGGCGTCCAGCATGGCCTCGTCCATGTTGATGTCGATGACCTGGGCGCCGTTTTCGACCTGCTGGCGGGCCACCGACAGAGCGTCTTCGAAGCGGCCTTCGAGGATCATGCGGGCGAAGGCTTTCGAGCCCGTGACGTTGGTGCGCTCGCCCACGTTGACGAACAACGTGCCCTGGCCGATGAGAACCGGCTCCAGGCCGGACAGGCGCATGGGGGGCACGGTGAGCGGGGTGGCGGGCGAGGTGGGGCCGGCAGGCTGGGCAAGGGACGTCATCCTGCCATTTTAGTTGCCCGGCCACCCGTGGGCGGCCAAGCTGGTTGGCTCCCCTTGCAGGCGGGCCCCAAAAGGGAAGGGCCCGGCGCTTGTGGCGCGGGGCCCCGAGGCGCGGACGCATCGCCCAGATCAGGGCGGGCGCCGCGATGCCTTGCTCTTGGGTGCGGCGCGGGCCGCGGTGCTCAGGCCTTCAGCAAGGCGTAGAGCTCATCTTTGAGGTTCACGCGACGTTGCTTCTTGCCTTCCAGGTCGGCGGATGAAGCGTGTTCGACGCCGGTTTCCAGTCGCACGATCTCCTTGTCGAGCTCTTCGTACTCGCGCTCCAGGCGAGCAAAGTGCGCGCTGCCTGTCTTGAGTGCGTGGATGCGGTCCTTCAGCTCGGGGAAGTCCTTGGCCAGCGGGTGGTGTTCTTGGATCATGTCGCTCCTCTCAGTGCTCATGGGGTCTCTCAGGGCTTCATGTTGACGCCGATCGAGGCGAGCAGCCTTGCGTCAGATCAAGTCTGGCGTCCGCGTCCCAGGAAGCTTTCTTCGATGTGCAGGCTGCTGCGCACACCCACGTCATCGCGGTGTTGCGTCAGCCAGCGGTCCGCCGCAGCGCGCCCCAGGTCTCGCAACTGTTCCAGGAAGACCCATTCGGTGTTGAACTTGGTCGACGGCCCGAAGCCATTCATGCCCTCGTCGTCGGACACCATGTGCATGTGCAGTTGCTTGTAGCGCCCCGGGTCCAGCTTGTTCTCGCGCAGCAGGCGGCCCACGAAGGCGATGGCCCGCATCTCGCCGATCAGGCTGGCATTGAAGGTGATTTCGCTGAGCCGGTCCATGATGTCCACGCTGCGCGTCGGGGTGCCCTCGCGCTCCAGCGGGTTCAGCCTCACCAGCAGGATGTCGTTGAGCTCCGTGCGGTAGATCAACGGGTACAGCGCCGGGTTGCCGGTGTAGCCCCCGTCCCAGAAGGGCTCGTCGTCGATCTGAACGGCCTGGAACAAGAAGGGCAGGCAGGCGGATGCCAGCAAGGCGTCGATGCTCAGCTCCTCTGCGCTGAAGACACGCGCTTGGCCGGTGCGCACCGAGGTGGCTGTCACGAAAAGGGGGACGCCACAGTGAGCGCACCCTTCGTGCAGGGACTCGACACGCACGTGCTTGGCCAGCACGTCTTTGAGCGGGTTGAGGTTCAGCGGGTTGAATTCGTAGGGGCTGAACGACCGCGTCAGCAGGTTGCCCCATTGCATCAGCGCGCTGGTGCCCAGCCCGAAGGGCCCGAGCATCGCGTCCAGCCCCTGTGTGCCGAAAGGGTTGCTGAACGGGTTGCTCAAGGGGCTGAACAGCGAGCCGTGGTGGCTGACGTCGCGCCAGAAATCGTGCAGGGCTTGCTGCGCCTGGCGTCGGGCCTGTTGTGGCCCACCGGCTTCGTGCCCGTCCACGTAACCTGACAGCGCCACCGCGCCATTGAGGGCCCCGGCGCTGGTGCCGGAGATGCCGGTGATGTCCACCCCATCGTCGTCGAGCAACCGGTCGAGCACGCCCCAAGTGAACGCCCCGTGAGAGCCGCCCCCTTGCAGAGCCAGGTTGAGGCGGGGACGAACGGGAGGGCGGGGGCGCGCTTTGGCGCGAGGACGGGCTGCGGTCATGCGACCCAGTCTAGATGATTTTTGTTGCGGTGCAGCATGGGTGCGGGGCGATCACCAGGCCCTGCCTGAAACCTGGTGCCTGCATTGGCCGAAAAGCTGAGCGCTGTTTTCCGCAAGCCCCCCCGTGAGGGCGCCCGCGCACGAGGGGAGATTTTTTGCACGCAGGGTACTGTACAAACATCCAGTCTTTGCCATAATCACGGCACTCACTGTCATCACACAGGCCGCGCGCCGGAGATCACCCATGGAACCCAAGTCGACCCTCAGCACCGAAAAGGCCAAGGCACTGCAGGCCGCCCTCGCCCAGATCGAAAAGCAGTTTGGCAAGGGCTCCATCATGCGCCTCGGTGAGGGCGAAGCCATCGAAGACATCCAGGTCGTTTCCACCGGGTCGCTGGGCCTGGACATCGCCCTGGGCGTTGGCGGTCTGCCCCGTGGCCGGGTCATCGAAATCTACGGCCCCGAATCTTCCGGCAAGACCACGCTGACCCTGCAGGTCGTCTCTGAAATGCAGAAGATTGGCGGCGTGTGCGCCTTCATCGACGCAGAGCACGCGCTGGACGCGCAATATGCACAAAAGCTGGGCGTCAACCTGCAAGACCTGCTGATTTCGCAGCCTGACACCGGCGAGCAGGCCCTCGAAATCGTCGACGCGCTGGTGCGCTCCGGCTCGGTTGACCTGATCATCGTTGACTCGGTGGCCGCGCTCACCCCCAAGGCCGAACTCGAAGGTGAAATGGGCGATGCCCTGCCGGGTCTGCAAGCCCGCCTGATGAGCCAAGCCCTGCGCAAGCTCACGGCCAACATCAAGAAGACCAACTGCACCGTCATCTTCATCAACCAGATCCGCATGAAGATCGGTGTGATGTTCGGCTCGCCCGAGACCACCACGGGCGGCAATGCGCTGAAGTTCTACGCTTCCGTGCGCCTGGACATCCGCCGCACCGGCTCCATCAAGCGCGGTGACGAGGTGGTCGGCAACGAGACCAAAGTCAAGGTTGTCAAGAACAAGGTCTCACCCCCGTTCAAGACCGCCGAGTTCGACATCCTCTATGGTGAAGGCATCAGCCGCGAAGGTGAGGTCATCGACCTCGGTGTCACCGCCAAGGTGGTGGACAAGTCTGGCGCCTGGTATGCCTACAGTGGCGAAAAAATCGGTCAGGGCAAGGACAACGCCCGCGAATTCCTGCGCGAGAACCCCGACTTGGCCCGCGAGATCGAAAACAAGATTCGCGACTCCCTGGGTGTGGCTCAGCGCCCGCCCGCTGCCGCCAACGACGAGTACGACGACAAGGCGGCTTGATGGGTGCAGCGATGTCGCTTTCCGGTGATGTCGCGACCCATTGACCGTGCCTGGTGGACGCAACATGACAGACGAAGATGATTTTTCGCCTGGCGTGAAAAGCGAGGGCAAGGCGGGTGAGTCCGTTCGCCGGGGGCGACCTGGCTTGTCGCTGAAGGGGCGGGCCCTCAAGCTGCTGTCCATGCGCGAGCATTCCCGGGTGGAGTTGCGTCGCAAGCTTGCGCCGCACGCCGAATCGGCCGAGCAACTGGAGGCCGTGCTCGATGACATGGCCGCCAACCGTTTTCTCTGCTTGGAACGGTTCGCCGAGTCGGTTGTGCACCGCAAGGCAGCGCGGTTCGGCTCGGCGCGCATCAAAGCCGAGTTGGCGCAGCACCAACTGCCCAGCCATGTGGCAGAGGCGGTGGTGCGCGGACTGCGCGACACCGAGCTGGAGCGAGCCCACGAGCTCTGGTCCAGGCGCTTTGGTGAGGTGGCGGTCACGCCGCAAGAACAGGCGCGTCAGGCCCGCTTCC
The DNA here is from genome assembly GCA_005502875.1 of Comamonadaceae bacterium 2PF. Classification (GTDB taxonomy): domain Bacteria; phylum Pseudomonadota; class Gammaproteobacteria; order Burkholderiales; family Burkholderiaceae_C; genus Aquabacterium. The sequence continues at coordinate 33,659 of SCMV01000030.1, read as the reverse complement.
TCATGGCCCGGGGCTTCGCTGGCGACGTCGTGCGCCGTGTGGTCCGGGGCGACGGTCTTCCTGACCCTGACGAAGAGTCGCTTGGCTGATGCCGTTGCGCAGGTCCGCAGCGCCCCCAAGCGCCCAGCGTGATCCGCCATCGGCCATCCGTGATGCACGCCCCATACCCGTGCAAACCCGAGTCTTGCTGCGGGGGCACCCCACCGCATCCCGGGGGTGGCGGTGCTATGCTGACTGCTGCAGTGCAACCAGGCCCAACCGGCCCCGCGCTTGCACCCGCCACTGCCTGATCGGCGGTGGTGGGTTCTGTCATGTTCGACCCGAACGCATCACCCACATCGCGAGATCCCCATGAAGATTCATGAGTACCAAGGCAAAGAGATCCTGAGCCGTTTTGGTGTGCCGGTCCCAAGAGGCATTCCGGCGTTTACCGTTGAAGAAGCCGTCGCAGCGGCTGAAAAGCTCGGCGGCCCCGTCTGGGTCGTCAAGGCCCAGATCCACGCCGGTGGCCGTGGCAAGGGCGGCGGCGTCAAGGTCGCCAAGAGCCTGGACGACGTCAAGAAGCTGGCTGGCCAGATCCTGGGCATGCAGCTCAAGACCCACCAGACCGGCCCCGAAGGCCAGAAGGTCAACCGACTCTACATCGAAGACGGCGCTGACATCCAAAAAGAGTATTACGTGTCCGTGGTCACCGACCGCGGCACCCAGAAGATCGCCTTCATCGCCTCCAGCGAAGGCGGCATGGACATCGAAGAAGTCGCGCACAGCACACCCGAGAAGATCATCACCGTCTTCATCGACCCGCTGGCCGGCCTGACCGACGCGCAAGCCCAGCAGATCGCCGACGGCATCGGCATGCCTGCCGACTCGCAAGCCCAGGCCAAGGACATCTTCCAGAAGCTGTACCAGTGCTACATGGAAACCGACGCGTCGCTGGTTGAAATCAACCCGCTGAACCGCGACGGCAAGGGCAACGTCATCGCCCTGGACGCCAAGTTCAACTTCGACAGCAACGCGCTGTTCCGTCACCCCGAAATCGTGGCGTATCGCGACCTGGACGAAGAAGACCCGGCCGAAATCGAAGCCTCCAAGTTCGACCTGGCCTACATCCAGCTCGACGGCAACATCGGCTGCCTGGTCAACGGCGCCGGCCTGGCCATGGCCACCATGGACACCATCAAGCTGTTCGGCGGCGAGCCCGCCAACTTCCTGGACGTCGGCGGTGGCGCCACCGCCGAGAAGGTCACCGAAGCCTTCAAGATCATGCTCAAGAGCCCCAAGGTCAAGGGCATCCTGGTCAACATCTTCGGCGGCATCATGAAGTGCGACACCATCGCCGATGGCGTCATCACCGCCTGCAAGGCCGTGAACCTGAGCGTGCCACTGGTGGTGCGCATGAAGGGCACCAACGAAGACCTGGGCAAGAAGATGCTGGCGGACTCCGGTCTGCCCATCATCAGCGTCGACACGATGGCCGAAGCGGCCACCAAGATCGTCGCCGCCGTCAAGTAACGCCCCAGGAAAGACACATCATGAGCATCCTCATCAACAAGGACACCAAGGTCATCACCCAGGGCATCACGGGCAAGACCGGTCAGTTCCACACCCTCGGCTGCCAGGCTTACGCCAACGGCAAGAACGCCTTCGTGGCGGGCGTGAACCCCAAGAAGGCGGGCGAGAAGTTCTCGGACATCCCCATCTACGCTTCCGTCAAGGAAGCGTCGCAGCAGACCGGTGCCACCGTGTCCGTCATCTACGTGCCGCCCGCCGGTGCCGCTGAAGCCATCTGGGAAGCCGTCGAGGCCGACCTGGACCTGGTGATCGCCATCACCGAAGGCATCCCCGTGCGCGACATGCTGATGGTGCGCAACAAGATGAAGGCCAAGGAAGCGGCCGGCGGCAAGAAGACGCTGCTGCTGGGGCCCAACTGCCCCGGCCTGATCACGCCCGAAGAGATCAAGATCGGCATCATGCCCGGCCACATCCACCGCAAGGGCCGCATCGGCGTGGTCAGCCGCTCCGGCACATTGACCTACGAAGCCGTGGCCCAGCTGACCGAACTTGGCCTGGGCCAGTCCAGCGCCGTGGGCATCGGCGGTGACCCGATCAACGGCCTCAAGCACATCGACGTCATGAAGGCCTTCAACGACGACCCGGACACGGACGCCGTGATCATGATCGGCGAGATCGGTGGCCCCGATGAAGCCGAAGCCGCCCAATGGTGCAAGGACCACATGAAGAAGCCCATCGTCGGCTTCATCGCCGGTGTCACGGCGCCTCCGGGCAAGCGCATGGGCCACGCCGGTGCGCTCATCTCGGGTGGCGCCGACACGGCCGATGCCAAGCTCGCCATCATGGAAGAGTGCGGTTTCAAGGTCACCCGCAACCCGTCCGAGATGGGCCGCATCCTGAAGTCGCTGATCTGACCTGACGCGCAAGCTGCGTGAACACCCGTGTGCCTGAGGGCACACGGCCCCTGCAAAGGCCCCCGTGGCCGACCTTCAGCCCCTACACTCAGGGGCTGATTCCTTTTTTGAGACATGGAAGCTTTCTTGACCCCTGAGTTCTGGCTCGCCGTTGGCCAGATCATCATGATCGACATCCTGCTGGGCGGTGACAACGCCATCGTCATCGCACTGGCTTGTCGCAACCTGCCGCCCGAGCTGCGCAGCAAGGGCATCCTGTGGGGCACGGCAGGCGCCATCGTGCTGCGGGTGATCTTGATCTTTTTCGCCATGTCCTTGCTGGCGCTGCCCTACCTCAAGCTGGTGGGCGCAGCCTTGCTGATCTGGATCGGCATCAAACTGCTGGTGCCCGAAGACGATGAGCACGGCGACCTCAAAGCCAGCGACAAGCTGCTGGGCGCCATCAAGACCATCATCGTGGCCGACTTCGTCATGAGCGTGGACAACGTCATCGGCATCGCGGGTGCGGCCCAGACGGCCGGACACGAAGGCCATCAAATGCCGCTGGTCATTTTCGGCCTGCTGGTGAGCATCCCGATCATCGTCTGGGGCAGCAGCGTGGTGCTCAAGCTCATGGACCGCTTCCCGGTCATCATCGTGGCGGGTGGCGCCCTGTTGGGCTGGATCGCCGGCACGCTCGCGGTGGGTGATCCGGCCATTCAGGGCTATCTGCCTGCGGTGGACTCTTTGCGTTACCTGGCTGGCGGGCTGTGTGCCTTGCTGGTCGTGGCGGTGGGCAAGGCCCTGGCGGCCCGGGCCCCCCAGGCCAGCTGAGGCGGAGGCCAGATGTCGCCGGTGGTCGGATGGATCCTCCTGCTGGCGGCCTGCGTGATGGGCGCGGGCTGGTGGTTCACGCGCCGCCGCAACGGTGGCCGAGGCGGAGATCGCTCTGCTGGTGGTGCGCGCAGCACCCAATGGGCTGATTTTTCCGACACATCGCCCCTGGCCGACAGCGCCGCCGAGTTGCAGCGTCGCAAACGCCAGGCCTTGCAGGACTTCGTCGATTCCCGCGACGACAACCGCCCCCCTTCGCGCTTCGCTGACACGAGCCCGGTCGCCTTTCACCCCCGTTTTCAACGCTCCGGCCCGGTGCCGCTGTCGCCTGTCCCCGAGGTGGTGTCGATCGCCTCCATGCCCGCGCCCACGCCGCCACAGGCGCCGGCACTGCCCATCATCCTGCCGTCCGACCCGGGGCGGCCCAGCGGTCGCCCACCGCTGGACAGCTGGTTCGATGACATGACGGCGCCGGCGTCCATCACCGCGCCGCTGAACACCTTGCCAGGTGACATGAGCGCTGCCTTGGGGCCTGAAACTGGGGCGGGCGCCGACCTGGCTGCCGACCCCAACTCAGAGCGCATCCAGCGTGCCCTGTTGACGTTGGGAGATGGGCCCGTCGACCAGGCGTGGGAGGCTTTGCGGGGTCACCTGCCGCCCGAAGGCTTGAAGGCCGCCACCCTGGAAACTTGCGACCTGATCGCCGCTGCCTTCGAGGCAGAGCAGCGTTTCGACGCCGCCCGCAACGTGTACGAGCACATGGCCGACCTCGACCCCGACTGGCGCGATGTGCGCCAGCGCCTGAGCCGCGCGCGCGACAAGGCCCAGGTCCAGGCGGTCGAGTCCTGGGGCTCGGTCGAAGCACGCCCTGCGGCGCACGGCGGCCTGTCGATGCTGGGCAAGTTCGTGCTCGACAAGCAACTGGGCCAGGGCGCAATGGGCGCCGTCTACCTGGCCCACGACCCCGCCACCGGCCAGCATGTGGCCATCAAGACCATGGCCCTGGCGCGCGAGTTCACGGGCGACGACCTGGTCGACGCCCGCAGCCGATTCCTGCGCGAGGCCGACATGGCCGGTCGCCTGCAGCACCCCGACATCGTTCAGATCCTCGATGCCGGCGAAACCGATGGCCTGGCCTGGATCGCCATGGAGCTGATCGACGGCGCGGACCTGGGTCAGCACACCCAGCCCGCCCGCCTGCTGCCGCTGCCCGTGGTGCTGCGCGCCATCGCCCGGGTGGCCGATGCGCTGGCCTACGCCCACACCCGGGGCGTCACGCACCGCGACATCAAGCCCGAGAACATCATGATCGACCTGCCCCGCGAGGGCGTGAAGGTGATGGACTTCGGCGTGGCGCGCCTGGCCGACGCCTCGCGCACCCGCACGGGTGTCATCCTGGGCACGCCCACCTACATGTCGCCCGAGCAGCTCTCCGGTCAGCACATCGACGGCCGCACCGACCTGTATTCCCTGGGTGTGACCCTCTTTCAGCTGCTGACCGGCCGCCTGCCCTGCGAGGCCGACTCGCTCGGTGCCCTGATGCGCGCCATCGCACGTGAAACGCCGCCCAACGTTTGTGAGCTGCGCCCCGAGTTGCCTCCTGCGCTGGGTGACGTCGTGGCCCTGGCGCTGCAGAAACACCCGGCCACCCGCTACAGCTCGGGCGAGCAGATGGCCGAAGACTTGCGTGCGGTCTTGAAGATGCTGCCTGACGCCGGGGCCCCCGGCGTCGACATCTCCCTGGCCTGACGACATCCCTGTGCCCGCCCCCTGACCAACCCGGCGACAATTTCCCCCCATGGAGTTCGAGTTCTACAGCCAGACCGACACCGGTCGCGTCCGCAGCAACAACGAGGACAACGTCGCCATCGACACGTCCTGCTCGCTGGCGGTGCTCGCTGACGGCATGGGCGGTTACGCGGCCGGCGAAGTCGCCAGCGGCATGGCCTGCGAGTTCATCAGTGCCGAGCTGGGGCGCTGGCTGAACGAGGCAGCGCCCCAGGCCAGCGACGGCGACGTGCGCCGCGCCATGGACATTTGTGTCGACAACGCCAACCGCGCCATCTTCGGCGCGGCCAACTCCAACCCGATGTACTCGGGCATGGGCACGACCCTGGTGCTGGGCGTTTTCCGCTCGGGCCGGCTGTTGCTGGGGCACATCGGCGACTCGCGCGGCTACCGGCTTCGCGCCGGGGTGTTGCAGCAGGTCACGAAAGACCATTCGTTACTGCAAGAGCAGATCGACGCTGGCATGCTGACGCCCGAGCAGGCGCAATTTGCCGCCAACAAAAACCTCGTCACCCGCGCCCTGGGCGTCGAGGACATGGCTCAGCTCGAAACCCACCAGCACGAACTCCAGTCGGGCGACATCTACCTGATGTGTTCGGACGGCCTGTCCGACATGCTCCGAGACCACCAGATCGCCGAAGTCATGGCCCAGCATCAAACGCTCCCCGAGATGGGCGCCGCCCTGGTTGCGGCCGCCAACGAAGCGGGCGGGCGGGATAATATTGCGGTCGTGCTGGTGCGCGCCCAGGGAGTGGCGGATCCTGCACCCAGATCCTGGTGGCCTTTCAGGCGCTTTGCCGGGCTGGGCTGAACGTCTCAACACACACACAAGATCCATAAGCAGAGGTTCCGCATGGGAAAACTGGTCGTCTCACTCGATGGCGTGGTGATCAAGGAGGTCCAGGTCACGAAGGACCGCACCACCCTCGGTCGTCGCCCGTACAACGACATCGTGATCGACAACCTGGCCGTCAGTGGTGAGCACGCCGTGTTGCAGCTGCTCAGCGGCAGCGTTTTCATCGAAGACCTCAACAGCACCAACGGCACCTACATCAACGGCAAGGCCGTCAAGAAGCAGCTGCTGCAGCACAACGACACGGTCGAGATCGGCAAGTACAAGATCAAGTTCCTGGCGGACGAAGGCTCCGACTACGAAAAGACCATGATCATGCGGCCGGGCACGCCGCTGCCGACGGCGCTGGGCGCGCAAGCCCACGCGGCTGCAGCCACCCCGACCGGCCCTTCCACCACGCCGGGCGCTTTCGGTGCGGCCATGGCCCAGGGCCCCAGCGGCTTCGGCAGCCTGCCCAGCCAGAGCCCGGCCTCCATCAAGGTGCTCAACGGTGCCGCAGCCGGCCGCGAGGTCGCGCTGACCAAGGTCGTCACCACGGTGGGCAAGCCTGGCGTGCAGGTGGCCTCCATCACCAAGCGCCCGGGTGGCTACGTCTTCGCCCACGTCGAAGGCTCGGCCCGCCCCACGGTCAACGGCTCGCCCGTCGCGGCCGACCCGGTCCACCTCAAGAGCGGCGACGTGATCGAGCTGGCCGGCACCCAGATGCAGTTCGTTCAGGCCTGAACGGGCGGGCTCAACCCCACGAGCCAGCACCATGATCCGCGTCCTCGGCTGCTTCGGCTCGATCGCGGCGCGCTGCCACACCACGGCCTTCCTGCTCGATGACGACATCCTCATCGACGCGGGCAGTGGCGTGGGCGAGTTGCGCCTGGACGAACTCGCCCGCATCGACCACGTCCTGATCACGCACAGCCACCTGGACCACGTGCTCAGCATCCCGCTGCTGGCCGACACGGTCATCAAGTTGCGCATGGGCGCGGGCCTGAGCAGCTTGCGGCCCATCCACGTCCATGCCCTGCCCGAAACGCTGGCCGCCTTGCGCGCCCACATCTTCAATGGCGTGATCTGGCCCGACTTCACGCGCTTGCCCAGCGCCCAGCACCCGGTGCTGGTTTTTCACGAGTTCGCGGTGGGCGAGGCCTTGCGTTTTCCCGCTCGGGGAGGGCAGGGCGATCGGGTTGTCCATGTGCTGCCCGCGGCGCACACCGTGCCGGCGGTGGGTTTCGGCGTCGAGACGCCGCAGGGCTGGTGGGTGTTCACGGGCGACACCGGCCCCAACCCGGCCTTGTGGCAGGCGCTGCAGGGCCAGCGCATCGCCCAACTCGTGATCGAGACCGCCTTCGGCAACGAAGAGGCGCACTTGGCTGACATCAGCGGGCACCTGTCGCCGCAGACGCTGGCCCAGGAGCTGGCGCAGTTGGATGGCGAGGTCAGCGTCTACATCACCCACCCCAAGCCGGGCGAGGTGCCGGCGGTGCTGTCGCAGGTCAGGGCGCTGGACAGCCGGCACCGGATCGAGCCGCTGCGCGAGGGGTTGCGGTTTCATGCGCCGGCCGAAGAGTGACCCCGGCTTGATCGGGTGACGAAAATTGTCAGCTCAGACCTTTGGGTGACGTTTTTGGGCTGACGTCCTGAAACACATCCGACCAAGCGTGTTGGTTGGGTGGGGTGGGCCGAGGGAAACCGAGCAGGAAATCACGTTTTTTCGGGCTCTGAAAGCTGGCACGCAGGCTGCACCATGTCTGGCGTGCGGTCGGCGATGTCGGTCGCTGACTGCAAACCCTTTTACCAGCGGCCGTTTCGGCCATCGAGGAGTTCACCATGAAGCGTGTACAACAAGGTTTCACCCTGATCGAACTGATGATCGTTGTGGCGATCATTGGTATTTTGGCGGCTGTGGCGCTGCCGGCTTATCAAGACTACACGGCTCGCGGCCAGGCTTCCGAAGCCATGACGCTGCTGGGTGGCCTGAAGGTGCCGACCGCCGAAGCGCACGGCAACAACCCGATTGCTCAGGCTTGCAGCACCGATGAAGCTGTTCCCGACGATGCTGGCACTCCAGCTGTTGATGAGTCTGTGCCAGCTGGCGCCCTGGCTGCATCCCAGAACCTCGTGCTGACGGGGAAGTATGTTGCGAGCGTGGAGGCCTCTGTGGTTGGTACGACGTGCCAACTGCTTGCAACCTTCAAGAACACGGGACTGAGCGATGCGCTGGGTGGCAAGAAGATCGCCTTCACCTACAACCCTGCCAATGGCAACTGGGCTTGCACCTCTAACATCGCCAGCACCTCGATCCGTCCCAAGACCTGCGACCTGAACGCCGGCCTGTGATGGTGGTCGGGGCCTGAGGCTCTGATCCATGAAAAGGGCCCCGGCTGTGCCGGGGCCCTTTTCATTTGCTCACGTTAAAATGACAGGCTAATCTCAGCCATCATCTCCGCCACCATGTCGACCCAGACCAAAAACATCACCGCCATGGCCAACGCCATCCGTGCGCTGGCCATGGACGCCGTCCAGCAAGCCAATTCCGGTCACCCTGGTGCACCGATGGGCATGGCGGACATGGCCGTGGCCCTGTGGAGCCGTCACCTGCGCCACCACCCGGCGCAGCCCAACTGGTTCGACCGCGACCGCTTCGTGCTGTCCAACGGCCACGCCTCGATGCTGATCTACGCCCTGCTGCACCTGTCGGGCTACGAGCTGTCGATCGACGACCTCAAGGCCTTCCGCCAGATGCACAGCAAGACCCCGGGCCACCCCGAGGTCGGCATCACCCCTGGCGTCGAAACCACCACCGGCCCGCTGGGGCAGGGCATCACCAACGCCGTGGGCATGGCGCTGGCTGAAAAGCTGCTGGCCACCGAGTTCAACCGCCCCGGCCACGACATCGTCAACCACCACACCTACGCCTTCCTGGGCGATGGCTGCCTGATGGAAGGCATCAGCCACGAGGCCGTGGCCTTGGCTGGCGCCTGGAAGCTCAACAAGTTGATCGCTCTGTACGACGACAACGGCATCTCCATCGACGGCCAGGTCGCACCCTGGTTCATCGACAACACGCCCCAGCGTTTCGAGGCCTGCGGCTGGAACGTCATCGGCCCGGTCGATGGCCACGACGTGGACGCCATCGACGGCGCACTGTCCAAGGCCAAGCTGTCTTCTGACAAGCCCACCCTCATCGTTTGCAAGACCGCCATCGGCAAGGGCTCGCCCAACCGCGCCAACACCGCCAAGGCCCACGGCGAGCCGCTGGGTGGCGATGAGATCAAGCTCACGCGCGAAGCCATCGGCTGGTCGCACGACGCTTTCGTGATCCCCGAAGAGGTCTACGCCGACTGGAACGCCCAGGCAGACGGCGAGCTGCTGGTGAACGACTGGAACCAGCGCTTCGAGGCCTACAAGGCCCTGTTCCCTGCTGAGGCCGCCGAGTTCGTGCGCCGCATGAAGGGCGAGCTGCCCGCCAACTTCGCCGAGATCGCCGTCGAAGCCGTGGCAGCCGCCCACGACAAGGCCGAGACCGTGGCCAGCCGCAAGGCCAGCCAGATCGCCCTGGAGTTCTTCACCGCGGCCCTGCCTGAAATGCTGGGCGGCTCGGCCGACCTGACCGGCTCGAACCTGACCAACACCAAGAGCACGCCCGCCTTCCGCGTGGGCGAAGACGGCAAGGTCGTCACCACCGAAGGCAAGCCCGGCCGCCACATCAACTACGGCGTGCGCGAGTTCGGCATGGCAGCCATCATGAACGGCGTGACCCTGCACGGTGGCTACATCCCCTACGCCGGCACCTTCCTGACCTTCTCCGACTACAGCCGCAACGCCATCCGCATGGCCGCGCTGATGAAGCAGCGCGTGATCCACGTGTTCACGCACGACTCCATCGGCCTGGGCGAAGACGGCCCGACCCACCAGTCCGTCGAGCACGCCGCCAGCCTGCGCCTGATCCCCGGCCTGGACGTCTGGCGCCCGGCCGACACGACCGAAACGGCCGTGGCCTGGTCCATGGCCCTGGCCAACAAGAACCGCCCCTCGGCCCTGCTGCTGTCGCGCCAGAACCTGCCTTACGCGCCCAAGTCCGACGCCGACGTGATCACCCAGGGTGCTTACGTGCTGGCCGAGCCGTCGGAAGTGGGCCTGAAGAAAAAGGCCGTGGCCGTGATCGTGGCCACCGGCTCCGAGGTGCAACTGGCCCTGCACGCCCAGCAAAAGCTCGCCGAGATGGGCGTGCCCGTGCGCGTGGTCTCCATGCCCTCGACCACCGTGTTCGACCGCCAGGACGTGGCCTACAAGAAGTCCGTGCTGCCCGCCAACCTGCCCCGCGTGGCGGTGGAAGCCGGCGTCACCGATTTCTGGTGGAAGTACGGCGTGGACGCCGTGGTTGGCATCGACACCTACGGCGAGTCGGCCCCGGCTGGCGTGCTGTTCAAGCACTTCGGCTTCACCCCCGAGAACGTGGTGGCCACCGTGCTGAAGGTGCTCAAGAACCGCGCCTGAAGCCTAAAATCGTGGGTTCTCTGCAGCGCCTGGGTCACCGCCCGGGCGCTGCACAGGCCAGGCCTGCCCGGCCACACCCGCTGAGCAGACTTCGTTTCCTGCCTTTCCAAACCTCTTAAACCTTCACAAAAGGTCTTTCCATCATGGCGATCAAGATCGGTATCAACGGCTTCGGCCGCATCGGCCGCATGGTGTTCCGTGTAGCCGTCCAGAATTTTGCCAACGACGTCGAAATCGTCGGCATCAACGACCTGCTCGAGCCCGACTACCTGGCCTACATGCTGAAGTACGACAGCGTGCACGGTCGCTTCAAGGGTGAAGTCGCCGTCGAAGGCACCAACCTGATCGTCAACGGCAAGAAGATCCGCCTGACCGCCGTGAAGAACCCGGCCGAGCTGAAGTGGGACGAAGTTGGCGCCGACGTCGTCATCGAGTCCACCGGCCTGTTCCTGACCAAGGAAACCGCCGAAGCCCACATCAAGGCTGGCGCCAAGAAGGTCATCATGTCGGCCCCCTCGAAGGACGACACCCCGATGTTCGTCTACGGCGTCAACGACAAGACCTACGCCGGCCAGACCATCATCTCCAACGCTTCGTGCACCACGAACTGCCTGGCCCCCGTGGCCAAGGTGCTGAATGACACCTTCGGCATCAAGCGCGGCCTGATGACCACCGTGCACGCCGCCACCGCCACGCAAAAGACCGTGGACGGCCCCTCGAACAAGGACTGGCGCGGCGGTCGCGGCATCCTGGAAAACATCATCCCCTCGAGCACTGGCGCAGCCAAGGCCGTGGGCGTGGTGATCCCCGAGCTGAACAAGAAGCTGACCGGCATGGCCTTCCGCGTGCCCACCTCGGACGTCTCGGTCGTTGACCTGACCGTCGAGCTGAACAAGGAAGCTTCGTACGAAGACATCTGCAAGGCCATGAAGGCCGCTTCCGAAGGCGCCATGAAGGGCGTGCTGGGCTACACCGAAGACAAGGTCGTGGCCACCGACTTCCGTGGCGAAGTCTGCACCTCGGTGTTCGACGCCGAAGCCGGTCTGGCCCTGGACAACACCTTCGTGAAGGTCGTGTCCTGGTACGACAACGAGTGGGGCTACTCCAACAAGTGCCTGGAAATGGCCCGCGTCATCGCCAAGTGATCGCTGCCGTCGCCATCGACGCGTGACCTTTGTCACGTCAGTTCGGCGGGTGCAGGGATTTTGGCCCCTGGATCCGTCGACTTGTGCCGCTCAAGGCCCCTTCATGGGGCCTTTTTCATTTGATCCGATGTGCAACAGTGCCGACAACAGGTTGCTGAGTTCGTCTTGTCGCTGCGGTGCTGGGGTGGCGTCGAACCATAATCACTTTTCCGGATCTGGTGCAGGAGCACGGCGTGAGTACCTCTGTTGACAGCCTTGGCAGCAAGCATCCCCTTCGTTCGTGGCGCAAAGCCGTGTGGTGGGGGTGTGTGGCGGCTTTGATGGCCACCAACCATGCCAGCGCGTTGCCGACCTCGCCCGAGGGGACCGCACCGCAGGCCATGGGCGTCATCGTCAAGCTCAAGGACGGGCGGGTGACCACGGCAGACGGCCGAGGCATGGCCAGGCCATCGTCTCTCAACCCCGAGGGTGCTCAGCGCCGACGCCTGCACATGGCTCAGGTGGCGCAGCGCCAGCGCGTGGGCTACCTGGTCCAGAAAGACACGGCGTTTGGCGCCCAGGTGCTGCACCGTGGCGAGCCCGTGGCTTTGACCGACGCCGAGGCCGAGGCCGCGCGCCTGCGCCAGGACCCGGACGTCGAATGGGCCGTGCCCAACGAAATCATGAGGCCGGCCGCCGTCACGACCGGCCAGACTGCGCCGTCTGTGGACTACACCTACACCGGGCGTTTCTGGATGCGCTCCCGCGTTGCTGTCGGTGCCGGTCCGGGCGTGGCGGATTTTCCTGCTGCCTGGACGTTCCTGGCGGGACGCACCTTGAACCCGGTCGTCACTGCGGTCCTGGATTCTGGTGTCACCGAAGCGACCACCCACCCTGACTTCGTCGGACGCCTTTTCACCGGCCATGATTTCGTCACCGACCCCGCCGTGGGCAACGACGGCAACGGCCGCGACACCGACGTCAGCGACCCTGGTGATTGGGAAACGGGCTGCCCCGGTGACCTGACCAAATGCAGCTCCTGGCATGGCACCTCGATCACCAGCATGCTGGCGGCGCCCGGCAGCAGCACGACCACCGGCACGCTCAACAGCTCCCAGCGAATGGGGCCTGGCATCTTCGCGTCCATCGATGGCCAGCCTGTGGTGCTGCCCATTCGGGTGGGCGGCACAGGCGGCGCGAGCTCCAGCGACATCATCGACGCCATGTACTGGGCGGCAGGGCTGTCGGTGACCGGGGCTCCGACCCCTCCCAACCCTGGTGCCCGGGTCATCAGCTTGAGCTATGGCTCGCTGGGCAATTGCCAGGGCGGCTCGAACACCGTTGACGCGCTTTATCGCAACGCCATCGCCACCCTGCGCTCTCTGGGGGTGGTGATCGTGGCGTCGGCAGGCAATGGTGACGGCTCGGGCACGTCGGGGTATGCGTCCCCGTCCAAGCCTGCGAGCTGTCAGGGCGTGATCGCATCCACCGGGCTGCGCGCCAATGCCTCGAAGGCGGCTTACGCCAACCTGGTCAATGGCAGCCGGGCCAGCCAGTGTTACTTCGGCGTGGCCGTGGCCAGTGGTGACACGGGTCAGAGCATGTCCATGCTGGGCAACGACGGCACCACCTCACCTGGCACGACGAACCTGCAGGGGGGCATCGAAGGCACCAGTTTCGCGGCCCCGCAGGTGGCCGGCGTGGCGGCCTTGATGCTGGCCGTGAACCCCGCGCTCAGCTCGGTCGACGTGGCGTATCGGATCATGCAGTCGGCATCGGCTTTCCCCACCTCGGGCTCGCCAACCAATTTGTGCAGTGCCAGCAGCTTGGGCAACTGCCGATGCACCAGCGGCACTTGCGGCGCGGGTGTCCTGGACGCCGCCGCCGCGCTCAACGCCGCGCTGAGCTCCCCATTGTTCTCCGAAGGCGTGTGCCCTGCACCTGACGTGACCACGTCTTCTTCGGGCGGCAGCAGCGGTGGCGGTGGCGGCGGTGCCAGCGACGCGGGCTTGTTGACCCTGCTGGCAACCCTCGCAGCCTGGATGCTGGGTGCGGCGTTGTGGGCCCGCCTGAGGGGCCATCAGACCAGCAGGGCGACCGCTCAGGTCATCAAGACCGGCAAGCGGTGAATGACTTGCCTTGGGGCAACTTGAGCCCTGAGAGCGTCACCTGCATCGACTCGTTGGCTTGTGCCACGCGCAGGTAGTGCACCTGACCGGCCGACCGGATCGTCACCACGCGGGCGGTGCGGATGCCTCGCTGCTTGAGGCTGCCCAGGCGGGTTTCGGCATCGGCTTCGCTCGCGAAGCGGCCCAGTGACATGCCTCGCGCGTACGTGCCGCTGCGCACTTCGTCAAAGTTCAGCCCCTTGATGCGCTTGAGTTCCGTGACCTTGCGGTCGTAGAGGTCTTGGTCGTTGTACGGGCCCATGTAGACCATCCACTGCCCGCCGATGGCGATGCTCTGGCGTGTCCAGCTGCCTGCTTGCAGCAGGGGTCGCAGGGTCTTGTCGACGGCGGTGGCGTCTTCCGAGTTGAATGGGCCGGCTTCGACACACAGTGCCGGGGTGGCTGCGGCAGTGGTTTGTTGCGCGCTGGCGCTGGCCGCGTTGGACGTGGCTTCGGCAGGGCTCGCTGCGCTGTCAGGGGCCGAGACGGCTTCGGCTGTTGGCGTGCGGCGGCGCAGTGCGTGGTTTTGCGCTGTGTCACCCGGCTGCAGCACTTCGATCCGCTCGGCGTGCAGTTGTGCGCTCAGGCGCTGAGGCTCGCGTTGGCTCCCGGATGGCAGGCCCGCCCAGGCCTTCAGCCAGCCGTGGGTCCAGGCAAAAAAGCCAAGGTTGACGATCAACAGGGCGAGCACCAGGGAGCGGAGCATGGGGCGTGCAAGGGTCAGGTGAGGGGGGCTGCGAGGGCAGGGCGCACGCTGACTTCACCACTGCTCCAGCGTTGCAGGCCGCCAGCAGTATGCACGAGCAGCGCGCCCGACTCGTCCACGCCTTGGGCCGTGCCGCTGGCATCGGGGGGCGTCTGGGTGTCGGGCAGGTGGCCGGGACGGGTCCACAGCGACACCTCCTGGCCTTTGAGCACGTCGCGGTCGGACCAGGCCGCCAGAAAAGGGGCAAAGCCCGTGGTTTCAAAGCGCTGCACGGTGTCAAGCAGGCCGGGCAAGATCCATGACCAGACTTCGCCAACGCCGAGTGGGTCGTCGGCGCCACGGGACAACCACGCCGAGCCGGCGGGCGCCTGGCCTGGACGCACGTTGATCCCCACCCCGATGACGACCCAGCGGCTGCCATCGGTGTCGTCTTTGCCGTCTCTGCCGCCAGGCAGGCCCGGTGCGGGGGTGGCTTCGATGAGGATGCCACCGAGCTTGCGTGTCCCCAGCCACAGGTCATTGGGCCATTTCAGGCCGATGGGGGGCAGGGCGGGCCCCTGACCACTGGCTTGACGGGCCTGCAGTGCCCGGTCGAGCGACTGCGCCAGGCTCAGGCCCACGGCCAGCGACAAGGCGCTGCCACCGCCTGGCACCCTGCCGAGTCGCAAGGGCAGGCCCAGTGAGCAGGTGAGCGTGTCGCCAGGTTGGGCGGCCCAGCTGCGGCCTCGGCGGCCCCGGCCGGCGGTCTGGCTGGCGGCGACCAGCGCGGTCGGCCAGGTCTCGCCGCGGCGACCGCGTTCCATCAGTTCGGTGTTGGTCGAGCCGACCTCGGGCAGCACGTCCAGGCTCAAGTCAGGCCAGCGGGGTGAGCAGGCCTCCCAGATGCGCTCGGCAGCGGCGTTCAGGTCGGCCAGGACCAGATCGATCGGGGGCGGATGCATCCGGGGCCTGTTCAGCGGCGGTGGACTTGGGGCGGGGCGGCAGATCAGGCTTCAGCGGCCTTTGCCCTTGCCGCCCTTGCTGCCTTTGCTCTTTTCCTTGGGCGCCAGCATGGTGCCTCGGCAGCTCGCGGTGCCGCACCAGCAGGCGTATTCCTTCTTGAGCTTGGCGGTCATGCGCTCGTCGATCACCAGGCCGTAGTCGAAGAAGAGCTCTTCTTCGGGCTCGATGTCACGCAGTGCCAGCAGGAAGACGCGGTCGCCCTCCTGCTCGGCCTCGAGGTTGGGCTCGCAGCTGTGGTTGATCCACTTGGCCGAGTTGCCCTGGTGCTTGCCGTCGATGACGTGGCCGTCGTCGAGGTGAAAGTAGAAGGTGTGGTTGGGCTGGCTGGGGTCGTGCGGGTGACGGCGCAGCGCTTCCTTCCAGGTGATGATCTCGCCCTTGTACTCCAGCACCTTGTCGCCGGCGCGCAGCGGGCGGATGGCGTAGACGCCCTTGCCGTGCACGCCCGATTCGCGCACCTGGGTGCGCCGGCCGCTGCTGGGCGCTTCGGCGTGGGGACGGGCGGTGCGCACGGCCGGGCCGTGCGACGATGCGGGGACCGGGGCCGACTTCGGTGAAGCTGGGGCGGAAGTCCGGGTTTTCTTGGCGGCTTGCGTCATCGGCCAGTTTGGGTACATTGAATTGGTGGGCGCGCGTGTGTGCGTGTGCGCACCCGTGTGCACGCATGTGTGCGCGCGAGAGGCCGATTGTAGTGACGAACCCGGCCAACCTTTTCGACAAGACATCAAACATCGCTCATGAGCAAAGCCCTGGTCATCGCAGAGAAGCCCTCCGTGGCCCAAGACATCGTCCGCGCCCTGACGCCCGTCGATGGCAAGTTCGAGAAGCACGACGAGTATTTCGAGTCCGAGCACTACGTGGTCAGCTCGGCCGTCGGCCACCTGGTCGAGATCAAGGCGCCCGACGAGTTCGACGTCAAGCGCGGCAAGTGGAGCTTCAACAACCTGCCCGTCATCCCGCCGCACTTCGACCTCAACCCGATCGACAAAAGCAAGGGCCGGCTCAACGCCCTGGTCAAGCTCATCAAGCGCAAGGACGTTGAGACCCTGATCAACGCGTGTGACGCGGGGCGCGAGGGTGAACTGATCTTCCGCCTGATCGTGCAATACGCGGCCGACAGCACGGCCACGACGCGCGCCAAGGGCCTGGGCAAGGACGTTCAGCGTCTGTGGCTGCAGAGCATGACGCCGGCGGCCATTCGCGATGGCTTCGAGCAGCTGCGCTCCGACGAGCAGATGCTGCCGCTGGCCTCGGCCGCGCGTTGCCGCTCCGAAGCCGACTGGCTGGTGGGCATCAACGGCACGCGTGCCATGACGGCCTTCAATTCGCGCGATGGCGGGTTCTTCCTGACCACCGTGGGCCGGGTGCAGACCCCGACGCTGTCCATCGTGGTCGAGCGCGAAGAAAAGATCCGCAAGCACGTCTTCCGCGATTACTGGGAGGTGCGTGGCACCTTCGGCGCCCAGGCTGGCTCCTACGACGGCAAGTGGTTCGACCCCGAGTTCAAGAAGGACAAGAACGCCGCCGAAGGCTCGGCCGAGGCCGAGTTCAAGGCCGACCGCGTCTGGTCCGCCGCCGAGGCGCAGGCGATTGCCGATGCGGTGCGCGGCCAGACCGGCACCGTCACCGAAGAGTCCAAGCCCAGCACGCAGGCCAGCCCGCTGCTGTACGACCTGACCACGCTGCAGCGCGAGGCCAACTCGCGTTTTGGTTTCAGCGCCAAGACCACGCTGGGTCTGGCCCAGGCCCTGTATGAAAAGCACAAGGTCCTGACCTACCCCCGTACCGACTCGCGCGCGCTGCCCGAGGACTACATCCCCGTGGTCAAGCAGACGATGGAGATGATCGCCGACGACGACCTGCCCGGGCCGCTGCGCGAGCTGTCGCAACACGCACGCAAGGCGGTCAACGACGGCTACGTCAAGCCCACCAAGCGCGTGTTCGACAACACCAAGGTGTCGGATCACTTTGCCATCATCCCGACGCTGCAGGCGCCGCGCAGCCTGACCGAGGCCGAGGCCAAGCTCTACGACATGGTGGTCAAGCGCTTCATCGCGGTGTTCTACCCCTCGGCCGAGTTCCAGGTCACCACGCGCATCACCAAGGTGGCAGCCGCCGGCAAGACGCACCACTTCCAGACCAACGGCAAGGTGCTGGTCAAGCCGGGCTGGCTGGCCGTGTACGGCAAGGAAGCCGCTGAAGAAGGCGACGACGCGCACCTGGTGCCCGTCGAGCCCGGCGAGTCCGTGCCCAATGAAGACATCGCGGTGTCGGCCCACAAGACCAAGCCGCCCGCACGCTACAGCGAAGCCACGCTGCTGAGCGCCATGGAGGGCGCGGGCAAGCTCATCGACGACGAAGAGCTCAAGGCCGCGATGCAGGAAAAGGGCCTGGGCACGCCCGCCACGCGCGCGGCCATCATCGAAGGCCTGCTGACCGAGAAGTACATGCTGCGCGAGGGCCGCGAGCTGATCCCCACGGCCAAGGCCTTCCAGTTGATGACGCTGCTGCGCGGCCTGGGCGTGGTCGAGCTGACCAAGCCCGAGCTGACCGGCAACTGGGAACACCAGCTCTCTGAAATGGAGAAGGGCCGCCTGAGCCGCGAGGCCTTCATGGCCGAGATCGCCGCGATGACGCAACGCGTGGTGCAAAAGGCCAAGGAGTACGACCGCGACACCATCCCCGGTGACTACGCGACGCTCAAGACGCCTTGCCCCAACTGCGGTGGCGTGGTGAAAGAAAACTACCGCCGCTACACCTGCACCGGCTCGGATGGCAACGGCGAAGGCTGCGGCTTCAGCATGACCAAGATCCCGGCGGGCCGCAGCTTCGAGCTCGACGAGGTCGAGACCTTGCTGAGCACGCACAAGCTGGGCCCGCTCGAAGGCTTCCGCTCCAAGGCGGGCTGGCCCTTCACGGCCGAGCTCAAGATGGTCAAGGACGCCGAGCTCAACAACTGGAAGATGGAGTTCGACTTCGGCGAGGACGCGAAGAAAGACGAAGAGTCCGGTGAGGCGGTGGACTTCAGCAACGCGACCACGCTGGGCGCCTGCCCCAAGTGCGGCGGCAGCGTCTACGAGCACGGCGCCAACTACGTGTGCGAGCACACGCTGGGCGCGGGCAAGGCCAAGTGCGACTTCAAGAGCGGCAAGATCATCCTGCAGCAGCCGATCACGCCGGAGCAGTTCGGCAAGCTGCTCGAAACCGGCAAGACCGACCTGCTCGATGGCTTCGTGTCCAACAAGACGCGGCGCAAGTTCAAGGCCTTCCTGAGCTGGGATGCCAAGGCGGGCAAGGTGGGCTTCGAGTTCGAGCCCCGTGCGCCCAAGGCCCCGGCGGCCAAGAAGGCCGGCGCGAAGAAGGTGGCGGCCAAGAAGGCGGCTTGATGTCGCTCAGGTGCGGGGGGCTGGGGCGCATCGCGCGCGCCTGTCCCTGGCCGAGGCCTGGGGGCAAGCAAAGCCCGGAACAAGGGGCCTGACGCAGCATGGATGCGACAGTGGCCTGGTGGCAATGGGCGCACAATGGTTTGCAAGCTGACTGCCGGCAGACTTGCCCCGACCTCACATGGCCGCCCCGAAGTTCACCACCCAGCGTTTCGACCAGGCCGATGCGGCCCTCGCTTACGTCACCCAGCTCTACGACACGAACATCGCCTACCTGCGTGACAGCCTGCAGCGCTTCGTGGCCGGCGAGAACTTCCGTCACCCGGTTCGTGCCAAGTACCCCTTCGTGCGCGTGCACACCGAAACCGTGGCCCGGGCCGATTCGCGCCTGTCCTACGGCTTTGTCGCGGGCCCCGGCACCTACGAGACCACGCTGACGCGGCCCGACCTCTACGCCGACTACTACCGCGACCAGTTCCAGCTGCTGCTGGACAACCACGGCGTGGCGCTGGAGATCGGCCTGGGTGGCGAGCCCATCCCCGTGCACTTCAGCCTGGACGAACACCAGCACCTCGAAGGCCAGCTCACCCCCGAGCGCCGCATGCTGCTGCCCGACTTTTTCGACCTGCCCGACCTGGCGCGGATGGACGACGGCATCGCCAACGGCACCTACGAAACGCGCGGAGGCTCGCGCCCGCTGGCGCTGTTCACCGCGCCGCGCGTGGACTACTCGCTGCACCGCCTGCGCCACTACACCGGCACCACGCCCGCGCACTTCCAGAACTTCGTGCTGTTCACGAACTACCAGTTCTACATCGACGAGTTCGTGCGCATGGGCCACGAGCTGATGAAGCGCCCCCCCGACCCAGCCAACCCGCGTGACGATGACGACTGCATCGCCTTCGTCGAGCCGGGTAACGTGGTCACTCGCCGCGTGGGGCAGGCGGCCGAGCCGCTGGATGCCATGGGGGCCGTGCCACCACGCCTGCCGCAGATGCCGGCCTACCACCTCATCCGCCGTGACCGCACGGGCGTGACCATGGTCAACATCGGCGTGGGCCCGGCCAACGCCAAGACCATCACCGACCACATCGCGGTGCTGCGCCCGCACGCCTGGATCATGCTGGGCCACTGCGCGGGGCTGCGCAAT
This sequence comes from Comamonadaceae bacterium 2PF, assembly GCA_005502875.1. GTDB lineage: Bacteria > Pseudomonadota > Gammaproteobacteria > Burkholderiales > Burkholderiaceae_C > Aquabacterium. Next base: position 13,755 of record SCMV01000030.1, on the reverse strand, counting down.
TCGCAGCAGTTGGGCGATTACGTGCTGGCCCACGGCTACGTGCGCGAAGACCACGTGCTCGACGAAGACCTGCCGCTTTGGGTGCCGATCCCGCCGCTGGCCGAAATCCAGCTCGCGCTCGAAGGCGCGGTGGCCGAGGTGACCCAGCTGCACGGCTACGAGCTCAAGCGCATCATGCGCACGGGCACGGTCGCGTCCACCGACAACCGCAACTGGGAGCTGCTGCCCCAACGCGAGCCAGAGCGGCGCTTCAGCCAGAGCCGCGCCGTGGCGCTGGACATGGAAAGCGCGACCATCGCGGCCAACGGGTTCCGCTTCCGGGTGCCGTACGGCACGCTGCTGTGCGTGAGCGACAAGCCGCTGCACGGCGAGCTCAAGCTGCCGGGCATGGCCAACCAGTTCTACCGCGAGCGCGTGGACCAGCACCTGCGCATCGGGCTGTGCGCCATCGAGCGCTTGCGCAGCAATGTGCAGGGGCAGTTGCACAGCCGCAAGCTGCGCAGCTTCGCCGAGGTGGCCTTCCAGTGACCCGTTTCAGGGCCTGGTGCGCCGGCGTTGGGGGGATGTTGAACGCCGATCAGTGAGCGATCGGCGTCTTACCCATGTGGGGGGTGCGTCAGGCGGACCCAATTGGGCGAATCGGACACGCCTGCAGGCGTTTCAGGCCGCGGCCAGCACCGGCTCACGGGCTGCGCTGCCGCCCTTCGGGGGCAAGGACTGCAGCGTGGCGATCTCGAGGCGGATCTGCTCACCGGCCTGCTCTTCGGCCACGCGCAGGTCGTAGGCCGTTTGCAGGTCCATCCAGTACTGGGCGGTGGTGCCGAAGAAACGGGCCAGGCGCAAGGCGGAATCGGGGCTGATGCCACGGCGCTCGCGCACGATGTCGTTCACGCGGGGCGCGGGCACGTGCAGGCGGATGGCCAGGCCACTCGCTGACAGGCCGTTGCGTTCCATGAACTGGGTGCGCAGGATGGCGCCGGGGTGGACTGCTTGGCTCGAGCTCATAGGACGAAGTGGTTTGTCGTGAACAATGTCCGAATCGTAGGACGTGTGCGGCCATGATATTGTCAACAAACAGACAGTTGTACGTGCCGCATCTAACCCATGTGGGGGGTGTCGCCCCTTGCTGCCTTTTTTTCGCCCGATGACACATGTCCCGTCGCGTTGACGCCACCCCTGCCGCCCTCCTGCCAGCGCTGCGCACCCACGTCTGGTTCGGGGCTTGTCCGACCGCCATGCAGGAGGCGCTGGTCGAGCGCGCCCGTTTGATTCACCTGGCAGCTGGGGAGCCGCTGCGCGATGACGCCCAGGATGGGCTTTGTTGCGTCATCGCCGGGGCCCTGTGCATGGGCTCGACCCACCCTGAGCACGGCACACAGCGATTGACCTGGTACGTCGAGCCCTACCATTGGTTCGGCGAAGTCAGCCTGATCGACCGCATCCCCCGAGGCATGGCGGCTGTGGCCGACACCGACAGCACCGTGATGAGCGTGCCGCGCTCCCTCATCGAGCCCTGGCTGGACGCCAACCCCGCCCACTGGCGCGACCTGGCTCGCCTGGCCTGTGGTCAGTTGAGGGTGGTCACGACCGCGCTGGAGGACAGCGCCTCGCTCACCTTGCAGCAACGCCTGTCGCGCAGGCTGTTGTTCGCGGCGGTGAACTATGGGCAAAGCGCCAAATCAGGCCTGCGCAGGCGCTTGCGGCTGCCCCAGGATTACCTGGCGCAGATGCTGGGCGTGTCGAGGCAGACGGTGAACAAGGCGCTGCGCGACCTCGAGCGCGAGCAGGTGCTGTCCCTGCACTACGCTGAGATCGAGTTGCTTTCTCTGGAGGGGCTGCTGGCCCGCGCGGGCAGGCTCGATGCGCAGCTGCGCTTCATGCTGGCGGGCACCGCCCCGATCTTGCTGGCAGCGCACAACGAAGCGCAGCAGGCCGGCGGCGGGTGAGCCGGGGGCCGCAGGGGCCGCCCAGGGCAGCCTAGGGCAGCCTAGGGCAGCCCTGGGCGGCTCAGCGGCGGGCGCGCACCTTCACCTTCGCGGCGGCCTCGCGTGCCTTGGTGCGTGCGCTGTCGACATCGGTGCCGGTGGCCACGGCCACGCCCATGCGGCGCTTGACGAAGCTCTCGGGCTTGCCGAACAGGCGCAGGTCGGTGCCGGGCACGGACAAGGCCTCGGCCACGCCCTCGAACTGCACGTCCTGCGTGTCGACGCCGCCGTAGATCACCGCCGAGGCGCCCACCTGGCGCAGCGTGGTGTCCACCGGCAGGCCCAGGATCGCGCGGGCGTGCAGTTCGAACTCGCTTTGCACCTGCGTGCTCAAGGTGACCAGGCCGGTGTCGTGCGGGCGGGGGCTGACCTCGCTGAACCACACCATGTCGCCCTTGACGAAAAGCTCCACGCCGAAGAGGCCCTGGCCACCGAGGTTGTCGGTGACGGCTTTGGCGATCTCGCGCGAGCGCTGCAGCGCCACTTGCGACATGGGTTGCGGCTGCCAGCTCTCGACGTAGTCGCCGCTGACCTGCTTGTGGCCGATGGGCTTGCAGAACTGGGTGACCACCTCGCCCAACTGGGCGCCCTGACCGGCCGCGCGCACGGTCAGCTGCGTGATCTCGTAGTCGAAGTCGATGAAGCCTTCGACGATGACGCGGCCATGGCTGACGCGGCCACCTTCCATCGCAAAAGCCCAGGCCTTGGCCACGTCTGCGGGGCCATCGATCTTGCTCTGTCCCTTGCCTGAGGAGCTCATCACCGGCTTGACGATGCAGGGGTAGCCGATGCCATCGTCGATGGCGGCTTGCAGCTCGGCGAGCGAGTCGCAGAAACGATAGGGGCTGGTGGGCAGGCCGAGCGTTTCGGCGGCCAGGCGGCGGATGCCTTCGCGGTCCATGGTCAGGCGCGCGGCGCGGGCCGTGGGGATGACGCGCACGACACCAGCGGCCTCGAGTTCTTCGAGCACGGGCGTGGCGATGGCCTCGATCTCGGGCACCACGAGGTGGGGCTTTTCGGCTTCGATGAGGGCGCGCAACTGGGCCGGGTCGCTCATCGTGATCGTGCGGCTGTGGTGCGCCACCTGCTGGCCGGGGGCGTTCTCGTAGCGGTCGACGGCGATGGTCTCGACGCCCAGGCGCTGCAGCGCGATCAACACCTCTTTGCCCAGCTCACCCGAGCCCAGCAGCATGACGCGCAGGGCCGATGGCGACAGGGGGGTGCCGAGGGTGAGGGTCTGGACGGGGGTGCTCATGGTGTCCTGCGGTGAAGGTGTGGCGGGTTGGCGGGGCGGCGCTCATTGTGGCGCGGTCTGCGCGGGGCGTTCCAGTTTGTCCGGTGTCGGGTGGCCAGCACAAGGGTGAGCGGGCAGGCAGACCACGAAGCGCGAGCCCCGATCGGGGGCGCTTTCGACGGCCATCTGGCCGCCCAGTCGGTCCACGAGTCGGCGCACCACGGCCAGGCCCAGACCACTGCCTTCGGTGCGGGGCAGCTTGCGGTCCTCCAGGCGCACGTAGGGCTCGAAGATGCGCGGCATGGCTTCGGTGGCGATGCCCACGCCGGTGTCGATCACCTCCAGCTGCAGCTGGGGTTGCTGCGGCGCGCCCGTGGCATCCGGCGTGAGAGCTCGTTGTGTCAGCCGCACCGTGATCTGACCATGAGGCGTGTACTTCAGGGCGTTGTTGAGCAGGTTGTCGAGCACCTGGCGCACCCGTTGGGGGTCGATTTCGCTCTCGCGCAAGCTGGGGGTGTCGTCGATCTCGACCACGAGGTTGAGCCCTTTGGCGCGCACGCGCGGCAGGTGCTCGTCGCAGATGTCTTCCACCAGGCTGGCCAGGTCGATCCACTCGGGCTGAAGGCGCCAGGCTGGGTTGTCCATGCGCGCGTACTCGGTCAGGTCGCGCAGGTGGGCGGTGAGCTGGTTGGCGATCTGGCGCAGGCGGTCGACGGCGCGCCTCTCGCCGCCGCCGTGCACACGCAGGTCGAGCAGGTCGATGGAGCCGAGCATGCCTTGCAGCGGCGTGCGGATCTCGTGCGAGAGCATGGCCAGGAAGCGCTCGCGCGAGGTGTGGACCTCGACCTCGGCGCTTTTGAGCCGCGTGTGCAGCACGCTGACGTAGGACAGCGCCAGGATGAAGATCGGGTGGGTGATCAGCAACATGAACCAGAAGTGACCGATGTGGTCTCCGCCTGGTGCGCCTTCGGGCCCGTACAGCCACAGGTAGGACAAGGCGGTGGCGACGTAGGTCAGCCAGCTCAGCCGCGCCGCGCCGCGTGTCATGGTGACGAAGGCCGCCAGGTAGAGCAGGGGCATGAACTGCGCGTTGGAGGCCACCTCGTACAAGCCGTCCGGGCCGCCGGCTTCGGTGGTCGTGATCAGCGAGCCGATGAAGTAGGTCGACACCGAGGCGTTGCACAGCGCGGCAGCCTGGTTGTGCCACTGAGGACGAAGCCAGATCACGAGGCCGCCCAGCACCAGCCCGCTTGCAATGATGGGCACCGCGACCGTTGCCCAGGCGCTGTTGAGCCCGTGTGAGCCGTCGTACCACCACACCAGCATGCAGGCGATCGCCGAGAGCGCGGCCAGCCACAGCGTGAGCCGCCTGCGCGTGGCTTGAAGGGCCGAAAAAGGCTCGGCCTCTTCGGGGGGCGGGACCTGGTAGAGGTTCATGCCGCCGGCTTGAGCTGATCCAGGCTGTTCTGGATCGCGGCGGTGATCATGACCGGGCGAACTGGTTTCTCGAAAAAGGTGACGCGGTGGGTGCGCAGCAGCGCGGCCAGCGTGCTCTCGGATGCCTTGCCGTCGCGCAATTGCCCCGTCAAAAGGACGATGGGGGCCTCGGGTTGCTGGCGCCTGATGCGCTCGACCATGGCTTGCGAGGTCTGGCCGCCAGAGAGCACGAGGTCGAGCACGTAAGCGTCGAAGCCTTGGGGCAGGTCTTGCTCCAGCGACTCGGCGCGGGTGTAACCCTGTGCGACGTAGCCGAGTTGCTCGAACCAGTCGACCAACGCTTGAGCCGCCGACTCATCGTCGTCGAGGACGGCGATGCGAGCGGCGGCTGGGGGCTCGGATGGGGTGGTCTGCAGCAGCTCGACCAGGTGGCGAGTGCCGGTGGCACCGAGCGCGTCCAGGCGCGCGGGGGTGCCCACCAGCCAGCGCTCTGCGACGCGGGTGGTCAGCAATGCCGATGCCTCGCCAGAGGCTGGCGGACAGATGGCCCCAGCGCGAACCTGGCAGGGCAACTCCAGGCCGTCGATCAGCAGCACGCCGGCTTGCCCCGGGGCGCCGGGACCGTGTTCGGTGCCGAAAACCGCTTCGAGCGATTCGCCGTGGTGGCGGCACAAGGCCAGCACCTCGTTGAAAAGCCACACCGCGCCACGCAGCTTGCGCCGAGCCTGGCTGACAGAAATCGCGCAAATTTGCGCGATTGCGGCGGCTTGGTTGCGGGGCGGCACCCCATGGCGCGACATCAGGCTGGCGACGCAAGCCGCCACCCACGAGCCACTGGCGTCGTAGGGGATGCTGTCATCATCCTGTGAAAAAGAGGCGTCCATGGAGCGCGTTCAATCGGGGTGGTTGGCGGCGGAGGCGACCCGTCTCAAATCGTAACAACGGGTCATATTTGATCGTCCGTGCAATTATGCACGTTACAATCTGTCGGTGCGCTCGATCCGTGTCAACGGATTGTCCAACCAACATCACTTCGCGCCGCTCAGGGATTTCTTCACTCAAGCAGCGATGTCGTTTTGCGGCATCGCACAACCGCCGGTCTTGAGCCGGTGGTTGGTGCCGCAAGGCTTTTCCAAACCACCCCCCGGGGTGGTTTGTTTTTGGTGGGTGCTGAAGGTCAAGGGCTGGGGCTCAGTGCCCCTGGCTGCCCCGGTGGGCCCACACGGTGGTGCGCTTTTCGATGACCGAGAACAGCTCGTACATCACCATGGCCATGGCGCCCACCACCACCAGGCCGCCGAAGGCCAGGCCCATCTGCATGGACGAGCCAGCGCTGATGAGCAGGTAGCCGATGCCTTCGTTCGACGCCGTCATCTCCGACACCGTGGTGCCGACGAAGGCCAGCGTGATGGCGACCTTGAGCGAGCCGTAGAAGTAGGGCATGGAGCGCGGCAGGCCGACCTTGATCAGCACGTCCCAGCGTTTGGCGCCCAGCACGCGCAGCACGTCTTCGAGCTCGGGCTCCAGCGTGGCCAGGCCCGTGGCGATGTTGACCGTGATCGGGAAGAAGCTGATGAGGAAGGCCGTGAGCACGGCCGGGCCCACGCCGATGCCGAACCACACCACCAGGATCGGGATGAAGGCTGCTTTGGGCAGTGCATTGAAGGCCGTCATCAGCGGGTAGATGGCCGCGTAGGCCAGGCGCGAGCTGCCGATCAGAAACCCCAGCAACACGCCCACCACGATGGCGATGGCGAATCCCACCATCGTCACCCACAGCGTGCGCCAGGCGTGCTTGAGGATCTCGGTGTGGAACTCGGCCATCTGCTCGGCGATGCGCGCCGGGCTGGGGAAGATGTACTCGCTGACGTTGAAAGCGCTGCAGATGGCTTGCCAGATGACGAGCGTCAGCAGCAGCAGCCCCCAGGGGGCCCAGCGTTCGAGGTGCTTGGCGGTGCTCGTGTTCATTGGGCGATCTCCACAGGGCCTTGGGGCGATGCCAGGCTGGTGGGCTTGCGCAGGGCGCCGATGTGGCCGCGCAGCTCATGCACGATGGCGGTGAACTCGGGGGTGTAGGTGACTTCGAGGTCGCGCGGGCGCGGCAACTCGGCTTCGCTGATTTCGCGGCGCGCGAGGATGCGGCCCGGGCTCTTGCTCATGACGTAGACGGTGTCGGCGAGGAAGACGGCTTCGCGCAGGTCGTGCGTGACGAGGATGACGTTGAAGCCGCGCGCGGCCTGCAGGTCGCGCAGCGCGCACCACAGCTCTTCGCGCGTGAAGGCGTCGAGCGCACCGAAGGGCTCGTCGAGCAGCAGCATCTGCGGCTCGTGGATGAGCGCGCGGCAAATGGAGGCGCGCTGCTGCATGCCGCCCGATAGCTGCCAGGGGAACTTGTCTTCATAACCACCGAGGCCCACGCTTTGCAGCAGGGCGCGTGCCTTGGCCTCGTACTCGGCGCGCTTGGCCTTGAAGGTCGAGCGGTAGGGCTCGACGATCTCCAGCGGCAGCAGCACGTTGTCGACCGTGGTGCGCCAGGGCAGCAGCGACGGGGCCTGAAACGCCATGCCGGTGATCTTCAGCGGCCCGGTCACGGGCTGGCCGGCGATGGTCACCTTGCCCTTGGAAGGCATCTTCAGCCCGGTGGTGAGCTTCATGAAGGTGGACTTGCCGCAGCCCGAGGGCCCGACGATGGCGACGAATTCGCCCTGGCGCATGGTCAGGCTCAGGTCCTCGACGGCGAACTGCCCATTCGTGAGCAGTTCGTCGTTGTAGGCCAGCCAGACGCCCTGGAAGTCGACGTAGGCATCCATGGTTTGACTCACTTGGCTGGAGGCAGGACGTTGAGGTCGGCGGCAGCGGGCAGGAAGCTGCCGTTCCAGACCGCGCCCGGGTTGACGCGCGTCTTGGTGCCGTAGGCATCGGACACCTGCGAGGCCATCAGCGACAGGCGGCCGGGGTTGACCTGACCGAAGCCTTCGGCGCGCGCGTCGGGGCTGGCGATGACCTGCTCGATGGCCATCTTCAGGCGGCGGCTTTCCAGGTCGACGTTGATGATGCCGTCGCGGGCCTTGACGGCAGCGATGCCGACGGCGGGCTGGGCCAGGACCTCTTTGGCGCCCTTGGCGAAGGCCTTGAGGAAGGCCTTGACGGCTTCCGGGTTCTCTTTGAGCAGCTTGGGCGAGGCGATGATGGCGTTGCCGTAGAGCTTCACGCCGAATTGGGCGTAGGGGAACATCACCACGTCGGCGGGCTTGGCGCCGCGCGCTTCGAGGTTGAGCAGCGAGGTGAACGAGAAGCCGGTGATGCCGTCGACGTCACCGCGCACGGCCATGGTTTCGCGCAGGGGAGGGTCCATGCTGACCCAGGTCACGGGGCCGATCTTGTTGGCTTTGGCGAAGAGGGCCCAGGCCTTGCGGCCGGCATCGAACACCGGGGCGCCCATCTTCTTGCCGGTGAAGTCGGCCGGGGCCTTGATGCCGCTGGACTTGAGCGCGAAGGCAGCGGCCGGCGTGTTGTTGTAGACCATCATGATGGCCACGGGCTTGTTGGGTGCGTCGGGGTTGTTGGCGTGGAACTCCATCAGCGCGGCCATGTCGGCGAAGCCCAGGTCGTAGGTGCCCGAGGCCACGCGCGTGACGGTGCCGCCCGAGCCGCTGCCGGCGTCGAGCGTGACGTCCAGGCCGGCTTGCGTGAAGTAGCCCTTGGCGATGGGGTGCAGGAAGAGGCCGGCCGGGCCTTCGAAGCGCCAGTCGAGCTGGAACTTGATGGGCGTGGCGGCGTGCACCGACATGGGGGTCAGGGCGCACAGGGACAAGGCGGTGGCGGCGGCGATGCGCGCGAAAACGGTGCGGCGAGTGGGCTTCATGGGGCGGCTTTGGGTGGACATGCGAGCGGGCTCCTGTGGCAAAACTGTATGCAAATCAGCTGTAAAACTGTATGCAGTATTGCAATGAACGCAAGAAGCGTGCGCGCTTGGATTGGGGCGTGTGGGCATGGAATCTGCAATCGACGGCGGCTGTTTTCAACAACAGGTGCCGATGCACCAAACCTGGAGTGCCCATGTCCATTCGCAATTTCGCACTGTCTGTGCTGGCGCTGTCCGCTGCAGCCGCCGCTCAGGCCCAATCCAGCTACAACGTCTATGGCGTCATCGACTTGAGCGTCGGCTCCATGCAGTTGAGCGGTCTGCCCACCGCGGCCGACAACAAGCGCCTCACCAAGGTCGATGGCAACAACATGACGACCAGCTTCCTGGGCTTCAAGGGCGTGGAGGACTTGGGTGGTGGTTTGAAGGCCGGCTTCACGCTGGAAGCGTTCCTGCGCCCCGACACCGGCGCCCAAGGCCGCAGCGACGCCAACACCACGGTCACGCCGAACGTGCCGGCCGACAACTTCTGGGGCCGCGCCGCCAACGTGTACCTGCAAAACGACTTCGGCAAGCTGACCATCGGTCGCCAGGGCAACCTGTTGTTCGGGCAGGTCGCCTCTTACAACCCCTTTGGTGGTGCCTTCGGCCTGTCGCCGGCGGTGCGCCTGACCTTCGGTCGCTGGAGCAACGACAAGGGTGATTCGGGCTGGAGCAACGCCATCACCTACTCGTCGCCCAACCTGGCTGGTTTCACGGGATCGGTGTCTTACCAGGCGGGTGAAGACAGCACCCTGAACGAGCGCAACAGCTACGCCCTGGCGGCGAACTACGCCAACGGTCCTTTCGCCGTGGGGGGCGCCTGGCAAACGGTGCGGTCTGCCGACGCACCGAAGGTCAATTTGACCAAGGGCCAGCGTCAGAACTTCGGCCTGGTCAGCACCAGCTATGACTTGGGCATCGCCAAGCTGTTCGGTCAGTACGCCGAGTTCTCCAACAGCGGCTACAGCGGCACCTCGCGCATCGACACCCAGCTGTATCAACTGGGTGCCTCCATCCCCGTCACCAAGATGTCCAAGGTCATGGTGTCCTACGGCGAGAGCAAGGAAAAGCCGGTGCAAGGCGGCACCACGCCGGTCACCAAGCACCGCATCACCTCGGTGGGCTACGACTTGAACCTGTCCAAGCGCACCGACGTTTATGCCGTCGTGATGGTCGACAAGGAACAGCTGGCGAACTTCGAGTCCGGCACCAGCGTGGTGTTCGGCCTGCGCCACGCGTTCTGAGACCTGGCTCCAGGTACCAGGCGCCAGGCGTCGGTGGGATGATGGCGGGATGTCCCCCGCTTCATCCCCCGATGCCCCCGCGTCACCGGCCTTTTCTGGTCGGTCTCATTGCACTGCTGACCAAGGCCCTGAACGGCCGATCGGCCTGATGGCCGCCATGCCGCAGGAACTGCAGGCCCTCATCGACCTGATGCCCGATGAGACCGCGGTTCGCTGCGGCGCTCGCGTTTTCTGGCGCGGTCACCTGCATGGCCGCGAGGTGGTGGTGACCCTCTCGGGCATCGGCAAGGTGGCGGCGGCGATCACGGCCACTTTGCTGGCCGATGCCTTCGGCGTTTCGCAGATCTGGTTCACCGGCGTGGCGGGTGGCCTGGGCGGCGAGGTGCGCGTGGGCGATGTGGTGGTGGCCGAGTCGCTGATCCAGCACGACATGGATGCGTCGCCGCTGTTCCCTCGGCATGAGTTGCCTGGTCTGGGCCGCAGTCGCCTGCACCCGCCTGCCGAATTGACCGAGCGGGTGCACCAGGGCGTTGCGCGTGCGCTCGTGGACGTGCACCAGCACGTTCCCCTGCATGCGTTGGGGCTGCCTCAGCCGCGTGTGCACCGGGGCCTCATCGCCAGTGGCGATCAATTCGTGGCTTCGGCCGCAGACGCCGAGACCCTGCGCCATCACCTGCCCGATGTGCTGGCCGTGGAGATGGAAGGGGCGGCGGTGGCCCAGGTCTGTGATGCGTTCGGGCTGCCCTTTGCGGTGGTGCGCACCATCTCGGACCGAGCCGATGCGTCGGCCCACCTGGACTTCACGCGTTTCGTGGAGCAGGTGGCCAGCCCTTATTCGCTGGCCATCGTTTCGGCGCTGCTCAAAGGCGATCCAGTGCCGGCCTGAGCCCGTCAGCCCGCCCGGTTGGGCCAGCGCAGGGTGATGGCGGTGCCTCCTTGCGGCGGCGGGGGCTCGATGGACAGGCGACCACCATGGGTGCGCGCCACCATGTCGGCCAGGGTGAGGCCGAGACCCAGGCCTTCTTCGGTGCGTTGTGCGTCAAGTGCGGCCTGCAGACGCTGACCTTTCTCCAGCGCCAGGCCGCTGCCGTTGTCGCGCACGGTCAGGGTCACGCTGTCTGGGTCCACGTTGGCGTGCACGTGCACCTGGGTGGCCGCGTGCCGAACGGCGTTGTCCAGCAGGTTGGACAACGCCGCGCTCAGCAGGTCCGGGTCGCCTGGCAAGGCGTCGGTGCCCGAGCTGCTGACTTCGGCGTTCATCAGGGGCAGGCGGGTGAGCAGCGCAGCCAGCGACGTGGTTTGCCAGCTGAGCTCTCCGCCGCTCCTGAACAGGCTGATGAGGGCGGTGACGACGCGGCGCAGGCGGGAGGCGGCCTCTCGTGTCTGCTTGAGCCGAGGTTGCAGCTCGGGTGGGGCCTCTTTGAGTGCCACGGCCAGTTGCGCGTCCATGCCGGCCAGCGGCGTGCGCAAGGCGTGGGCGGCGTGGGCGGCCAAGGCGCGTTCGTGCGCGAGGCGTTGAGCCAGTCGGTCGGTCAGCCCGTCAATGGCTTCGACCAGGGGGCGCAGTTCGATGCGACGGGCCTCGAGCGGATGGGGCGCTGGCTGAGCTGGGTCCAGGGCGGCCACCTGGCTTGACAGGTTCAGCAAGGGTTGCAGTTCGCGGCGCAGCCCCCGGTTGAGCCACCACACCGCCAGCGCGCCAATGAGCGCGGTCAGGCCCATGGCGCTGACCATGGTCAACAAGATCATTTGCTGGCGCACGTTCTCGTGTTGCGCCACGCGCAACATGCCGCCTCGGTCGCCCATCGGCATGGTGAAGACGTGCCACTCGCTCGTGATCTCGAAGCCCTCGTGCGGCAGCTCGCTCAGGGGGGCCGTGGGAGCTCGGTGCGAGCGCAGCACCACGGCGCCCGATGCATCGGTGAGTTGCCACACCAGCGTCTCTTCGTGGGGAGGCGCGGGCAGCATGTCGCCCTCGTGGTCGACGTGGGCTTCTCGAGCCCGCAACACCAGCGCATACAGCACCTGGGCGGACTCCCTGAGCGTGCCGTCGAGCAGGTCGTCCAGGACGTGGTGGGTGAGCCAGCCCACGCCCGCGCTCATCGTCAGCACCCACAGCAAGGCGATGCCGATGAGCACGCGGTTGATGCGCTGGCGGATGGAGGGCAGGCCGGTGGGCGTCATGGCAGGTCTTCAGGGATGCGGTAGCCCAGGCCGCGAACCGTCTCGATCAGGTCGCGGCCCAGCTTGCGTCGCAGGTTGCCGATGTGCACCTCGACCACGTTGCTGCTGGTTTGCGTGTCCATGCCGGCGGCCAGGGATTCGAGCGTGCCTTTGTCGACGATGCGCCCGGAGCGGCTGAACAGCGCCTCGAGGATCTGCCATTCGCGAGCGGTCAGGTCGATGGGCTCGGGGTGGCCGCTTCGGTGAGACCAGGCACAGCGCCCGGCCATGTCGACTTCGATGTGTCGGATGCGTTTGCGGCCCGATGGGGTGCCCGCTGCGCGGCGGTGGACCGCGTGCAGCCGAGCCGCCAGCTCTTCGGGCGCGAAGGGTTTGACGAGGTAGTCGTCCGCGCCGCCAGACAAGCCCTGGATGCGGTCCTGGAGCAGGTCGCGGGCGGTCAGCATGAGGATGGGACGGGTGTCGTGGCGAGCTCGCAGGTGACGAACCCAGTCCAGCCCGGATCCGTCTGGCAACTGCCAGTCCACCAGCAATGCGTCATGGGGCTCGTTGATCAGGCTGCGCGCTTGCAGCAGGGTGGTGACCCAGTCCACCGCGTGCCCTTCGGCGCGGAGGAAGTCACGCAGGCCCTCGCCCAGGATGAGGTCGTCTTCGAGCAGCAGGATGCGCATGTCGCCAAGTTTGGCATGTTCACCGTGCAAAGGGGTTCAGGCTGCCTTCAGCTTGCTCAGGCAGGCTGTGCCACATCGGCCCCCTGGGTGGGGTCAGTTCTGTTTTGCCTCATGCACGTCACAGCGATGAACCTTGCTCAACTCGAGCGCCAGCCCCTTTTGGGTCGCGCCTGGCTTTTTGCCTCCCTGGGCCTGTTGTTGGGCGTGCTTTGCAGCGGTGCCGGCGCGGCGGGGGGCGAGGTGGCGATGCAGGCGGCGCAAGCCAAGGCCCTGGGTGTGCAGGCACAGCCGGTCGCACCTGCCGCCGAGGCGGTGACCGAGCTGTCGGGCAAGCTGAGCCTGCCGGTGCGACAGCAGCAGCTGTTGAGTGCCCCGGTGGATGGCCTGGTGACGGCTGTCCTGGTTGACGAGGGCGATGCGGTGCGCGCAGGCCAGCCTCTGCTCAGGCTGCGCAGCACCCAACTGCCTAACTTGCAGCGTGAGCACCGGCAGGCCGAGGGGTAACTGGCCCAGGCCGAGCGTGGGTTGCGGCGCGACGAGCAGCTGTTGGCCGAAGGGCTGGTTGCCGCTTCGCGCGTGGAGCAATCGCGTCACGAGGTGCAAATGGCCCGATTGGCCGCAACCCAGCAGCGTCAGCTGGTCGGGCAGGCCCTGGCTGGCGCCAGCGTGGATGCCAGCGGAGAGTTGGTCATCAAGGCCAGCGCAGCACAGCATGTGACCGAGCGGATGGTTGAACTGGGGCAGCGGGTCGAGGTCGCAACCCCGTTGCTCAAGCTGGCCCGACTGGATGAGTTGTTGGTGGACGTGCAACTGGCGCCGGAGCTGGCGCGACAGTTGGCCCAGGGGCGCGAGGTCTGGGTTCGCCAGGGTGATGGCCAGGAGGTCAAGGGGCAGGTGGTGTCGGTGGGGGCCCGTGTGAACGAAGGCAACCAGGGCGTGACCGTGCGAGCTGCCTTCAAGCAGGTTGCCGGAACCACCCTCAGGCCGGGGCAGTGGGTGTCCGTGCGAATGCAGCTGGGAGGGCGAGCGCACAGCGTGCCCGAGGCGGCGCTGGTGTCCCTGCCCAGTGGCGGTGAAGGGGTGTTCCTGGAGG